>JAFLKR010000164.1:0-1738 GCA_019163135.1 Desulfobulbaceae bacterium | reverse complement strand
AGGGTTCTTAAGTTAATGACCTTCAATGTTGTTTGATAAGAATTATTAGGGCTGATCTGGACCTTTGTCAATCAGGCTTTGCTTTTGGGTGACCGGTACGTTTATCCCATGACCACCTGATGGTTGATCAGCAACTGGGCGGAATCGGTGACGCTGTTATAGACCTCATACTTGACACCGTTGCATTCGGCGGTGCCGGCGTTGACGAACCCGCCGCCCTCGATGACCACCTGATCCGTACCGTCGCCGTCCACCACCAGTTGATGGCGGCCTTGCGCGCCGTCAAGCCCGGTCCAGCCCTTATCGGCGGTGCAGCTGTCCTGGTCCCCGATTTCCAGTACATCCCGGCGCGAAAGCGTCAGGGTGTTGGCGCCCGCCCCGGTCAGGTCGATCCGGTCCACCCCCTGCAGGCGGGCGGTGTCCACCGTGGTCAGATCCAGGGACTGCCCTTCGGTTACCAACTGTAGGGTGGTCATGCCGACCGCATTGGTCGTCAGGGTGCCTTGCGCCCCCTGCTGGAACCAGACGTCGGTCAGCTCGTGGACCTTGCCGTCGATGGTGGTGTAGCTGGACTCCAGGCCGTGGAGGTTACCGTTGTCCACCGTGTTGCCGGATGTCGCCGCCAGGTTCAGGGAGGTGATCCCGAGGTCGGTCAGGCTGTGGAGCTCGTCTGCCTGGCTGACGCCGTCGCTGTTGCCATCCTGCCAGACCAGCAGTTCCTTGAAGACCGCATCCTGGCCGTCGATATTGCTATCCTGGTTGGCGTCGTGCTGGGCCAGAGCGGCAAAGCCGTTGGCCGCCTGGTCGTTGTTGGCCAGCAGGGTGCCCTCGCCGAACAGCTCGCCGCCGTGGTCGATCGCCCCGTTATGGTTGATATCGCGTACCAGCAGGCCGTCGTGGCTATCGGCCCAGGCGCTGCGCCCCGCCATGCCGGTGTTGCCGACGTCGAACAGCACGCCGTGCGCCGCATCCGTCGTATGCACCCCGTCGCCGTTGAGATCGAGCACAAGCGGGGTAAAGGTGCTATGCGCGGCCTCGGAGATCAGCATGACGCTGGCCTTGTTCAGCCAGAGATCCGTTGACGCTCCGTTCGGGGCTGCCGTGTTGGTGAACACCACGGTGGCCGTGCTGCTGGCAGCGGTAAACGTAAAGCTGTAATTTACGGTACCGCTGTTTTGGGTCACCACCTGCGAGGAGAGCAGCGTACCGGCATTCCAGGTGGCGCCGTTCTGGACATGAGCATTCAGCACCTCGTTGTCGACGCCTTGATAACCATTTATATTTAACTGATACTGCACGTAATAGGTTTGTCCCGCAATCAGATTGCTGAGCGTTTGAAACACGCTGCCGCCGGGAATGGTCCCGCCGCCATTAAAATTATAATGGTAGCTTGCATTAGTAGCGTCGTATTCATAATGTAACGTTGACCCTGCTGTATATAATCCCCACCCTGTCGCGGTGCCCCCCTCAATGGTCGCGTTGGTCAGCAGTTCTGCCGGTGACGACTCCGTGAGCGTAAAGGTGCTGGAGAGCGTGCCGACATTGCCCGCCGCGTCGCCGACCCTGGCGGTGTAGCTGTGCGTGCTGCCCGCTGCCAGCGGGGTGACGGTGCCGAGCGCATAGCTCCAGGTGGTGCCGGTCACCGTGGCGTTGCCCAGGTAATCGGCCCCGTCAAAGACCTGCACCACGTCGGTGGCGCCGATGGCCTGCGACAGCGTGCCGTTTAACACCGGCGTGG
>JAFLKR010000176.1 GCA_019163135.1 Desulfobulbaceae bacterium | reverse complement strand
ATCTCGGTTGCCAGTTGCAAACCAGTCATTCTCGGCATGGTATGATCGGTAATCAACAGGTCGATACGCTCCCTGCCCCTGGTAAAATAGCCCAACGCCTGTTCGGGGCTGGTGGCCGGCAGCAATCGATAACCCAAATATGATAACATTCTGGTGCGCATTTTCACAATATCTTCTTCATCATCGACAAAGAGGATCGTCTCGGTTCCCCGCGGCATCGAAACGATCTGATAGTCCTCCTCGCCGCTGGCCGTCTGTACACTGGGAAAGAAAATCGTAAAAACCGAACCCTTGCCCATCTCTGATTTGACGTCGATAACGCCATCGTGGGAAACGATAATCCCATGGAGTACGGCCAGCCCCATACCGGATCCCCCGCCTACTTCACGGGTGGTGAAAAAAGGATCAAAAATCCGCTCAAGGGTTTTTTCAGCGATTCCCTTACCCGTGTCCTTGACCGTGAGGGCCACATATTTCCCCGGAGTCAGGTCGTTATAACGAAGCTGCTCAGCCTTGCCGGTCTCAATTTCCCGGAGCGATATTTCAATCACCCCGGTTTTATTCTCCATGGCTTGGGAGGCGTTGGTGCAGAGAATCATCAGTATCTGCTGAATCTGCGAAGGATCGGCGTAGATAATGCCAATCTCCTCGGCGACCGAGACTTTGAGCTCAATGGTGGCCGGCAGGGAGGCGCGCAACAGACGGCAAACCTCCTTGACCACCGGGCTGACCATCAGATTTTTCCGCTGATTAGTGGTCTGGCGACTGAAAGCGAGAATCTGCGCCACCAAATCTTTGGCCCGGTTACCCGCTCGTTTGATGGCTTGCAGGTGCTCAGCGATTTCATCAAAGGTGATCGGCGGCCCGGAAGTGAACCGCTCCACGCCGGCAGGGGCTGGCAATCGGTAAAGCAAGAGATCGGCATTACCGAGGATGGCACCGAGTATATTATTGAAATCGTGGGCAATCCCGCCGGCAAGGGTGGCAATCGCCTCCAGCTTGGAGGCCTGGACCAGTCGTTTCTCAAGATTGCATTGGTGACTGATATCCTTCATCCATTGGACATAGCCGATGATCAGCCCTTCTTTGAGGATAGGGGAACAACTGACGGTGAAGGTGCGCCCTAAATACCGATGGGTGATTTCCTGCTGGTGGGGTTTATTATCCTGCCGGACAATCTGCATAGGGCAAACCCCGCAGGATATATCGGTACCGGCAAACAACTGGTGGCACGTTTTCCCCTCAATGCCCGCCCCGTTGACCGAAAGCAGTTGAAAAGCTGCATGGTTACCCCGCACGATGGTCAGGTTGGCATCCAGAATAAGGACCGGGTCCATGACCGCGTCAAAGGTGGACTGCCAATCATTGAGCGCTCGCTCCAGGATGGGATTGACCGCCTGGCCCGCTGGGATTTCCGGGGAGGCAGTCTCTAAGTGCAGGTCAATGGCGGTCGAGGGAGCCCCATCCTCTCGTTGGTCACCATCAGATGGAACAGACGGCTGCGCTTGTCCAGACGGACGGCCGCACAACCGGGGACGTATTTTAAAAAAGTACAGCAGGGTCGTGAACACTGCATATCCTGCCAAAAGGAGCAAAATAATGGTCCACAATGTGGGATTGTTCATCTTACCGTCCCGGCGAGCAGAGGGTATCGTTGTCTGAAAATCCTTTCCTGGAAAAAACGAATGGTCCGCCCTCGACGATCCACAATCCGCACCTGCTCGGGAATGAGATCTGGAATGGCGTTACGCATAATGGACATTTTATATTCTATATTAGCTGCGAACCTGTTGTCCAGGTACCATGCGTAAAAAAGTCCGAAATACAAGCCCGGAGGGGTAAAACCCTCAGCGGGGTTGATCACCCGGGTGTACAATCGCTCTTCTTCCTGTGAGCGGTGCATCCGAGCCAGTCGCAGATAGGTGTCAACATCTTCGGGATCAAGAAAACTGACCAATTGTTCCGCCCCCCTAACCTTCAATCGGAAGAGCCGACCGACCAGATCGGCGCCGGACCGCAGATCGACCATGCGTTTTTCGTGGGCGTAATTACCGAGCAGCGACTGCCCCAGGGCCACCAGAAAAACCATCTCGAAGCGGTTAAGGTTTCCTGCCTGATCTTGTCGGATTTTGATCCGCTGATCGTGCGGATCGTAGAACGAAAAAATATTGTCCCATTCCTGGCAGCGTTTCCAGGATTCCGGTTCAACCAAAGTGATTCCACGGATATACTGCAGATGCTCCAGGGGGATGTCGGGGTGAAGCCAAATGATTTCCACCACCCGGTCCAATAACCATTTCCGTTCCATTTCGGTCATTTTAATTACCGCCAGGGAGCCGGCCGGAATCAGTTCGGTGCTCAGATAATGCAACTGCGCCCGAATTTTTTCATATCGCTGACTGGGCGCCAGTTTAGGGCTATACTCGGTAAACGACATAAAATCAGCGTTGGGCAGTTTTTCCCGACTGACGGGTTGATCGATAAAACCGGCCTGCTGCAGGGCCCAGAGCCCTTTGACGGCTTGAGCCAGTGAGTCGGGATCATGCTGAATGACCCCACGCTGCTGTAATTGTTCTTCCGAAAAAACCCGGGCTTCCACCGAGCCGAACCCCAGCGCCCGAACCCGATTACGATCGATATAAATCGGCTCCTTGTTTTCCAGGGCATAGCGCTGCAGCACGGAAGCGGGGATATCGCTCATGTTGAGCGAGACCACATGGGAAAAAAGATCATAGACCCCGCCTGGAATATTGCGGTGATAGGCCCTAATCAGGTCAGAAACGTAAAATTTGCGGTCAGGGGCATCCCGGGCCGCATCGGTCTCGCCCTTCTGCACCCAGATATTGGCGACCAGCACCTTGAGGGCCGTCGTGTTTTTCCGAATGGCCTCGGCCAGACCCGGCACCTGCAGGATGGGGATGATCGAAGTATAGAGACTCCCCGGAGCAAAAAGAATAATATCGGCCCGCTGCACCTGTTGCACCACTTCCGGCTGGAGAAACGGGTTGCGGCCGAATTCGACCAGCACCCGGTCGACCGGGTAACCGCGCCGCGCCTTGCCCGATTTGTATTCGCTGGTGACCAGGACCCCATTGCTGTACAACATCTGCAATTGCGACAAGGTGGTGGTGCAGGGCAGCACTGAATTGCGCTGGACGCCAAGACAGGCCGAGAGTTCAGCCAACCCCCGGATGGTTGCCGTCCGCACAACCTGGTGTGAGGCCAGCAACTCGGTGCTGGTCAGCGACCTGTCCAGTTGTTTATAGATAACGCTGGCCAGCAGCAAATTTCCCAGGCACTGCGGTCGATACAGGGTAGAAGCCAGGCGCTCGTCGGTATAGACCAGGGTGACCAGCCCGGTGAGGTATCCCAGCAGGGGTTGAGGCAGATCGGCAAGTTCGGCGCCGGTATCCTGGAGGAGTTGCGCCGGCGAGAAAGGACAGGAGATAAACCGATAATTAAAGATGGCATGGAGGGCCTTGGCACAGTGCGTGGCGGCTGCTTCATCCAGCCCGTATTCCCTGAACAGGTTTCCCGTTCGGATGGAGGAGACCAGCACATGGCGAAGATCACCCAGAGCAATCAGCGGCAGGTCTTTGCGTAATTCCCCGGTGGAGCCCCCGTCGTCAGTGACGCAGACTACCGAACTCACCAGCGGAAAAACCTGTTTTAAACCGGTGAAGGGCTTGATGGCCCAACCGGTTCGCCTTGAATCGCCGCCGATAATATTGGAAAGTCCGGTGCCTCCTCCGAAGACTACCACCTTGGTGGTGCTTGTATCCAGGGTCTCGATTTTCTTTTTCAAATCAAAAAACAGGTTGGCGATTGCCGGGGAAAAGGAGCCGGTGGCGCTATCCAGGACAATAGAGGTAATTTTTTCCGCCAGACTGTTTTCCGGAAGGACATCAAGGACGGAAAAACCCTGTGAGGTCAAAAATTGCAGTTGCTTCTTGAGATGCTGTTGTCTGGCCATAGCCCGCCAATTATCGAAAATAAGGTAAAGACCTTGCCGCCGATCCCCTCGGCAACGATGCTACTTATCTGCCGCTGCCAGAACCTGCTCCACCCTGATCAGATCATTGGGGGTATCGACCTCGACCGAATCGTGATCGGTCAACACCACCCGGATGGTGTAGCCAAACTCCAGGGCACGTAATTGTTCCAGCTTTTCGAATCGCTCCCACTGCCCTTCGGGTAGCCCGACGAAGGTGACGAGAAAACCTTTGCGGTAGGCATAAAAACCGAGGTGCTTGTAGTAGGTTGGCTGGTCCTTTTCGCCGGGATCACGCTGAAAGGGGATCGGCGAGCGCGAAAAATAAAGGGCGTTGCCGTGGCAATCGAACACGGTTTTAACATGGTTAGGATCGGTGATCTCCTCCGGCCGGACGATTTTATAGATCAGGGTCGACATGGGCAGCGCCGGATCATCAAGCAGGGGCCGCGCCACCTGCTCGACGATCTCCGCCGGGAACAGGGGCTGATCGCCCTGAATATTGACGATCACATCCTGGTCGGAAATACCGATCAACTGTGCAGCCTCAGCCAGCCGGTCCGTGCCTGTGGCGTGATCGCTGCGGGTCATCACCCAGGAACCGCCGAAGGCCTCCACCGCACGGGCGATCCGTTCGTCATCCGTGGCCACCACCACCCGGGAGAGCAAGGCGACCTGCCCTGCCCGCTCAACTACATGCTGGATCATGGGTTTACCATTGATCAGGGCGAGTGGTTTGCCCTCAAAACGGTTAGAATGATAACGTGCCGGAATAATAGCGACTATCTTAGGCTCGACTGGAATCATCGGAAATCCTGAAAGGGAGTTAACGGGGCAACATTGTTTTGCTTTTATTTGCAATCCCATGATACAGTGCGACCTAATAAAAGGCAATCACCAAACAAATCCATCAAGTTACCACTGGAATTAAGCTCTTGCATTCCCTCCACCAACCGCTTGCCCTGCTCGCCGATCCGCAATGTCCCGCCGATCGGGTACGCCTGCTGACTGAGTCCCTGGGGCTTCCTCTGGCTACCGAGGTGCGGGGATCGGCCCTGTTACTGCACCTGAGCCCGGAGCGACTGGAGTTGAGCAAGCCAGGCGATCCTGACTTGCCCGGGGCCCTCTGGGTCGATTTCACCCGGCCCGCCGCTCGGAAACGCGCCCTCCATCCCGGTCGGGAGCTGTTGGTGCAGGCGGCCAAAGTGCGGCATGCCGCCAGTCCGCTGGTCATCGACGCCACCGCCGGGCTCGGACGCGACGGCTTTCTCCTGGCCGCCGCCGGCTTTCAGGTCCGTATGTTCGAATGCAACCCGATCGTCGCCGCCCTGCTTCAGGACGGCCTGGAGCGGGCTGCCCGCTCACCGCAAATTGCGGCCATCATCGAACGGATGCGCCTGACCGTGGGCAATGTCCTCGATTATCTGCAACAGCCAGCCGAGCAACCCGAGGTTATCTACCTTGACCCGATGTTTCCGGAACGGTCTAAAGCCGCCAAGGTGAAACAGGATCTGCAACTGCTGCAACTGCTTGATGACCAGAGCCAGGCTCCGGAACTCTTGCTGCAGGCAGCGCTGGCGATCCGACCTAAAAAAGTGGTGGTCAAGCGGCCGCTCAAGGGACCGTTGCTGGCGGGCCCTGCCCCCTCTTATACGCTCAAGGGCAAGGCGATCCGTTTCGATGTCTATGTGGGGGGATAATTTCTCTATCGGCGAGCTGAGGGGATTACCGCTTGCGGCGTTTTGCGGCAACCCTCATCAGCCCGTTTGCGGCTAAACCACGGGGAAAGGGCAGCTAGACTTGGGCGGCTTTTTTCAAGGCTGCGGCAAATTTGGTCTTTTGTTCATCAGGGAGGATAATCGGCACCTGATAGGTCAGGGTCCGTTCGATGATCGCCGCTGAAGCGGGCAAGGCCTGGGGATCGTAGAGCACCCGCCGTTTGCCGTGGGCACTGAAGGGCCAGCCGCCGTGACAGGGGGTTTTGCCTTCGAGCAGGTGCTCCCAGTTCGGATAATAATGCCAGCCGTTTTCGCTCCAGCGCACCGCTCCCGCCCCCTGGTCGCGGAGGACCTGATTGACAGCGGTGGTCCGCTCCTTATCAGGCAGCATGAAGGTCAAAAAAGTAGCCGAATCGCCAACCGGATCAAGGATCTCGCGAAAACTGACGCCCGACAGAACGCTGACCGCCTCTTTGAAAAACTGTTTATTCTCCTGCTGGGCCGCCACAATCCCGTCAAGTTTGGCCAGTTGAGCCAGGCCGATGGCACCCTGAATTTCCATCATCCGAAAGTTAAAACCGACAAACGGGCGCCCTTCGCCGCCGCGACCGCCCGGATTGGGAACATGGTCATGGCCGTGATCCTGGTATTCGGACATCCGCCGCCACAAACTCTCGTCACTGGTGATGCACATGCCGCCCTCGCCGGTGGTCATGGTCTTGACCGCATCGAACGAAAAAGTGCCGCAGGCCCCGAAGCTGCCAAGATGACGTCCGTGCAAACGCCCGCCCGCAGCCTGGGCGGTATCTTCAATCACCGGGATGTTATGCCGGTCGGCAATGGCTTTGATTTCCTCAATGCGCGCCTGAGCTCCGAGCATGTGGACCGGGATGATGGCCTTGGTCTTGGCCGTGATCTTTTTTTCCAAATCCGCAGGATCCATGTTCAGGGTCAGATCGACCTCGGTGAATACCGGGATAGCGCCACAATCGAGGATCGCTTCCCAAGTGGCGACAAAGGTGAATCCCTGGGTGATGACCTCGTCACCGGCCCCGACCCCGAGCGCGGTCAGCGCAACCTTAAGGGCGGCGGACCCCGAGGTGACCGCCTGGGCATGGGTGGTATCGGTATAGGCGGCGAAGGCCTTTTCAAACTCCAGCACTTTCCAGACCCCCTGGCGCTGGGCGGCAAATTCATAACGAAAAAGCACACCGCTCTCCAGCACCTCTAGAACCTGCTTTTTTTCCTCTTCTCCAAAAATCTCAAAACCGGGCACAATACCACCTCATTAGAACACGTTATTTCAATTTGCCGGACCCGTTGTGCGGGGCCGATCCCGGAAAGCCTGTAATCTCAGCATATCAGCCGACGGCCTGAGGTATGACAAAGCCATTGTCGATCAATCGCACCTTGCCGTCGATGCGGACCGCCAGAGCCAGAACCGTGCGCGCCTCGGCCACCGTCATCGGCTCCAAGGTTTCGAAATCGACAAAACTGACATAATCGATCGCAGTCCCGGAGAAGGACAGAATATGGGCCTCTAGAATTTTGGTCAACTCGGCAACCGAGCGCACCCCTTGGCCCACCCGTTCTCGGGCCAACTGGAGCGCGGTGGATAAACTGAGCGCCGCCGCCCGGTTGGCAGGATTAAGGTTGGTGTTGCGCGAACTCATCGCCAATCCGTCGGCCTCTCGGACAATGGGATGACTGACAATCTTGACCGGGATGTTGAGGTCGCGGGCCATGCGACGGATAATCGCCAACTGCTGAAAATCCTTCTCCCCAAACACCGCCACTTCAGGCTGAATGATATTGAACAACTTGCTGACCACCGTGGTCACCCCGGCAAAATGACCGGGCCGACTCTGTCCGCAGAGATGGGTGGTCAGATTAGCCACCGACACCTGGGTCTGAAACCCCTGGGGATACATCAAATCGGGGGTCGGAGCAAATACCGCTGCCACTTTTTCCTGCTGGACCAAGGCCATATCCCGTTCAAAATCGCGGGGATAGCGATCAAGATCCTCGTTTGGTCCGAATTGGGTGGGGTTGACAAACAGGCTGACCACCACAAGATCACACTGCTTGGCCGCCATCCGCATGAGGCTCAAATGGCCTTCATGGAAAAAGCCCATGGTTGGCACCAGGCTGATGGTTTTACCGGAAAGAGCCCGTGCTCTGGCCCACGCATGCATCTCTTCAGGGCTTTTTATAATTTCCATTATTTCTTCAGTAGGTTGAGTCTCGTTTGAACCATCTCCCGCACCGGATCGCCTTTCCCCTGTTCCACTTGGGGTTTGGTCAATTCCAGATATTTATTGTACATGGCCACGGCTTCCGCGTTTTTGCCTAACTGCTCGTTGACCCTCCCCAAGGCCCGGTAAGCATCGGGGGCAAATCCTTCAATCAAGGCCAAGTCGCCGTAGGCAAGGAGCGCTTTGTCAAATTGTTTTTCGTTTTCATAGAGGGCGCCTAGTTTTCCGAGCACCAACGGTTTGCGTAAATCCTGGGGTGCCAGCGTCGCATTAATCGCTTCAAAGCGAGTGATCGCCTTAGCACCCTGCCCTTCCTTTTCATCAAGAAAACCCAATTCGACCTTGGCCCACAGCCCGGACGGGGTGGCGCCATACTCCTGCACCACCTTTTCGAGCAGCGATCTGCTGTCCTGTTTGGCCACCAAGGCCGCATCAAGGGCAGTAGCGGCCTTGACGATACGGTATTGACGATATGAGGAATACGCGGAGATAGCGACGGCCAGGGTCACACACCCCACCACCACTATCGAGAGGGTCCGTTGATTGCGCCGGATAAATTTAATCGCGGCAGGCGGCAGGTTAAACTGCTCAAGCAATCCCGTAGCAGGACCCAGGGTCTGCAATTCGATGTTCTTCCGGTCAAAAGCACTCTGCTCCGCCATGGCGGTTCACTCTCCTTTACGAGGATAAACTTGGGTATGTAACCTGTAGGCTTTTGGTCTAAAAAAGGGGGAGGAACAAGCCCAAATTTAGGTTGCCCCCTTATGGTCGACCTTTTTTTGCCTCACAGTTTGATAGCCTGGCACCTTGTTATCCTATTAGGGCAAGGCCTTTAACAATACAAATACCGTTGCGCCGTTCCGATGAAGACGGTAAACAACCTGGACGTCGGGACTACTGTCGCAAGGGTGCCCGAAACAATTGGGACGAAGGTCAGCAGACTTTCTCGCCAACATTAAGGTTCACGATTATAACCGGGCAAAAAAAAAAAGCATTAAGCAATCCATGATCTCCATGCAAAAAGCCGCTTGCCGCCAACCGCGGACCATCGCTCTTCAACACTCCCGGCATCCATGCCGAGGCACGGCTCCGCATCATGGATAGCCGCCAGGTCCTGACCGTTTCCGAACTGAACGGTTCCATCCGCACCCTGCTGGAAAGCCGTTTCCCTTTTGTCAGTGTGGCCGGGGAGATTTCCAACCTGCACCGGCCCTATTCCGGCCACCTCTATTTTACCCTCAAAGATCCAAGCGCCCAGATCAAGGCAGTACTCTTCAAAACGCAGCAGCGGTATCTGCCGGAACCGCCGAAAGACGGCATGCATGTGGTCTGCCGAGGTCGGATTTCGGTGTACGAACCAAGAGGCGAGTATCAATTGATTGTCGACACCGTCGACTTCCACGGCACCGGGGCCTTGCAACTGGCCTTTGAACAGTTAAAGAGCCGACTGGCCGCCGAAGGCCTCTTTGATGAACACCTCAAACGCACCCCGCCGAGTCTGCCTCGGCACATCACCCTGGTCACTTCCCCCCAGGGAGCCGCGGTCCATGACTTTATCCGAATCGCCACCCGACGTTACCCCCCGATTCGGATTGCGGTGTATCCGGTCACGGTGCAGGGAGATCGAGCCGCAGCCGACATGATCCAGGCCCTGGCCGACATCAATGCCGGACAGTCAACCGATGTGATTGTCCTTTGTCGGGGCGGCGGTTCAATCGAAGACCTCTGGGCCTTTAACGATGAACAACTAGCCCGCGCCATCCGCAATTCCCGACTGCCGGTGGTCAGCGCCGTGGGCCATGAGATCGATTTTACCATCGCCGATTTCGCCGCCGACCTGCGGGCGCCAACGCCGAGTGCGGCTGCGGAATTGCTGGTGCCGGACAGCCTGACCCTGCAACGCAGGATTGCAAACTGCCGAACTCGCCTGCAACGAACCATGAGCAACCGGATTGACCGATACCAGCAGCGGTTGCTCCTGGCCCGGCATCATCTCGAAACCATGCCCCATCCGCTCGATCGATTGATGCTCCAGGTTGACCAATGGAGCCTGAGCCTTGAACTCTCAATCAAAACAACCCTGGCTGCTAAAGCACAGCGACTGGCTCGAGCCGCTTTCCTCCTGGAACAACGAAATCCCGCCCACCGTTTGTCCCTGTACGCCCTGCAGTTAGGGAGCGTGCAGATCCGACTGGTACAGGCAATCAGATCGCTGGTACAGGGCAAGGAGGAACTTTTCTCCCGGGCCACGGGCGTGCTCCAGGCGGTGAGCCCGCTGGCGACCCTGGCCAGGGGATATGCGATTGTGCGTAAAATTGAGGGGAAAAAAAGTGTAGTGACCTCCGAAACCCAGGTCAAGGTCAACGAGCGGGTGGAGGTAATCCTGCACAGCGGAGAGCTCCGGTGCCGGGTGGAAGCGAAGGAAGACGACGAAGGGGTAAGGCCTTGCGATCAATCAAGAACAGCGTCAACTTCCTGATCGATAGAGGCGATGGCCTGGGTTAATTGCTGCGGGTTCTTTTTAGCGGTATTTCTCAGGATATCACCCCAATCCTGGAGCATGGACGTACTGACTTTGCGAACCTTGTTGGGCCGACTCCATTCCATCCCGATTTTCTTGCCCAAAGTATCCAAGGCTATTTTTTGAACCTGCCGCTTCTCCGGCGGGGTCCTTGCCATAATTTCGCTGGTAATTTCCTGCCAGCCCATCGCCAGAATATTCCCTTCCTGAAAAACCCTGAACCAGGATTTTTCATCCGCGCTCAAATTTTCAGGAATTTCATACTGGTAGGTCGAGGATCGACCGGTGAGGGCGGCCTGGGCTTCATTAGCAGGCGCAGTTTTGCAATACACCAACGTCGAAAGCAAAATTGCCATGCCCAAATATATGAATCTCACAG
>JAFLKR010000155.1 GCA_019163135.1 Desulfobulbaceae bacterium | reverse complement strand
ATGGATATAACCATCGTCGATTCGAGCGATATCCCCGGTTTTTAGCCAGCCTGCGCTATCGAAGGCTTCTTCGGTCAGTTCGGGCCGGCGCCAGTAGCCCAGCATTATCCCCGGACTTTTGATCAGTAGTTCACCATCATCGGCCAAGCGCACTTCGACCCCCGCCAGCGGTTGTCCCACCGAGAGCGGTCGGTTGTCGGTCAACGGGTTGGCGCTGACCACCGGGGCCGCCTCGGTGAGGCCATAGCCCTGGACCAGGGGGAGACCAAGACCGATGAACAGGCGGGAGATTGCTTCCTGCAACGGGGCACCGCCGGCTACTGCCAGCCGCAGGCGACCGCCAAACCCGGCTAGAATGCGGGCGGAGACCAGATGTTCGAGGATCGGCCAAGTCAGGCGGTCCGGCAGGCTGGGCCGTTGCTGTGCCCGAAAGGCTGCAAAGCGGCGGAATCCGACGGTGACCGCGGCGGCGAACAGCAATCGCGCCAGCACTCCCTTCCGCTCCAGTTGTTCCCGGATGCGCGCGGCTATCCGTTCGTAGATTCGGGGGACGGAGATGAGGATGGTGGGGCGGAGGGTGCGCAGGTCTTCGGCCAGTTCCTGGATCGAACGGCAGTAGGCGATGCAGCAGCCCGCCATCATCGGGATGTAGTAACCGACGGTCCGTTCGAAGGCGTGGGACAGGGGGAGAAAGGAAAGGAAAAGGTCGTCCGGCAGGGCTGGGTGGACCTGGAGAACGGCGGCGGCGTTCCAGAGAATATTGCGGTGGGTCAGCATCACTCCTTTGGGGCGGCCGGTGGTGCCGGAGGT
This sequence comes from Desulfobulbaceae bacterium, assembly GCA_019163135.1. Taxonomy (GTDB): domain Bacteria; phylum Desulfobacterota; class Desulfobulbia; order Desulfobulbales; family Desulfobulbaceae; genus Desulfobulbus. The sequence goes on along the minus strand of JAFLKR010000155.1, from coordinate 10,296 downwards.
GTAGACGATGGTCGCCAGGTCATCGGGCTTGAGGTCCTGTCCGCCGTCATCGATCGGTTCAGTCGGCAGCCAGCGGGCTAATGACTGAAGGAGGCTTGCGGGGGCGCCCCCAGCGGTGTCCTGGAGGCAGACCACCTGTTCCAGGGTCGGAAAATCCTGGCATAAATTAATCAGTTGGCCCCACTGCTGGTCATCGTCGAGCACCAGCAGGCGACAGGCGCAGTCGCCGAGGATATAAGCCAGGTTTTCCGGATTGTCGCGTGCGTAGAGAGGCACCACGATCAAGCCTTCGGCCAGAGCCGCCTGCTCGCAGCAGACCCAGGCCATGCTGTTGGCCAACCAGAGGGCGATTCGGTCGCCGGGGACAAGCCCCTGGAGGCGCAGGCCGTGCCGCCAGCGCCCGACCTCATCGGCAACCTGCTGCCAGGTGAAGTCCCGCCAGAGCCCGGCGGGGCGATCGAACTGACGGAAGGCAACTCTATCCGGCGTGCGGGTGCATCGCTCTTGGAACAGACCGGCCAGGGTCGTCGCTTCGTCTAGAGTGATAACGTCGTTGCTGCCGGGGCTATGTTCTCTCTCTGCCATTACGCTGTCCTCGTCATCCATCCCCGCCTGCATCCGGTTCGCCGCAGTGGAGCAGAATCTGTTGTCGAGCCTGGTTGCGCAGATCCAGGGCTGAATCCCAACCAGGCTCCCGGGCCCGCAGTCGTGGCCCAATGAACAGGTTCACCGGTCCCTGGCGCGGAAACCAGGATTCTGAGCGCAGTTTGGCCCGTGTGCCCCGGATGGTAATCGGCACTACCTCCATGTTGTTTTCGGCGGCAACAAGAAAGGCCCCAAGGTGGAACGGTAGCAGCCCCGGTGTCCGCCGGAAGGTTCCTTCGGCGAAAAAACAGAGCGACCGGCCCCCGGCGGCAAGTTCCTGAAGCCTTCGGGTATCTTCAACCGCCTGTCGGGATTCGAACCGCTCGACAAAAGTGACATCAAGGCGGGTCAGAAGGTGGCGCAGCCCGGCTTGTCCGGCCAACTCCGCCTTGGCGACAAAACTGAATCGCACCGGCAGCGCCGCCATTAGAATAAAACTGTCCAGGTAACTCTGATGGTTGGCGACCAGGATCAGCGGAGCCTGTGCCGCTAACTGCTCGAGGCCGTGAACGACAATGGGGGTGGCGGTCACCCGAGCCAGCAGCCGGGCTGCGGTCCGGGCAATCCTCCAGCGACCGCCGGTCGATGGCAGGAGCAAGACCAGCGGGGCCGCCATTGCGGTGATCAGGCCGAACAGCAGCCAGCAATAACCGGCATAGGCGTGCGATACCGCTAACCGGAGCGCCTGCTCGGTCTGCTGGAGCAATCCGGTCCCGGCCAGACGGACGAATTGCCACCAGACCGCCCGCGGGGGTTGTCCGATCCGTCCTTGTTCATACATCTCCCGACTGGCGGCGCGGCGGATCTTGCCGCTGGAAGTCTTAAGCACGGTGCGTGGCGGGGCGAGGATGACCTCGTCCGGCGGCATGCCGAGGATGTCGACCGCCAGGTTGACCACCCGGTCGCGCAGAGCGGTCAGCAGCTCGGGGTCCCGACTGCGGCTCTCGGCCAGCACCACCAATCGCTCGGTGCCGGAAGCCTCGTCGGTGACGCCGAACACCGCCACGCATCCTTTGCGAATGCCTTCAATTTCGCCTATGGCCTCCTCCAACTCATAGGGAGAGATGTTACGGCCGCCGCGAATAATGATGTCTTTGACCCTGGAGGTGAGAAAGAGGTCGCCGCCCGCCAGGTAGGCGAGGTCGCCGGTATCGAGCCACTGTCCGTGAAAAAGGGCTGCGGTCTGCTGCGGGCTGCGGAAATAGCCGCTGGTTGCCGAGGGACCGCAGAATTGGAGGTGGCCGATGTGCCGCTCGGGCAATTCCCGGTCGTTGGCGTCGACCACCCGCAGTTGATGGCCGGCCAAGACCCGGCCGCAGGAGACAATGCACAGCGGGTTGGGCTCGCTGTCGTCGGCCGGCTCGGCCTTGTTGGTCTTCATTATGGCCTGGCGGCGGACCCGGTCGATCAGCGGACCCCGGTCCATTGGAGGAAAGGCGAGGCCAACGGAGGACTCCGCCAGACCGTACACCGGGGCCATCGCCGCGGGACGGAAACCATAGGGGGCGAAACGGTTGGAAAAACGGACGATCGTTTCCGGGCTGACCGGTTCGGCGCCGTTGAAGGCCATACGCCAGCAACTGAGATCCAGCCCGGCCAGTTGCGTTTCGTCGGTCTTGTTGAGGCAGAGTTCATAGCCGAAATTGGGAGAAGCCGACAAGGTGCCGCGGTGGTGGTGGATCGTCCAGAGCCAGCGCTCGGGATGCAGCAGGAAGGACAAGGGCGGCATCACCACCAGTTGGCAGCCATGGTAGAGACTGCCCAGCCAGGCGCCGATTAGGCCCATGTCATGGTAGAGCGGCAGCCAACTGACAAAAGTGTCCTCGGGGTTGGCGCCGATGGCGTGTCCCATGGCCTTGATATTGGTCAGCAGGTTGGCGTGGCTGAGGATGACCCCTTTGGGAATGCCGGTGCTGCCCGAGGTGTACTGGAGAAAGGCGGTCTCTCCTGGCCTGGTGGGCGGTGGGGCGCAGGTGCTCCCCATACCCCGCAATTCCTCGACGGTGACGATCCGCCGCAGGGATGCCACTTGGGCTTTGAGGAATCTTGCCAGGGGCCGGGCCTCGGTCACGGTGATCAGCAGGCGGGCCTGGCAGTTGTTGAGGATGTGGCGATGCCGTCGGAGGTGGTCTTCGAATTGGGACGGCCGCATGGGCGGGTAAAGAGGGACCGGCACGCAACCGGCAAGGAGCACCCCGAAGAAACTGAAAAAATAGTCGAGACCGGTGGGCAGCATCAGGGCGATGTTATCGCCGGGCTGCAGATCGAGCGCCTGGAGACCGGCGGCAACAGCGGTGGCCTGTTCGAGAAGCAGGCGGTGACTGACCGCCAAGGGTTCGTCTTCCACTCCGTAGACCAGGAGATGCACTTGGTCCGGCGCTCGGGACGCCTGCAGGAGGAGGACCTCTGGCAGGGTCTGGGCCGCATCGGCGATGCCCGCCCGTTCGATCTCCCGGCTCGGCGGCATTGCTCGGCGATCTGCCGCCGGTTGCCCGGGCGCCCCTCCTTGCGCTAAAGCCCGGACCAGGTCCCGGATGGTTTCGGCCGTGGTCAGGACCTCTTCGCGCAAGGCCACCCCCTGCGCCTTCTCCAGTCGCGAGAGCAGTTCCACCTTAGCCAAGCTGTCGAACCCCAGATCGCGTTCCAGGGAACTGTCCAAGTCAATATGCAGGTTTTTTCTGCGCCCCGGATCGATTTCCCGAGCCAGTTGGGCCGCCATCAGGCAGACAGCCTCGGCCTCCATGTCGAGCCGACCGGAAGTGTTTGCCGGTTCCGGCCGGTCAACGGGTTCTTGTTCGGTGTTGCTTGAAGAATCGGGGACTGCGGTTGCTTCCATTGATCTCCCCCCTGCAGTTGGGTAGAGCCTTTTGTTACCTCTAAAGAGACTATAAATGACAATGTTTGTGGCTGTCAAAGGGGAAAGGCGATGGTCACGGCTCAACTTGGCTGTTTGTCGGTTATCGTTCCTTTAATCGCTCCCTATCAAGGATATAGATGGTTTTCCCCTCCACCCGGATCAACCCCTCCTCGGTCATTCTGGCAAAAATCCGCGAGAGCGTCTCCGAGCTTGTGCCCAGCAGATTGGCCAACTGGCCCTTGGGAACATCCAGAACTACTTTGTCCTGCCCCGGCTGTTCTTCCTTCAGGTAGAGCAAGTAAGACGCCAGTCGGCCCGGCACCTCTTTCAGGGTCAGATTTTCAATCTGGCTGGCGAATTGTCGCAGACGCAGCGCCAGGACTGCCAGCATGTTGAGTGCCAGCGATGGGTTAGTCGAAACCAGGTGGACGAATTCGGCTCGGGGGAAAAAGAGTACCTCGGCTTCGGTCAGGGTTTCAGCGTTGGCTGGAAAAGGGTTGCCATGAAAGACCGGGACCTCGCCAAAGGGTTCGCCCGGTCCCAGGATGTGGAGGATCTGTTCTTTGCCGTCGAACGACATTTTGAAGACCTTCACCTTGCCGGAAGCCACCATATAGAAACCAATCCCTGGATCGCCCTCAAAAAAGATGGCCACGCCCTTGCCGTACTTTTTGCTGACCCCGATCGCCGCAATCTCGCGGAGTTGTTCCGCGGGGAGCCCGCTGAACAGGAAACTGCCGGCGAGCACTGCATCGTTGTGGTTCATTATTTTCTTAAAAGGTTAATTTTTGATCTATGTCAAAGAAATCTTAAAATAAGCAAGTATAGTGCAGACATACTACTGAGGAACAATGTCGAGTGCGACACAAAAAATTAGCCAAGGAGAAATGCCATGTTTTGTAACCAGTGTGAACAGACCGCCAAGGGCATCGGGTGCAATATCGCCGGAGTTTGCGGCAAAAACGAAGAAGTCGCCGACCTCCAGGACCTGCTGATTCATGTTCTGCAAGGGCTTTCGCTGTATGCCCAGGAAGGCCGGAAGCACGGTATCGTCGATGAGGCTACGGACCTCTTTACCTATGAGGCCATCTTCTCCACCCTGACCAATGTCGATTTCGATCCGGATCGTTTTGTGGTGCTGATCAACAAAACGGTCGAACTGCGCGAGGCCATGAAGGCCAAGGTGGCGGCAGCCGGCGGCAAAGTCGATTTTTCCGAGGCTGCGGCCACTGTTATCCCGACCGGTTCGATAGCCGAGCTCGCCGCCCAGGGCGCAGCCCTCCACCTGATTGAAAACCTCGACAGCGACGTCAATATTCGTTCACTCAAGCAGACCTTGCTCTACGGCCTTAAGGGTATTGCAGCCTATGCCGATCATGCCGCCATCCTCGGCAAGACGGATCCGATCATCGCCGCCTTCTGCTATGAGGCCCTTGCGGTTATGCTGGTCCCGGGTTTGACCGTCGAACAATGCGTACCGGTGGCCATGAAGGCGGGCGAAATCAACCTGCGGGCCATGGAAATTCTTGACGCTGGCAACACGGGTACTTATGGCCATCCGGTACCGACCTCGGTACCGCTGGGGCATCGCAAGAACAAATGCGTGCTCATCACCGGTCATGACCTCCATGATCTCGAACTGCTGCTCAAGCAGACCGAAGGCAAAGGGATCGATATTTACACCCACGGCGAGATGCTGCCCTGCCACGGCTATCCGGAATTAAAAAAATATCCGCATTTTTTCGGGCATTTCGGCACCGCTTGGCAGAATCAGCATAAAGAATTTCCGAATTTCCCCGGCCCGATCCTGTTCACCACCAACTGTATCCAGAAACCGCGTGATGAGTACAAGGACCGGATTTTTACCAACGGTCTGGTCGGGTGGCCCGGTGTCAAGCACATCGCCGACAAGGATTATTCGGCGGTGGTGGCGATGGCCCTGGCTATGGACGGTTTCACCGATGAGGTCGATAACGGTTCGGTTATGGTCGGGTTTGCCCGCAATGCCGTCCTTGGTGTCGCCGACAAGGTGATTGAAGCGGTGAAATCCAAAGCGATCCGGCATTTCTTCCTGGTCGGTGGTTGCGACGGCGCCAAACCCGGCCGCGATTACTTTACCAAGTTTGTTGAGCAGGTGCCGAGCGATTGCATGGTGTTGACCCTGGCCTGCGGTAAGTTCCGTTTCTTCGATAAGGATTTGGGCAATATCGGCGGCATTCCGCGCTTGCTCGATGTCGGTCAGTGCAATGATGCCTATTCCGCCATTCAGATCGCAGTGGCTCTGTCCAAAGCTTTTGGCTGCGGAGTCAACGACCTGCCGCTGTCGATGATCCTGTCCTGGTACGAGCAGAAGGCCGTGGCCATTCTCCTGACCCTGCTCTCTCTGGGGATCAAGGACATCCGCCTCGGACCGACGCTGCCGGCCTTCATCACCCCCGCGGTGCTGCAGTTCCTGGTGGATACTTTCGATATCAAGCCTGTGGCTGCCACCCCGGAAGAAGACCTGAAAGCGATTCTCGGCTGATCTTCCCCTTCCGCTTTCCCTTTCCCCTTTAACCTAAACATGCCTCGGCTGGATCATCCGGTCCGGTCGAGGCATGCCCGGATGGATACCATGAGCGACAACCACAAGACCTATCTCGTCCTGCCCCATTTTAACGCCGGACTGCTCAGCCCTGATGAATTGGAACAATTGGCGGCGTTGGCTCGAAAATATCGGATTCCGAAAACCAAGATTACCGGTGCCCAGCGGGTTGCCTTCCTCGGTATGGAACCGGAAGCCCTGGAAGCTCTGAAGGCCGAGCTGAACATTCCGGCTACACCACCCCATGCCCGCAACCGGGTGCATTACGTCCAGGCCTGTCCGGGGAACGCCTGGTGTCAATTCGGCCAGGGGGACGCGCTCAATCTTGGTGAGCGGATTAAGCAGATCGAACTCGATGGGCCCTTGCCCTACAAGGTCAAGGTGGGGATTTCCGGCTGCCGGTTCTGCTGCTGCGAATCGTGGATGCGCGATGTGGGCCTGACCGCTGAGAAAAAAGGGTGGCGGTTCTCGTTTGGCGGCAATGCCGCCGGGCGTCCGCGGATCGGCGATCTGTTGGCCGAGGGGTTAAGCGATGACGAAGCCGTGGCCTTGGTGACCAAAACCCTCAACTATTATCTCCATGAGTCCAAGTTTAAGACCCGGTCCGCCCGCTTCATGGAACGTTTTGGGATCGAGGCGCTGAAAACGGCCGTTCTTGGTTGATCAGCAGTATTTTTTAAGACGAAGAGAGTGTTATGAAAATTAAGCGAAAAATTATTAAGATAGACGAAGAACTCTGTGACGGCTGCGGTCAATGCGTTCCGGATTGTGCCGAAGGCTCGCTGCAGATTATCGACGGCAAGGCCCGCCTGGTGGCGGACAAACTCTGCGACGGACTCGGTGCCTGCCTGGGCTCCTGTCCCACCGGGGCGCTGCAGATCATCGAGCGCGAGGCCGACGAATTTGACGAAGAGGCGGTGGAGCATTTCCTGGCGACCAAAGAAAAACAACCGGCTCCGCCGTCGCACGGTGGCGGATGTCCCTCGGCCCGGTTGCAGACCCTGCAGCCGATGTCACCCTGCCACGCCGCCAACGTTCCCGGTCTGCAGACGGGCTCGGCCTTGTCGCACTGGCCGGTGCAGATTCGACTGATACCGGCTGCCGCCCCGTTTCTGGAAAACTGCGATCTGCTGGTGGCGGCCGACTGCACCGCGGTCACCTACGCTGGCCTGCCGCAAGACTTTATTGCCGGCCGGGTGGTGATGATGGGCTGTCCCAAGTTCGATGACCAGCAACTCTATGTGGATCGGTTTACCGAAATCTTTCAAACCCGCAAACTCAAATCGCTGACCATCTTGATCATGGAGGTACCCTGCTGCCACTCCATGCTGCAAATTATCCGCCAGGCCTATGATGCGGTCAAGCCGGAACTGCCGGTCCGCCAGGTCGTGATCTCGACCCGTGGTGAAATCAAAGGGGATGCTGCCTGGTAATTCAGTTTCTCAGCCCTCAATTCTCACCCCGGATCAAACAACCCTGCATTCGGTCCGGGGCAATTTTTTCTAAAGTCACCCCCTGAATTCGCCGACGCTCCTCTTTCTTTACACCATAATCGAGCCTTGCCAGGTGTGGTCGTTTTCGACTACGGTCCCTTGATACACCTTATTTTTTCGTAGTATTCTAATTCTCACCCCTTCCATGGGAGCGCGCCATGAAATCAAATCTGACCCTGATCGGCATGCCGGGAGCGGGCAAAAGTACCATCGGCATCATCCTCGCCAAAAATCTGTCGCTCGGCTTCATCGACACCGATATTCTCATTCAGATCAATCAGCAGAAATCACTGCAGCAGATCCTCGACGAGAGTGATCATCTCAACCTGCGAGCCATTGAAGAACGTGAGATTCTTAAGCTCAACGTCAGCGGACATGTCATTGCTACCGGCGGTAGCGCCGCTTACAGCGAAATGGCCATGGAGCATCTGCAGAAAATATCGACGATCATTTTTCTCAAAGTCTCTTTTGCCGAAATCAAACGGCGGATCCGCAACTTCGCTTCTCGCGGCATCGCCAAGGCCGCCCATCAGACCTTCCAGGAACTCTTTGATGAACGACAAAATCTGTACAGTAAATATGCCGAACTGACCATTCATGGCGATGGACTTGATCAGGAAGAAGTCGCTGCAGAGATCGCCCGCCTGCTTGGCACATCTCGCACAGCCGGAAATGTTGGTTAGTTTTTAATGAGTATTTTATTAGGTAAATTTACCTATTGTTTTGACAATCCTTTCTCAATCCCCTTACAATTATTAATAAATGGTGACCAAGATCTGACCAAGAACTGTACCGGCTCGACCGGTCGGGGCCATGCGGGATGGCGGTCACTTTCGTAAGAAACAGGCCCTGTTGCTTCGGAGCATGCGGGTTCCGAAAGAAATTTGATTGTTAAGAAGAGAGGTATGCATGAATTTTTCATCGATTCGCTTTAAACTCATTGTCGGTGGTGTGTTGGTCGTTTTGTTGCCGTTGCTGGTGAGTGGATATTTTGCCACGACCAATTCAGCTAAGGCCGTCACCCAGTACAGCAAGGCCAATGCCCAATCCATTGCGGAAGGTTTGGCGATGCAGGTATCGGCAACCTTGGAGGGGGAAATCAAGTTTGCCGCGGCCTTTGCCGGTCGAACCCAGGTGAAGATTGCGGCCGAGGCCGTCAACGCCAAGGGGGTCGATGGTGCGACTGAGGCCGTGGATGTGATCCGCAAGGATATGAAAAAACGTTTTGAATTACTTAAAAACAATTACGCCGGTATTTTTCTTACCGACGCCTCCGGTGCCATCTATGCCGACGCCACTTCTTCTGGCGAAGATTTGAAGGGATGGGATATTGCCCAGCATCCGCTCTATCAGGAAGCAAAAAACTCCAAAAAAACAGTAAGCGGCGAGATCGTCCGCTCAAAATCGTCTAATGAACCGGTGTTGCTCCTTTGCGGCCCGGTATATTCCGAGAGCGGCACTTTTTTAGGCGTCTTTGGCGGGCTTTTGAAGGCTTCCATCCTCACTGAACTGGTGACCGCCAAGAAAATCGGGACCACCGGATACTGCTTCATGGCCAATAGTGCGGGGATCATAATCGCTCACCCGGATGCCAAACATGTCCTGACGCTCGATCTGAAAACACTCAAGGGCATGGAAGATATCAACAAGGCCATGATGGCCGGTCAGACCGGTGCCGCAGCCTATGTGTTCAAAGAGATCGACAAGGTCGCGGGGTTTGCCCCGGTTAAGCTCAAGGGCTGGAGCTTGGCCGCCACCCAGAACTCCAGCGAATTCCTGGCCAGTGTCATCTCGCTGCGCAATACCATCGCGCTTATTACGCTTATCTCGGTAATCGTGACCGCCGGGATTGTTTTTCTGGCGGCTTCCTCGATCACCAGGCCCATCAACAAGGCGGTCGCCGGTCTCAAGGATATCGCGCAGGGCGAGGGGGACCTGACCATGCGGCTTGCCGTTACCTCCAAAGATGAGGTTGGGGAACTCGCCAAATGGTTCAATCTCTTTATTGAAAAATTGCAGAAAATAATCGGCAACATCAGTGACAACACCCAGCAAGTCAACAAGTCGATCGGCGAACTCGCCACCATTGCCGTCGATCTTACTAAAAGTGCGGAGGATACCTCCGGCCGGGCCAATAGTGTGGCCACCGCCGCCGAAGAAATGAGCGCCAATCTCAATGGTGTGGCTGCGGCAATGGAACAATCGACTACCAACACCTCGATGGTAGCCAGCGCCGCTGAGGAAATGACTTCCACCATCTCCCAGATTGCCCAGAACGCGGAGCAGGCCCGCATGATTTCCGAAAAGGCAGTGATCCAGGCTGCCAATACCTCCGAAAAGATGGCCGAATTGGGTAAAGCCGCTCAGGCGATCAGCAAGGTGACAGAAACCATAACTGAAATCTCGGAGCAGACCAATCTTTTGGCCTTGAATGCCACCATCGAAGCAGCAAGGGCCGGAGAGGCAGGCAAGGGTTTTGCTGTTGTGGCCAACGAGATCAAGGAACTGGCCAAGCAGACGGCGGCAGCGACCATGAACATTAAAAGCCAGATTGAGGGGGTTCAGGGGACTACCAAGTCGACGGTGGAAGAAATTAATCAGATTTCGAAAATCATTAACAGCGTCAACGAAATCGTATCGACCATCTCTATTTCGGTCGGCGAACAGTCCGCAGCCACCGAGGAAATTGCCAGCAATATCGCCCAGGCCTCGCTGGG
>JAFLKR010000163.1 GCA_019163135.1 Desulfobulbaceae bacterium | reverse complement strand
TGGTATTCCTCCCCTTTTGCCTGGTCATGCCGTATCTCTGTTATGATGCTTTATTACGATCAACTCGATTCCACCAATCGAATCGCCAAGGAACTGGTAACAACTGGGGAAATCTCAACACATACCGTTGTCCGAGCGGCAGCGCAATCAGCTGGAAAAGGGCAATACGGCAGAAGTTTTGATTCACCCCCTGGCGGGCTCTATTTTACCCTTATTCTTCAGCCTGATCTGCCTGTTGAGCGATTGCCCTTGATTACCCTTGCTACTGGACTAGCCTGCCGCAATGTCCTCTATGACCAGTACAAGTTGCAACCGCAAATCAAATGGCCCAATGATATTTATCTCGAAAAACGGAAGGTGGCGGGGATTCTCTGTGAGCATATCTCCACCGGTGAAGGCGAACAGGCCCTTTCAACCGTCATTATTGGCGTAGGATTGAACTGCAATACCCCCAGAGAGGATTTTGCCACCGAATTGGTTTCGGTGCTGACTACCCTTAAAGAACAAGTACATACAGAGATTGATCTTGACGCGTTGCTCACCCTTTTGGTGTCAGAGATTACCGCTCAGGTGCATATTCTAGGTGAGAATCCCCAACAGATACTCGCACAATGGCAGCAGCATGATTACTTAGTCGACAAGCAGGTTCTTCATACAAGCGGGACGACCCTCATTAACGGCATCGGAAAAGGTATTACGGCACAGGGCTATTACCGGATTATCGATCATCTGGGAGTTGAACACTGTGTGCTTGGCGGCTGGCTCCGACCCCAATCGTAGACCACGGCAAGTCGTATAGATGGACTCCGCACTTCTCCTTCTTTCCTTGTCTCTCCTTTCTAGATTCTGATCAAGCTATGGAACAGGATACCTTTTCGGCACTGGTAGTTGAAGAACAGGAAAACAACACCTTTACCCGTACCGTTCGTTTAAAAACGATTAATGCTTTGCCCCCCGGCGAGGTCTTGATCCGCGTCAGGTATTCTTCCTTGAATTACAAGGACGCCCTCTCCGCCACTGGCAACCGTGGTGTTACCAAAAAATATCCCCATACTCCTGGAATTGATGCCGCAGGAACAGTGGTTCTCTCGTCGGATCTAAACTGGAAAATAGGGGAGCAGGTGGTCTGCACCGGCTATGATTTGGGCATGAATACCTCCGGCGGTTTTGGTCAGTATATTCGGGTTCCTGCAGGATGGTTGGTTAGAAAACCGGCAACACTTACATTGCTTGAAAGTATGCAGCTCGGTACCGCCGGCTTCACTGCGGCTTTGTGTGTAGCCGCCTTGCAAAATAATGCTGTAACCCCTCAAACTGGCCTCATCATGGTTACCGGCGCCACCGGTGGGGTCGGAACTCTGGCAATTATGCTGCTGAAGCGTCTTGGTTATCAAGCCGTTGCGGTTACAGGGAAGAAGACCGCGCATGCTTTTCTGACGGACTTAGGAGCCTCAGCCATCCTCGATCGCGATGAAGTACTCGTTGGAAAAGAGAAGCCACTCTTACCTGCTCGCTGGGCTGGTGTTATTGATACGGTAGGTGGCGATATGCTCGCCACCGCTATAAAAAGCACCAATTATGACGGGGTGGTCGCCAGTTGCGGTAATGCTGCTTCAAGTGATTTGCCGCTTACTGTCTATCCCTTTATTTTACGTGGGGTGCATTTGGTGGGCATTTACTCGGCCAATTGTCCAATGGCGCGTCGACTGCGAGTGTGGGACAAATTAGCTAATGATTGGAAAATTGCGGATCTTGCACGCATCAGTCGCCTGGTTCCTCTCGATCAAATAGAAGAGGAAATCCTTGCCATGATCGCAGGCAAAACTCAAGGACGTTGTGTAGTAGATTTGGAGAAGAAAGCATGACCATTGCACTTGCAAAAGAAGTACTGTCGATAGAGGCTGAAGGTATCCTGGCAGTCAGGGACAATCTTGGCCCGGAATTCGAACAGGCGGTCGACATCATCATGGCCTGTCCGAGCCGCCTGGTGGTGACCGGTATCGGTAAATCAGGCCTTGTTGGGCAGAAAATTTCCGCCACGCTCAATTCAACCGGGACTCCCTCATTATTTCTCCATCCGGTGGAAGCCATGCACGGCGATCTTGGCATGGTAGCGCCCACCGACGTGGTGCTGGCTCTCTCCTATTCAGGAGAAACTTCCGAGTTGAACCGACTTTTGGGGAGCCTTAAAGAGCGGAATATTAAGATTATTGCCATCAGTGGGGAGAGCAACTCCAGCCTGGCCCGACATGCCATCGTCACCTTGAATGTTGCTATACCCAAGGAAGCCTGTCCCCTCGGCCTGGCGCCCACCACTTCGACCACAGCTACCCTGGCCATGGGTGATGCATTAGCGGTGTCTTTGCTGAACAGAAAGCAATTTCGGGCCGAGGACTTCCGGCGAAACCATCCGGGCGGTAGCCTTGGAGAACGCCTTAAGGTGGCTATCCGCGAAGTGATGCTCAGTGGTGATAGAATGCCGGTGGTAACCGCCGATGCCTTGATGGCAACAGCGATCGCCGAACTGAATAAGAAAAATATCGGCGCGGTCTTTGTGATTGATGAGGCGGGAATTCTGCAGGGTATCATTACCGATGGCGATATCAGACGGATGCTATCATCGGGGGAAAGCTTTAATACTGTTACGCTGGCGCAGGGCATGACCAGAAATCCCATTAGTATTGTGAGTTCTCTGATGGCGGCCGACGCTTTGAGTCTCATGCAACAGTATGAAATCACCGTCCTGGCGGTGGTCAATGGACAAGGAAAACTTTTAGGAATTCTCCATCTTCATGATCTTTTGGGCAAAGGAGAGTTCAGGTTTTTGATCTAGCGCTTGCAGGTGTTTGTGCGCCGACTGACTACCATAAACGGGTGGCTATAATTACGGGTCGGTCGATCACAAGGAGATAAAATGCCAACGCAAGGTATATGATAGGGCGATCATCCTCTAGCATGCCATGCAGGCTATATGCGATAACGACCGTTTCGGTTGATCAATGGGCCGGGTGTGAATAAAGAAAAAAAGTAGTCTCAGGGTGCACACCAAACAGCCATAATCGCTCCATGCGTAACTGGTAAACGATGCCTGTCAAGACACAGTTTGCTATTGGCCGTGATATACCGACCACTTGCCGGTGGCGAGGTCAATCATGTAATTCAGCTCCAATTTGGAAGAGCTTCCCTGACTCCGTTCCAGACAGGTGATGGTAAAAATAGACTTGTTATCGACTTTTTTCAGAAATACCGCCTTGGGTTGCAGCAGTTTGGCGCCTTGAAAGGTTGGGTAATTGGCGCGAAAAATTTCTTCATAATGTTCCTCCAGCCAGGCGATTCTCTCATTGAGAGCATTGAGTTCCTGTTGTTTGTCAATTTTTTCATTAATCTTCTGCGCCACCGTTTTCACCGCCGGGTCGTTCGCATAGTTGCTGGACCGGATCAGTTGCAGAATTTCCTTGCAGTGGGCTATTACCGCTGGTGTATCTGTCTTGCCTTCAGCTAACAGAACCTTCTCTTGCAACTGGGCAATCTTAACCATCAGCAGGGTTTTTTCTATTTTGGCAATGGATTCGCCCATCGAGCTTTCCAGCGAGTCGGATTCACCGGCGAGCAATGTCAGGGCATTTTGGTACTCTTTGATCGCCAACTCCCAATTTTTTTGCTGGTAGGCTTCCCTCGCCGTTGACAGCATCAGGTAGAGTTGAGAATTCACTAATAATTTATGCAGGTCCTGGCGTTCTTTGCTGGTGGCGATGTTGGGATTGGCGATCATGGCTTGTTGGGCGTGTTCCAGAAACTTGATGGTCTCCTGCCATTGTGACTGGGTGAAAGCCTTCTTGGATTGATCCATTTCATGGCGGAAGGCCGCTGTGGTCAATCGCTGGGTGATATCATCCGCTGTCCCGAGGGTTTTTAATTTGCCCGAGAGACTGAGGGCTTTGCGGTAGGCATCGGCCGCCTCATCCCAATTTTTTCCCTGTTCGGCTTTTTCGGCCAAAATGAGGGTGAGTTGCAGTTCCAGAGTTTGAACAGTTTCATTAATAATCGCTTGCTGTTGCCCAAGATCATGATCTGCGGCATATTTAAGGGCCTGTCGGTAGAGGATCAGAGCCTCGGCTACTTTGTTTTGTCCGACCATGGCCTGTGCTTGGTCAGTCAATACCGTGAGTTCATTGAGGGCATTTGCTGTTTGAGCTGGAATATATTCATTTTGATAGCGCACCCGTCCTTTCAACCCTTCTCGAAGATCGGAGGAAGCTATTAATTTGTTAATTTCTTGCTCCATCGCGTTTTTTCGGTAGCGGAGGACGGTCATTTTGGAAAGTATGGATTTTGCCCCCTCCAGGGTTTCAAGAGCGATCTCAAACTGCTTTTTTTCTATCAATAACTGCCCTTTTAAAACATTCGCTTGCGACTGACTAAGGACGTTTTGGTCCTTAAAATAAAGCGAAAGCGCCCCGATACAAACAAAAAGGATCAGGGCCATCGCCAGGATGGGTTTATAGGGGAGTCTCTCCAGAAAGCTGGCATTAATCAAAGATTTTGGCAGGGAAGGGGGCGGCTTTGAGCCGCCCTCCGGTTTTGTCTCAACCCGGTCCTCTTTCTTTTTGGGTGCGCTACTCAGGGGGGTAACCTTAAAAAAAGATTGCTGAATGCGGGTACGCAGTGCTTCTATTCCGGGGGTATCGGTGGCGATAGCCAGGAGATTGTCCGTGACCTCAAGGGCTTCTTGCAGTTTCCCCGCCTCTTCGAGTTGTTCGGCTAGTTTAAAGAGTTGGTCGGTTTTCCGAAGGACCTTGCCAATGGTTTGTTGTAATTCCTCGCGGTCAGAGAATTCGACCTTCTCGGGCATGTCGGTCAGCAGTTTGTTGGCGGTGAAAAATTTGTTTTGAGTTATTAGTTGGCGGATGAATTCGATCTCCGAGGCATCTATCGTTCTTTCAGGCTCGAGGAAGTCATCGTTTTCTAAGCCTAAAGACGCAAAAGTGTCGTCAACAAGCGAGTCGAGTTCATCGGTCGATTCCTCAATATTGGCGATGTTGAGCGAATCCAGGGGCAGTTGGTTTTTATGGGTTTTGTACCAGTCTGCGGCTTCCTGATTGAAGGGATCCTCAACATTGTAAAAACTGCCGCTAATCATTTCCCCGATATGGAGAACCAGTTCAGGCAGGGAAGGATTTTGCTGCCAACGTTCAGCGATTCGAATAGCCGCCGGATCGAAATCGGGATGGAAAATAGGGGTCAGTGGTTTGGCTATCGGGGCAAAATGAGGATAGCCAAAAGGGAGGCTGATTCTAACTTTATGGTTTTCTCCGATAACAATAGCTTGATCGGTATCTTTGACATACCCCCGGAGTTTGTACTCAATTTCATAGTTATCCGGTGGTTGGCCCTCTGTTTTAATGATCGCTATATTTGGATATAGCTCGAGGAGCTCTTTGAGCTGTTCGTAATCTTCAGCTAGCTGCTGTGAACCCATGGCCATAAGAATGTCCTGTCCTGTATTGCTTTGTTCGATGGATCCCGGTCAGGTTGCCAGAGAGGAAATCCTGATGGTGGGCGTTCAGATGCTGGTTATGCTTACAACGGATATATTGTCTTGTATTGTATAATATTTACCAGAGGGAAACAAGCGGGCTTTAACCGGGCCCACGAAAAATAACTAGGTCTTTTTTGGATAACATTCCATTGAGCGAACCAGGATTCATGTGTACAATTAACATTAATAACGTACCGCCACATCCTCCAGGAGATTGATGGACGCCTTCAAAGCCCCTTTTGAAATTATCAATGCCAGAAATTGTCCTCTGTACAATCAGGATGATTGCTTTTTACTGACTGAAAAAGCACTGGAACTGCCGGTCGGCCGTTTATCGTGTCTTATTCTCGTGCGGGAATTGACTAGTTTGCTGTTTGCCCTCATTCCGCATGTAGCTTCCAATTTTGCAGAACAGCGGAGGACCGTCTTCACTTGCGGCGGGTGTACCGGGTTGATAAAATTTCAACTGACCGATAAGCCTTTTGCCAATAACTCGAAAAGAATTTTCTCGAAGATTCAGGAAAACAGTGAATCCGTTATCAGCGGCAAGATCGAGGCGATCGTTCCTGCGGAACTGTTACAGGTCTTTCACATGCATCAAAAGACCGGCAGGTTGATCATGGAGTTTGAGAATGGGTCGGCCCGAGTGACCTTCAGAGAAGGTGGTCTGCTGGCCGCCCGGTTTGACGATCTCGATAACCAGGAGGCGGTCTACGCCATGCTCTCCGAGAAAAAAGGTACCTTCCATTTTATCCCAGGACTGCCGGAAGCCTTGATGACGACAAGGGAGATTGGTGATTTTATGATGATTTTGATGGAAGGACTGCGGCGGCTTGACGAAAACGAACAGTAAAGGCAGGTTGCTTCAGCAGCGACCTGCAGCCGTCTGGAAAGGCGGCAACTCTATTATGCTCATAAAATCCTCCACATGATAGCGGGCTGGCAGCGCGTTATTCTTAAATGCGATCAGGTCAACTCCGACACTGGCGCAATGCTCACCGTCAATCACCGAATCCCCGATATAGATGGTCTCCTCAGGCAGCACCTGGAACCGATTAAAAATCATCAGTAGTCCATCCGGGGCCGGCTTAGGTTTGGCGGCGACCGTGGCAGTCACCACCATTTCGAACCAGGGCCGTAGGCCGAAGGTATCGAGGATGATCTCCATGGTATCAGTCCGGTTGGTGGAGATGGCGGTATGGAATCGGGGCTTGATGATCTCCAAAAACTGCAAAAGATCTGGCTCCATCTCCATATATTGCAAAAAGGGACTGTAGTCCAGGCTACTGCGGTAGGCATGCACCGCTGCAATCGAGACTTGAGGATGGTTGCGGAAGATAAAGGCCACCGAGTTGTTAACATTATGGATGTGGACATAATAGAGTTCGGCCTCGTCCATGGGCGGACAGGAGAAGGCCTGCAAGAGGTGGTTATAGTAGATACGATTGGACTCGCGGGAACTGAACATGACCCCGTCACAGTCAAAAACAACAAGTTTCAGCATGTGGGTACGATCCTATAAGGGTTCACGAAAACAATCCGCTGGTTTCCCGTGTGAGTTGATTAAAAAAAGTTTCCATGAAAGCGTGCCGTTGTGCCGCCAATTCGAGACCGACCGGGGTGAGCATCTGCTGCCGTACCCTGGACATCTTCACGCGGAATTCACGGTAGGCGGTGTCTTCCAGAGAATAGGGCAGGGTCGAGGCTGGATTCTGTTCGGGGTTGTGCAACCGGGCGCCGATCTGGCCGGCAAAAAGAAAGGCCCGGCCGATCCCGATGGCGCCGATCGAGTCTAACTTGTCGGCATCGAACAGAATTCTGGCCTCAAGGGACTCGGGTTGGACCGCCCCGCCCCTGCGGAAACGGTGGGCACCGATACAATGGCAGATGGCCGCGATCGCTTCTTTAGTATACCCCAAATCCAAAAGCAGGGGGGCGGCTAGTTCGGCGCCGCGCCGGGCATGGCAAATCGTACCCCGGCTCAGGCTTTCTTCTCGACGGCCGATGTCATGCAGCAGGGCGGCAGGCGCCAGGATATCCAGGCGCGCCGCCATTTGTCGGCCGATGGTCATGGCGGTGTGCAAGACGCGTTCACTGTGGTCGGGGCCATGTGAGCCCCCTTCGGCCAAACAAAACGAGGCGCTGAGCCCTCTGAGGCGCTGTAACTGTTCGGGGGCAAGCATTGGATCAATCTGTTCCATTGTTGGGCATGCGCCTTTGTTATCCGGGTTATTCATCGAAAAATTCCTGCATCAGCCAGCGTATGCCAAGCAGGAGCAATTCTTCGTCGTTTCCGGTCAGGAGGCCCTTAAGTAGCTGCGGAGTCAGGGTGGATTGCAAGGTGATGCGTCCGTCGGTCATTTCTCTGCGGAATTGGTCCAGGTTGTAGAGGGCCAGAATATACTGACCGAGTTGCTGCCGTGAGGGGCGGAAGGTCTGCGCCTGCAGGCGCGGGTGCTGAAGCAGGGGCAGCAAAGCGTCGTTGAACCGGTTGTATTCTGCGAGCCCCTGGTCGAGCAGATACTTGCCGGCCGTCTGGTTTCCCGTTTCCGCAAATCCGCGGCAATGGGCTTCCCGGATCAGCACCAACGATTCCGCGAAAGTCATCTCGGCGTTTCTGGACGCTCCTCGACCAACCGGGTACGCCCGGCAACTGCCGGGACGATCATCATAGACCGAGCAGCCGGTTTCTCGGACAAAGACGCAACTAGCCCGGCCATCGTCGATCATGGTCAGGTAGCAGGTCGGGAAGAGCTCTTGTTCTTCCCATTCAATGATCACATATTCTTCAAGAAATTTATCCGAGGAAAGTTGCAGGTATCGTTTGAGCCGAAGCACATCGTACGGGGTCAGGGCGAGGTCGAGTTCCCGGCAACATTCGGTGAAACAGGGAACGCCCGGATGACAGCAAAAAACGAAAGGCTGATCGGTCGCAATCCTCTGGAAATTTTCAGGTAATTGTTCCGGCTTCACGAATTCTTACTCCACTTGATGGCCAAGAGCGGGCTGGCGACAAAGATGGAAGAAAAAGAACCTACCAGTAAACCAATGAGCAGCGCGAAGGAAAAATCATGAATAGCTGAACCGCCGAAGAAAAAGAGGGAGGCGACCGTAAAAAAGACGGTGAGCACGGTTATGATTGAGCGGGCCAAAACCTGGTTGGTGGAGTTGTTGATAATCTCATAGAGGCTGAGCTGTTCTTCTTTCTGCATGTTTTCACGGATACGATCAAAGATGACCACTGTATCGTTGAGGGAGTAACCGGCCAGAGTGAGCAAGGCGGTAATGATTAACAGCGTCATTTCCTTGTCGAGCAGCCAGAAGATGCCGAGGACAGCCAAGACATCGTGAAAGGTAGCCACTGCGGCTGCCAGACCAAATCTGAAGTCGAAACGGAGTGCCAGGTATAGCATTACCCCGACCATGGAAATGATGATCGAGATGATCGCTTTATTGCGAAGGTCAGCTGAAGTTGATGACCCTATCTCCGATTTACTCTCCATGTGAAATCCTTTGTCGGCTTGTTCTTTTTGGAGCACCATGGTTATCGCATCGCCGAAATTTCCCACTTTTTCTTCGGATTTTTTGATTTTGACGATGAGGCGGTTTTCCCCTGTCACCTCCTGGAGGTCAACCCCGGGATAGCCATTCTTCTCTAGAGTAGCTCGGACTTCATCGAGGGCAAATGGTTTCTCCGCTTTATACTGCAGCAGAGCCCCTCCGGAGAAATCCACCCCCATGTTGGCATGACCCCGCAATATCTGGACAAAGGCAACCACTCCGAGGATAGCAAAACAGGCAGAAACCGCAAAAGCGATTTTCCTGACCCCCATAAAATTGAAATTCGATTTGTTGACCAGTTGAAAGAAGCTGAGTTTTTTAAGTCTTTTGAAACTGAAGAGGGTGTCGTAAGCGAGCCGGCAGCAGAAAAGTACGGCGAAGAGATTTAAAATCAAACCCAAGGAAAGGGTGATGGCAAAACCTTTAATGGGACCGGTACCAAAAAGGAAGAGAGCCAGCGCAGTGATCAAAGTGGCGACATGGCCATCGACGATACTCCAAAAGGCCCTGCTGAAACCGGCATCAACCCCTGATCGCACCGATTTGCCTAGGGCAAACTCATCGCGCATTCGCTCATATACCAGGACGTTGGCGTCCACCGCCATACCGATCGAGAGGATGATACCGGCAATACCCGGAAGGGTGAGGGTTGCTCCCAGCATGGCTAGGCCAACGAAAAGCAGGAAAATGTTAAGAACCATGGCCAAGTTGGCAATCACACCGGAGAGCCGGTAATAAAAAACCATGAAAATGACCACCATCAGAGTGCCGAACACACCCGAGTAGATGCCCTTGTTGATAGAATCCTGGCCGAGGCTGGCGCCGACTGTGAGGTTCTGGACAATATCGACTGGTGCCGGCAGGGCGCCAGCTCGGAGGACGATAGCCAGATCGGTTGCTTCATTGTGGCTGAAACTTCCGGAGATCTGGGCGCTGCCGCCAAGAATTTTTTCCCTGATGACCGGAGCTGAGCGCACGATTTCATCAAGAACAATGGCAAACCGTTTGCCGACGCTTTTTTCGGTAATTTTGGCAAAGACCTGGCCGCCATGCCCGGTAAGATCAAGGCTGACATAGGGTTCGTTGAAGGTGCCGCCGATCCGGACCTGGGCGTTTTTAACCATCTCGCCGGTCATCAGCACCGGATTTTCCAGAAGGATTGGTATTTTTGATTCCCGTTTGGTCTGGTTGTCGATTACCTTCTCAAAAAATATTTCCGTGCCTTTGGGCAGTCGATTCTGCAAGGCCAGATTCAACTGTTTTCGGCTTTCGCCTTCACGCCATTGACCGGTCTTGATAACCTCATTGATCATTTCGGCCAGATTCATGCCTGGGGTATCGGCTACTAGTTTGAATTCAAGCTGCGCGGTCTGACCAATGAGATCCATGGCCCGTTTGGGGTCTTTTACGCCGGGCAGTTGAACAACAATCTGATTTTCTCCCTGACGGAGTACGATGGGTTCTGCAACCCCGAACTGGTCGATGCGGTTTCTGATAATTTCCAGCGACTGGCCAACAGCGTTTTTCTGGATAAAATCAATTTCTTCTTTTTTAAGCTGAAGCGTGATCCGGGGGAACGTGCCCTCTTCGGCGGCCACCTGACTATCAAGATTAGAAAAATTGTCTTTGAGTATTTGTTTGACTGTGTCAATACTCCCGGTATTTGGGAGGGTGAAGAGGATCTTCTTAGGGCTACCCGATGCCATTCGCACGGCATTGATGTTTTTTCCTGCTAAGGCAGTTTTGAAATCGGAGGCAGCAAAATCCAGCGAGTTCTCAGCGGCCTTTTCCATGTCGACTTGGAGGACGATATGCATTCCACCTTGCAGATCCAGCCCAAGTTTAAGTCCGGCAGGGGCGAGATATTTTTTCCACCAGTCCGGAACGTCGTGATAGATGGAAGGCGTAAGGGCGGTGGCGGAAAAGAGCAGAAGGAAAAGTAGTAGCCCGATTTTTAGCTTTAAGCTGGAGTTCATTGACAATGTACCTGTGGCTGGATGAAAGGTTGGTCCATGGATGAATGGTTACACAAAATGGATCGATTATACGTTGATACCGCCCATCATGCAACGATGCGATCGCATTTTGGGCCGAAAAAGGTCTTGGGCGGGGGAGCGATCGAGGGAATTTTGTAAAAAGGGGTGACCTGGGACGGCGAAATTCAGGTTTTCCGATTAATGGCAGCCGCCATGCAGGCCGCACCGAAGCCGTTGTCGATATTGACCACAGCAAGTCCCGG
>JAFLKR010000069.1 GCA_019163135.1 Desulfobulbaceae bacterium | reverse complement strand
TGCTGCCGTCTGAACCAGGTCATCTGCCGCTTGGCATATCTTTTCGTATCCTGAATCAAAGCATTGGTGGCTGCGGTCAAATCACACTCGCCATGGAGGCAGGCGCCCATGTGCCGGTATCCAATGGATTGCATGGAGGGCAAATCTCTTCCGTATCCTTGGGCAATCAAACCTTCAACCTCTTTTTTAAAAGTATCTTTCATCATGTTGTAAGATCGTAGTTTTATTCGCTCTTGCAATAGCGACCGATCACAGGTTAGACCAAGGTGCAGCATGCGGGTGAAAACGGGTTGGCCCGGAGCGAGGACCTGTCGGCGAAGGTGCTCTGACCAAGGGACGCCGGTGGCATAAAAAATCTCCAGACCGCGTAACAACCGCTGGGTGTCGTTGATATGAATCCGTGCGCCGCTTTCCGGGTCAATACGCAGTAATTCCTGATGCAACCCTTCCCTGCCCTCAATGTTGAGCCGTTCCCGCATCTGTACCCTGATCTCATCTTTTACTTCAATTGCAGCAAATAACCCATTGATTAAGGAGGAGAGATAAAGACCGGTTCCTCCAGTTATCAGGGGAGTTTTTCCGCGGGAGGAGATCATTTTGATAGCGGCGAGCGCATCGCGCCCAAAACGAGCGGCATCGTATTGCTCATCCGGATTGACGATGTCGATTAAATGATGCGTTATCTGGCCACGTTCTTCAGGGGTGACCTTGGCGGTGCCGATATCCATAAACCGATAGACCTGCATCGAATCCATGGAGATGATTTCGCAGTCGAAGGTCTTCGCAAGTTTGAGCGACAGATCGGTTTTACCAATGGCGGTCGGGCCAACCAGGATCAGAATCGGGGTGGTAACAGGGTCATTGCGCGTCATCATTCAAAACTGATCAAAGGAGCGAATCGTTGCATATTTTTGGGACCAATTCCCGAAACTTTGCGCAGATCGTTGGGGCCGTTGAATCGCCCCTGCTGCTGCAACACCTTCATGATGGAAGCCGCCAGGTGGGGGCCAATCCCGGGTAGCATCTCAAGGTCCTCCTTGCTGGCCCGGTTGATCGGAAGTGGACGGTTAACAAACAGTGATAACTGGGCGGGAAGTTCATTGACAGTTCCCTGTTCGGGTACGAGGGGAAGCACTCGGCTGTTCGCATCCTCGTGCATGTCCAAGGTGAACGGGAGGCTGGCAACCCGCCATTGTTCCGTATTTTTTCCATGGACTACCCCGTAGGATGGCCCCGCTGTTTCCCGGGAAACCGGGATCAAATGTGAAAAAAGCAGCAACGTCCCTAAAAGAAAAAGGACAAGCGTTCGCTTGTCCTTGGGTGGCGCGGCATCCATCTGCGCAGTCCTGCGCATCAATGGCTGTCCTTTGCATCCTTCATCAACTTGTAGTTGATACTGTCAACCAGCGCTTGCCAACTCGCCTCGATGATGTTCACCGAGACTCCCACTGTCCCCCAACTGCTTTCAAGATCCTTGCTTTCCACCAGGACGCGGACCTTGGCTCCGGTGCCGTATTCGCCCGAAAGAACCCGGACCTTGTAGTCGGTGAGTTCCATATCTTCCAGGCTAGGATAAAAACGGGTCAGGGCCTTGCGCAGCGCCCGGTCGAGGGCATTGACCGGACCGTCTCCCATGGCGGCGGTGTGCACCTCGCTGCCGTCGACATACAGGCGGATGGTAGCCTCGGTGATCGGATTTTCGGCCATGTTATATTTGTGATTCATCACCCGGAAGGCCTCAAGCTGGAAGAATTCCTGCTGCAGTCCCAAGGCCCGGCGCATCAGCAACTCAAAGCTGGCTTCGGCCGCCTCGTATTGGTAGCCCTGATTTTCCAGTTCTTTTAATTCACTTATGATCGCGGCCATTAAGGGGTCGTCGGGGTCCAGGGCGAGTCCGTATTTTTGCGCTTTATGGAGGACGTTACCTTTGCCGGACTGATCTGAAATTAATATCCTTCTGATATTACCAATCTTTTCCGGGGCTAGGTGTTCGTAGGTCACAGGGTTGCGCTGCACCGCACTGACATGCACCCCACCTTTATGGGCAAAGGCGGAGTCACCGACATAGGGCTGATAGCGATTGTGCGGCAGGTTCGCCAACTCGTTCACCAGGCGGGCAGTAGTATACAACTGATCGATACGCTTGCCGACATTGCACTCCAGTCCCATCTTGAAGATCAGCGCCGGAATGATGGAGGTCAGGTTGGCGTTGCCGCACCGCTCCCCGAAGCCGTTAATGGTGCCCTGAACCTGATTGGCGCCGAGTTGGACGCTTACCAGGGCGTTGGCTACTGCGGTCTCCGAATCGTTGTGGGAATGGATGCCGATTTTGACGGAACTCTTCATTTCAGCGCAATATTGCTGAACGCGCTGGATGATTTCAGGAATTTCATGGGGCAGAGTCCCGCCATTGGTATCGCAGAGCACCACGGTCTCGGCACCACCGGCAATCGCCTTGCCGAGCGTGGCCAGGCAATATTCGCGATTATTTTTAAAGCCGTCGAAAAAATGCTCGGCATCATAGATAAGATGTTGGATTCGAGGCCGCAGGTAGGCGAGCGAATCTTCAATGATCTGCAGATTGTCTTCGAGTTCGATCCGCAGGGCATCGATGACATGAATGTCCCAACTCTTGCCGAAAATGGTGACCGCAGGGGTCTTGGCAGCAAGGAGCGCCTGAATGTTGGCATCCTTTTCAGGAGGCTTCTGAAAATGACGCGTCGAGCCAAAGGCCGTCAGTTTGGCGTGCTTGAAATCGACATCCTGCATTCGCCGAAAAAAGTCGACGGCTAAAGGATTGGACCCGGGCCAGCCCCCTTCGATAAAATCAATTCCCAGTCGGTCCAGTTGACGACAGACCTTGATTTTGTCGTCAACCGAAAGATTAAAATTCTCGGCCTGGGTGCCATCCCGCAGGGTGGTGTCGTAGAGTTCAATGATTCTGGCCATACGTTACACAACTTCTTCCAGGGGCATATTTTCTCTGTCCAGGGCAAAGGCATCATGCAACGCCCTAACCGCCAGTTCCGTGTATTTTTCAGCGATGATGCAGGAAACCTTGATCTCCGAGGTTGAAACCATCATCATGTTGACGCCTTCCTTGGCTAGAATCTGGAACATGGTCGAGGCAATGCCCGGTTGGTTGCGCATGCCGACCCCGACTATCGAAATCTTGGCGATGTCTTTGTCGCCGGTCACTGTTTCTGCGGAAATTTCCTCGGCGACTTTCTTGAGGATTTCCATGGCCCGATCATAGTCCCGGCGCAGAACCGTGAAGGTCATGTCGGTCAGTTTACCGTCATGGGTATTCTGGATGATCATGTCGACCAGAATACCGGCATCAGAGATAGGAAGAAATATTTTAGCCGCAATTCCAGGCTGATCCGGAACTTTTTTAATAGTGATTCGAGCCTCGTTTTTACTGTATGTAATGCCGGATACCAACATGGATTCCATGATTTTGTCCTCCCCAACCACCCAGGTGCCTATATTTTCAGAAAAAGTAGAACGGACATGAACAGGTACACTGTACCTTTTCGCAATCCCAACCGAACGTATATCCAAAACCTTTGCGCCTAAACTGGCCAGCTCAAGCATTTCGTCGTAACTGATGCGGTCGATCTTCCGGGCCTTGCTGCAGATATTGGGATCGGTCGTATAAACTCCCTCAACATCCGTGAAGATCTCGCAGGCATCGGCCTTCATGGCAGCAGCCAGGGCCACCGCAGTGGTATCGGAACCGCCCCGGCCCAGGGTAGTGATATCCCCGTGATCCGTCACCCCCTGGAAACCGGCTATCGTGACAATTTTACCTTGATCCAGATATTTATTAATCAAATCTCCATCAATAGATTCAATTCTGGCTTTGGTGTGCATATTGTCGGTATGAATGGCCACCTGATCACCGAGCAGACTCACCGCATCGTATCCGGCCTCTTTCACGGCCATGGCGAACAGGGCAACGGTCACCTGCTCACCGGTGGCAAGCAGCATGTCCATTTCCCGAAGATCCGGCATGCGCTGGATGGCATGCGCCAGTCCGGTCAAGCGGTCGGTCTCGCCCGACATGGCGGAAAGAACCACCACCATCCTGTTTCCCTGTCGATGATTCCTGATAACCCTTTGAGCTACAGCCTTGATTTTTTCCGGGGAACCAACGGAGGTTCCACCAAATTTTTGAACAATGAGCGCCATGATCGTGTCCGCAAAAAAGAAGAAAGAGTTGGGTGCGAAATCGTTGAGGGAATTTTTTTCTCAATCGTCGCCGATTGTGCTGCTGCCGGTTTTACGGGATCAGTGCAACTTCAGGGTGCGCCAAGGAAAATCAGCGCCTTCTCGGCATTGGAGCCACCCGATTCTCCCACCGATTATCACAACAAAAAGCGAAGCAAAGAATTTAAGACGTATTTTTAAATTTGCAACCTGAATCCATATTCTGTACATACGGGAACACTTTTATTATTTTTCAGCAATGGTTACTATGACCTCACCTGCTTTGCACATCGTTTTGGTCGAACCGGAAATACCGCCCAACACCGGGTCAATTGCCCGACTTTGCGGTGCAACCGACACTATCCTCGACTTGATCCATCCCCTCGGCTTCAAAATTGATGATAAGCACCTCAAGCGCGCCGGTCTGGATTACTGGCCGCAAGTAACCATTAATCATTGGGACAATCTTGAGGCTTTTCTGCAGCAGCACGACGAGCAGCACCTTTATTTTTTGACCACGAAAACAACTCGATCGTATACGGAAGCTCGATTCCAACCAGGGGCTATCCTGATTTTTGGCAAGGAGACAAAAGGCTTGCCGGAAGATATTCTCAGGCTGTATAGTGACCGCTGCTACACGATTCCCATGAGTAATCCCAATATCCGCAGTCTCAATCTGGCCATGACTTCGGGTATTGTTCTCTATGAAGCCCTGCGGCAGATCTGCCGATAATTAAATCCACTAACTAACACCGCGACAATTCCCAAGGAGAAAGTAATGCCTGACAGAATTTTTAATTTCAGCCCCGGTCCCGGCACCCTGCCTTATTCCGTTCTTCAGGAAGCCGCCACCGATATCGTCAATTTCAAGAACACGGGTATCGGCCTGATTGAAATGAGCCACCGCTCCAAACAATTCATGGCCGTGGCCGACGAGACCGAGGCGCTTATCCGCGAGCTCATGGCTATCCCCCAGAATTACAAGGTGCTTTTCCTGCAGGGCGGCGCTTCCTCGCAATTTTTCATGGTGCCGATGAACCTGCTTAAAAGCGGTCAGAAGGCCACCTATCTCAACACCGGAGTCTGGGCGAAAAAAGCCATCAAAGAGGCGAAACTCTTCGGCGATGTTGAGGTCGCCTACAGCAGCGAAGAGTTGAAATACACCCGGGTACCCCGTGACGACGAATATTCGGTGTCTGCGGACAGCCAGTACCTCTACTTTGTCACCAATAACACCATTTACGGCACGCAGTTTCCCACCATGCCCAATAAGGACGCCATGCTAATCGCCGACATGTCGTCGGATATCTTGAGCCGTCCGGTGGATGTCAGCAAGTTTGGCTTGATTTTTGCCGGCTCGCAGAAAAATATGGGTCCCGCCGGGGTGACAGTGGTGATTATCCGGGAAGACTTGCTTGATCGGGTGGCCGAAACCGTTCCCACCATGCTCAAATACAAGACCCACGCCGAAAAGGATTCCATGTTCAACACCCCGCCCTGTTTTGCAATCTACGGTGTCGGTCGGGTGATGAACTGGTTGAAACAGATGGGCGGAACTGCAGCAATTGAAAAGATCAACCGCAGCAAGGCCGCCCTGCTCTACGAGGCCATCGACCGCACCGATTTTTATCGCGGTCATGCGGAGAAGGAATCCCGCTCGCTGATGAACGTAACCTTTAACCTGCCGACTCCCGAGCTTGAGGCCCAGTTCATCCGTGAAGCCACCGCCGTGGGCCTCGACGGATTGAAAGGCCACCGGTCGGTGGGCGGCTGCCGGGCCTCGATCTACAACGCTTTCCCTCAAGAAGGGGTGGCTAAGTTGGTCGAGTTCATGGCCGAGTTTGCCAAAAAGAACGGCTGAGCACTACAAACCCTCCACCTGTCCATGGCCCACCCGCCATGGACAGGATTCTTTCGTACACGTGGATTATCAAGGCGATATCATCCGCCCTCCCAGTGAGGCTTTTTCAATCATCCTCCAGGTCACCACCGGCTGTTCCCATAACCGTTGCACCTTTTGCGGGGCGTACCGCGACAAAGCTTTTCAGATCAAGCCAGCTGAGCGCATCGAACAGGATCTTGAATTTGCCGCCACTTGGTGCGGTCGGCAAACGACCCTGTTCCTCGCCGACGGCGATGCCCTGACCTTACCCGATGCGTTACTGCGGGCTCTGCTCAAGCGAATCCGCGAAAAACTCCCTTGGATCCGACGGGTAAGTTCGTATGCCAGTTGCCAGAATATCGAGGCTAAAACCGACGAGCAACTGGCTGCTTATCGACAACTGGGGCTTTCCCGATTGTACCTGGGGCTGGAAAGCGGTCACGATCCAACCCTGAAGGCCATTGCCAAAGGGGTGGACAGCGAGTCGATGATTCTCGCCGGGCAGCGAATGCGGGCCGCAGGCATCTTTGTATCAGTTACCTGTCTGCTCGGCATTGCCGGGGCGACGATGTCCCTGGAACATGCCGCAGCCACCGCGATGGTGCTCAACCGAATGCAGCCGCACCAGATTGCGGTACTTACCCTCATGCTGCTCCCCAACACTCCGCTGTATCGGCAGATGCTGGCGGGCCGGTTTACCCTGCCAAATCAGGCGCAGCTCTTTCAGGAATTGCGTTGCCTTCTGGCCGGACTGGGTCCGCATCGTACCCAATTCCACGCCAACCATGCCTCGAATTATTTTTCGCTCGACGGCCGGCTGCCCAAGGATCAGGAAGGGATGCTCGCCACCATTGACCAGGCTCTTGCCGGGACGCTGCCCCTGAAACCGGAACCGTACCGGGCGCTGTAACCGCCCACAGATCGTCGATCAGTATTAAAAGCACATTATCAACATAATCCCAGTCATTTTAAAAGAGATACATGCAGAAACAGCCGATGAAAACCGACCTCAAAAACCTGAACCAGGAACAACTGGTGCAGTTTGTCGAATCTTTGGGGCAACCCGCCTTCCGAGGACGTCAGATCCTTGCCTGGATTTACAAGCCGGGAGTCACTGATTTTTCCCAGATGACCGACCTGGCCAAGGAATTCCGGGCCATCCTCGCAGAGTCGGCCTGCATGAGCCGGTTTGAGGAAAGCATGGTGGAGCGCTCCAAAGACGGGGCTGTCAAATTCGGGTTTCGCCTTGACGACGGCCTGGTCATCGAATCGGTCCTGATCCCCGAGGAAGATCGCAACACCCTCTGTGTCTCTTCCCAGGTCGGCTGCGCCATGGGCTGCACCTTCTGCCTGACCGGCGCCATGGGATTTCACCGTAATCTGACCACGGCGGAGATCGTCAATCAGGTCTGCGCAGTCCAGCAATGGACCCTCCTCCGCGGCAAGGGCGCCCTGACCAATATCGTGTTTATGGGAATGGGCGAACCGCTGGCCAATTTTGAAAATCTCATTAATGCCATTGCGATCCTCACTGAACAGCGCGGCCTCGATTTCTCCAACCGACGGATCACGGTCTCCACCTGCGGGTTGGTACCCCAGATGATGGAACTGGGCGAGCAGACCGACGTCAACCTGGCCGTCTCGCTCCATGCCACCGACGACGCCGTGCGCAGCACCCTTATGCCGATCAATAAAAAATATCCGGTTTCGGTATTGATTGAGGCCTGCCGCGACTATCGACAGAAACGACGCAAACGGATCATGTTCGAGTATACCCTGCTGGACGGTATTAATGACACCGATGCTGATGCCGAACAACTGGCGGCACTGCTTCGCGACCTGCCTTGCAAGATCAATCTTCTGGCGGCGAATCCCGTTGCCGACAGCGCCTTCCAAAGCCCTGCAGCAGCAAAAGTCCTGCGTTTCCAACAGATTCTGCGTAACCATGGATTTACGGTTCTGATCCGGCAAAGCCGAGGTGAGGATATTTCGGCAGCCTGTGGTCAACTGGCCGGAACAGGGTGGGATGAAACCAAGGTGGAGCGGTGGGAGGAGTCGGAAAGTATCAGCGCTGACGGCGAAAACTAAACGTTTCTTTTGCTTACGCGACTGCACCTGCCATGGGATTTCATCTACCCGGAGAGCAGGCCAACCAACCTATTCTTTGACAAAACTACCGAAGGTGAACGTCGCCTCGGCTGATTGTATTCGACCGAGCAGGGTGTTGTAATCCTCATGTGCGGTGCTCATGCCGCCCTTGCCCCATGAGTATGATCCCCCCACCCGTTCGCCTTCGTGAAAAAACAGAATCCCGCCGTCCGGTTTACTGAGCACCTGCACCTCAATAAATCCGGAAAACTGTTTCTGCCGGAGGCGAAAAACCAGGTCAGGCAACGGAATTTCGGTTGATTTCAAGATCGATTTGGCTCGCTGAAAAGGGGGCAACTGCGCCCAGAAAAAAATAGCGTGCGCATCCAATTGATAAACTTTTATCAAGAAATTAGCACCATAGAAAGAACCCCTGGCAATTTCATAAGAAGGGGCATACTTAGCCTCCTTTCCTTTTTTCTGTAAAAGGCTGCTGATAATTTCGTGTTCATTGAAATAGATCAGCATTTCCAGATTAGGCGATTTGCAATGAACACCACCCGAGCCGACCTCGCCTTGCATATGCTCAATGAATTTCTCAAGATGCAGGTAGTAACTGTTGAGACCTTCCAGATAAGGTTTTTCCCGTGGAGTGAGCATCGTCTCGTTTCTACCGCTTAGCTTGATAACTATTTAAAATAATAAGAGAAGCAGCCCTGCTTGGCCTGCCTATCTTACGATATGCAAACCACCTGAAGCCGTTTTTTTCAACTGGGCGCAGAGCTTGGCATGGATGGCAACCGCAGGATGATCGCAAGACCCAAGTCACCCGGCAGGTCGCCGGAGACTGAATTTGAGTTCAGATCGAGTCGAGTTTTTGGCCGTCGCTTGGCTCTCCGCCCGGTCGATCCTCCTGCGAGGCCTGTTCCGTTTTGCTTTTGACCACCACGATGATGTGGCCGCATTCCTGGCAGGAAAAACGTGCCCGGTCGCTTTTCATCTTCGATTCGTCGATATTGTATTTTTTAGAACAATCTTCGCAAATGGCCAGCATCACCTACCCCCCATTGAGAGAACCTGTTGAACCGTGAGAATCCCAAAGTGAACACAAGGGGTTCTCACTTTCTTTGTTATATGTTGTTCTCCGATATCGGTCAAATAATTTTTCAATAAATCAGGAAGTTGTAGGCTCAAACGTATGGAGCCCCAGAAAAAAGATCCCTACCGGCAACAGGAATGGACCCCCGATATACGCCCCGGTTGAGGCTTCAGCCGTGAATTTTTTTCAGCAGCCAGGCCATGTTTTTACCCAGATCGTGCATGGTATTGATGCCTTCCTTGTCCTCGCTGACCTCGCCTTTCTCCCGCCCGACCCCGATATTCCAGTAGGACGACCCGACAATGATCATCTGGCCGATGGTGAAGAAATGGTTAATTGAATCAAAGGCGTGGATGGCCCCGCCTCTTCGTTGAGTGACGATCGCCGCGCCCAGTTTGCGCTTGAACATATCGCCGTTAGCTCTGGAGGTCATCCCGGTCCTGTCGATCAAGGCTTTCATTTCCGTACTGATATCGGCAAAATAAGTCGGTGAGGCCAGCACAATGGCGTCGGCGGCCATCATTTTCTCGATACAGATGTTGATGCAATCGATATCAACGATGCATCGGCCGTTTTTATTTTTGAAACACTGGTAGCAGGCGATGCAGCCATGGGGGTGTTCGCCGGCCAGTTGGACCATTTCGGTCTCAATCCCTTCCTGCTGGAGTGCTTCAAACAAATATCCGATCATCAGCGCCGTATTGCCATTTTTTCGGGCGCTGCCATTGAAAGCTACTACTTTCATCTTAGACCTCATCGTCATTTTGTAGTGAACGCGGCAGTGCGTCCAGGTTAATCTTGGCGGCCTCATCCATGCCTAACTGAAGAGCCTCAAGGTTCAATGCGCTTGTACCAGCCGGGACCCTGGCCAGCAAGGCCTTTTTCAGACTCTCGGGATTGACCTGCCGGGACAGGCTGCCAACCATCCCCAAAGCGATCATATTGGCCACCAGGGCACTGCCAAATTTTTCCTTGGCAATTTGAGTGAAGGGGATAGCCACGATCCGGCTGGTCGGCAATTGTTCTACCAGATAACTGTCGACCACCAGCAACCCACCGGCGGGCAGATCGCGATAATAGGCGTCGCAGGCAGCCTGATTCATAGCCAGGAGGAAATCGAGATGCTGGGCCTTGGGGTAATCGATGGGTGTCTCGCTGATCACCACCTCGGCTTTGGACTTGCCGCCCCTGGCCTCGGGTCCATAACTCTGGGTCTGGCAGACATATTTACCATCGTAGACGCCCGCGGCTTCGGCCAAAATCACGGCCGCAGTGATCAAGCCCTGGCCGCCGGAACCGCTGAAGCGGATCTCGTAGCGCTTTTTTTCGCCGGCTTTCATTGCTTTCCTCCTCCCCTGCCCTTCTCGGCCCGCTGGCGCAATTTTTCATACTCCTCGGTGGAGATGGGCAACTCCCGATCGGTCAGCACGCCAATGGTAATCTTGCCTTCCAACTCGTCGGCGGTGAGCTTTGCCGCCTTGGCGACCGTCACCGCTGAGTCCTTGAAGCTCCTGAGCATATCAACGGCATCGCCGAGTTGATTGCGCCGGCCGTACTGCACATGGCAGTTGGAGATAACCTCGACCACGGCAAACCCCGGTTTGTTCATGGCCTGCTCGATCAGGGTGTCGAGGAGTTCGGCATGGTAAACTGTGGATCTGGCCACAAAGGCGGCTCCGGCGGTCACCGCCAGTTCGGCGATGGAAAAGGCATGTTCCACATGGCCGTAGACCGAGGTGGTCGTATGGGCGCCAAAAGGAGTGGTCGGCGAATACTGCCCGCCGGTCATGCCGTAGATGGAGTTGTTGATGATGATCGCGGTCAGGTCGAGATTTCGCCGGGCCGCATGGATAAAATGGTTGCCGCCGATAGCGGTGGCATCGCCGTCGCCCATGATCACCACCACCTTGAGCGCCGGATTGGCCAATTTTATCCCGGTGGCAAAGGTCAGGGCTCGGCCGTGGGTGGCATGGAGGGTGTTGAAATCGAGATACGTCGGCATCCGACCGGAGCAACCGATCCCTGAGGCCAGCACCACCTCGTCCTTGGGCAAGGCCATCCGGTAGATGGCGCGTAACAGGGCGGCCATGACAATGCCGTTGCCGCATCCCGGGCACCAGACATGGGGAAATTTTTTATTATGACGAAGATATTGGTGACGAATCGCCTGAGCGGAAACCGGCATGTCCCCTCCTTAGGGCCTGTTCATAAATAACTTAAACATCTTGCATCTCATTTTCGGGCCATCTTTGGCTGCAGCTCAACCGCAAAATCCTCAACGTAGCGCGGCTACGCCTGCGGTTTTGCGCTGGTCGCCACAACCAAA
>JAFLKR010000135.1:10662-12015 GCA_019163135.1 Desulfobulbaceae bacterium | reverse complement strand
TTGATTATCGAACCTGTTCAACACCGATCCCTGCTGAAGGTTTTAGCGGGCTGGCAGCCGCTGCCCGATGATTTTCCCGATGTCGATGCAGATTTACTGCCGTTGGATGATATCGAGTTGTGAGATGGCAAATTTTATTTATCTGTTGGATACCAACATCCTCTCCAATCTGATACGCGACCCAGCCGGTTGTGTTGCCCGGAGAATTGCTGGAAAGGGAGAGGAAACGGTTTGCACAAGCATTGTGGTGGCATGTGAATTACGTTTTGGTGCGGAGAAAAAACAGTCTGCCTCCCTTCTGGCGAGAGTTGAAGAATTGCTCACAGTTCTTGACGTTCTCGCTTTGGATGTCAATACAGATGTCCATTATGCCGAAATTCGAGCCCAACTGGAAGTTGCCGGCACCCCCATAGGTCCCAACGACTTACTTATTGCTGCCCACGCCCGGTCACTCGATATGATCCTGGTTACAGCGAATATTAGAGAATTTTCTCGTGTTCATGGATTATCAGTCGAAAACTGGCTCGAATAACCATTTTCAATTTCCTTCACAGTTCCATAATCTGACTCCATAATCGACCAATTGTCCAAAGATCGGCTGGCTTGTTTTCCGCTTCGCTGGTCCAAGAGCATCAGGAATAGCCTTAACCTGGATGTGTGCTTTTGTGCCGAGGCTTGCCATTGGAAATATCCAGCTTGAGCTACTTGATCATGCCACATCATCGATCACGACCTTTTTTGAAAATGATGCGACTCTTGCTTTATTTGCTTGCATTGTGATATAATGCAAGCAAATAAAGCTCAAGAGGGAGGTGAAATCATGCCATCAGTCACAGTCAGAAACGTACCGGATGAAATTCATCGCGCTTTGCGGGTTAGAGCCGCACAGCATGGCCGAAGCGCCGAAGCTGAAATTCGTGAGATACTGGAAAATGCCGTCCAGCCGGAAGGAAGGGTAAAACTTGGTTCTTTACTTGCTAGCATTGGTCGCAAAATCAATTTGAGCGATGATGAATTTTCGATTTATGAGCAGAGCCGAGATAAATCTCCGGCCAAACCGGTGGATTTCGAATGATACTGTTAGATACAAATGTAATTTCGGAACCGTTGCGTCGTGATCCTGAGGCCCGTGTTATTAACTGGATTGATGCACAATCACTAGAAACGCTCTATTTATCAGCAATCACTGTGGCAGAACTGCGTTTTGGAGTTGCAAACCTTCCAGTTGGAAAGCGACGAGATGAACTGCAAACCAGTCTAGAAAATCAAATTTTGCCGCTGTTTGTCGGACGTGTATGTCCGTTTGATATGGACTGCACGACCGCTTATGCTGAGCTCATGGCAAAAGCCAAA
>JAFLKR010000135.1:0-10633 GCA_019163135.1 Desulfobulbaceae bacterium | reverse complement strand
TCCATTCCAAGCCGCAGGTGTCAACGTTATCAACCCTTGGGATGATTAGAATGATTCAGTCGAAAACTGGCTCGAATAACCATTTCCAATTTCCTTCACATTGTCATAACCTGACTCCATAATCGACCAATAGTCCAAAGATCGGGCTGGTTTGCTTTCCGCTTAGCTGGTCCAATAGCATCAGGAAGAATCTCTACCCATGAATTGTGCATTTGTGCCGAGGATAGGCCTGAAAAACCAAATTCAACCAACCGCCCTATTCGACAGATCTGCCATTTGTCATTTCATGCAATGGTATATTTTCCTCCGTTGATGGAACAGTTTGTATTCCTTTGAATTTATCGGAGGGATATAATTACATGGGTCCTATCGATATCAGGTTTCCACCCAATGTCTGTGCCTTATGTTGGGACCACTTCCTTCATATCCATCTCAGGAGCAAGGACAATCCATGGCATCTACACTCAAAAAGTCGAGGTCGCGACGAAAACTCCATATCGTTCCTGCCGTAATAGCCTTCTGTGTCACCCTCTTGGCCTCGCCCCTCTCCGGGCTGCTCTTAGCGCAGCCTCCCGGTGAAGTTACCGAACCTTCCTTTCTGATGCCCACCATCCAGGCTGGGGTTATTAGTGCGTTCAGCAAAGCAGGTATTAGACATATTGATATCGATTACGCTGAGTCACCGGCCGCAGCCGCCGAACGGTTGGCAAATTCCCTCGCCTCGGCAACGACGGCTGATCAAATCCGCCCTGCCGCATACGAGGCACTCGCGCGTTCGGGCATAGCCATCAAAAATTCATCCGAGTTCTTCGCCAAGACAGGCCAGCGGGCAATTAAACGCTGGCTCTTGCCCTCGCAGGCAGACAATCTCGCCCTCGACTTTCTTGAACACCAGGGCTGGACGCTTTCTGAACTGACTCGGTCCGTCGCCGAATATCCAAGCGGCCCCGGGCCCGATCTGCTCAAACGTCCTGAAACCCTGGGCATGCTGCTGCGGGAATGGACGGCCATTGCCAAACAGTCCCCTGCACATCCCGAGGCGTTCGCCCCGTTGCTGCTGGCACGGATTGCCCAGATCAGGGGCGGCGGTTCGGATTTTACCCAAGGCAAAATTGTCCCTGAACAGGTCGAGTTGTCCTATTTTGAACTCATGATTCTGACAGCAGGGACCTTCAAAGGCCTTCCCCAAAGTCAAGATTCAAAACAGTTGTCCCATGCCGTATCTGTCCTGGATTGTGTAACGTCTTGGTCGGCGGCCTTTCTTGTCCGACCTGCCTATGCCGACGGAGGCGACCCTTGTTCCTGGTTTAAGGACAATATAGGAAAAGGAGGGGATGCCGAGGCCGCCCAGGACTTTGCCGAGGAAGGCGTCGGGTGGATGATGGACAAGGCTCTTAAAAAAACGGGAGATTGGCTCAAGACCGTGGGTGACGGTGCCCTGGCGAAAAGTCTTGGCCAAACTGTCAGTGTTTTCAAACTAGCCAACCTGCTGACCTCAATGATCTCTATGTATGGAGGACACAGCCTGACGCTGACATGGGAACCGAGCAAGCCGCACTATCTTGGCAACGAGCATGGCAACGCCTCCATGAAGATTATCGCCAACGTCAGCACCAGACCGCTGGCTGATGACGCCACCCTCGCCTGCCTGAAATTTTTTGGGATCGAAAAGCCGACCAGCGACTCGATGAAAGACACCACCGTCGAATGGGTTTCTCTTTATGGAACGCCCAAACATGCTCAACCTAAATTTCCTCCCTCCAGCCGCGAAAACGTCGGAACGGATGGCCAAGCCGTCCTGGAGCTCACGATGAGCCAGGAAGCACTCGGCGAGGAAACCAAAAAGAGCGGCAAGCTCAAACGCGATCAGATCGTTATGCAGGCCAATCTCATCGTCTACAAGTCCAACCCCGGCAAGATCATGGCAGCTGCGCTTTTCGGCGGAGTCGCCGGCGGCAATATAGAAATCCTCAAAGGATGGTTCGCCAACTGGTTTCCCAAAAGGGCAGTGGCGCGTGTGCCGGTTGAATGGCACAAGCTCTCACGGTGGCGATGTGTGGCCGAGAGCCCAGAATCTCCAGTGCGGATTGTCTACACGAGTGGATTGGGCACAAAGAGTATCTGGACCTGGTCGATTGAGGGTGACTCCAGGTTTTCAGGCAACGGGACGCTCGATCTCACGAGCGGCAGCACACGGTACACGATTACCACAAAAATTACTGATGGTGACGTAACTGCTACGGGGACAACACCGGAAACGGCAAGTTTAGGGGCGACCGACGAAGAACCGACTTTGATCCTTGGAGTCGATGGCAAAATGCATATCAATGCTTCGGGTAAAGGCGGTGCCCGTGGGTCTGTTACGCACAATGTAAAAGGTCAAAGAACCTTTAAACTAGAAGAGATAGAGTAAATGGCGGGCAGTGCAGCAGTTTTGTCCGTGAACAGCTTGGAATCAAGGGAATGCCGCTCAACTGCATCGCCCCAACCCGAGCGTTGAGCTGGAGCTGATCACTGCGATGCCCTCGGCGGTGACCATCCCGGTGATTACCTCAAGCGGCGCTGGCAGCAGTAAAGAACCCTCAGGACGATAGGGGTTCATTTCGGCCCGCCTGAACTCAAAAAATTCTAATTGTAATTAATTATTCAGCAAATTACCCGAATAAGGCTTAAGCGTAATCCGAGAAAAGGGCGTCAAAAAGGAACCGGTGGAGAGTATTGAGCTGCAGGGCAACAGTTAGTTATTATTGATGGCCGTGCCAGGTACTTTATCTTTCTATATAACCGGAAAAAGGCAATAAAAGAATGACAATAATCCCGCTCAACCCAGAGGGCATCGTTGAGGTACCAAGGTCTAATCTCAAGCTAATTGGCAGGTGGCTCAGCTTGAGCTTTATACTGTTCAAGTAGGACATATATTCAGGAATAAGGTCAACTTTGAGCTATGCTCTTCAACTGAAGGTTGCCAGGTCGAACCTTAGCCAATCACCGACCTGCTCATACTTAAACACTGTGAATCTCTGGTTTTCAAAGTCCACATACTCTGAACAATATTGACTTGTCCCGTCAGAGATATAAGGAAACCCCTTCACCGATACAAAAAGGCAATTGGCTATAGCTGCCAGTCACAATCGTTTACTTGGAGTTTACGATAGTATGGCGGTTCCTCTTCAAGCACGATTGTCACCTGTTAAAAATTAAACTATCGTTAATTATATACAGTTATCAGGTGTTCAATTATTTAACAATTAAAACCTGCGTGTTGAATGCCACCACGAGACGAAAAGTGACGGATCGAGCTGTGTCGACTTGATAAATCGTAATTTTTTCACATGGTAATTCCTGTCACCTGTCAAAAAAGCGAGTGGCATGATTCTTGAAAATATGGCGTATCGGTGCCGGTTCACCGGTCCATCCCAACACCGGTCTCGAGGTGGTGCCTGGGGAAATTGCTTGCTTGAGCAACCCGAGGTGGCGCGATGTGTGGAATCCATGCATCGTGTAAGGGTGCAAACGTAAAAAGATAATATGTGGACGAGCTAATGGGAAACTGCTGTAGTTGATTTCCAAAAATTTGGTGCTGGCCATCCCCACAGTCATGACGCTTGGCTTTGCGGTTGGCCTGCTCGGCAATATGGGCTGGATCAAAAATCTGGTCATACCCTTCACCTTTCTTATTGTCTACCCCATGATGGTAACGCTCAAGATTCGAGAAATTTTCTCGGGTGGTGACCTCCGGGCGCAGGTGATCATGCATTTGGTCAATTTTATGGTCCTTTTCTACGGAGTCAATTTCATTCTGAGCACCGTGCTGGGAAGAACTTTGCTGCCGCTCGGCAATGCCATCGCCATGGTTTATGGTACGGTCATGCGCAATCTCTCCATCGCACTGGCTGTTGCCATCAATGCCTTTGGAGCTAACGGATCCGATGCCGCCCTGGTCTGGCCTTGGCCTACAATATCCAAGTTCAAGTGGCCGCCTGGTATGCGTGCCTGACGGATCGACTGTTCGGTTCATCCATGCTCGCGATGATGGGAGCTCAATCGGAACCTGCCGGCAAGTGAGGGCCCGGGCGCAAATAACCTGGACAACATAGCGTTCAGATTTGAGTCAGATTTGGTTGTGGTGACCTGCGCAAAACCGCAGGCGTATAAAAACAGACTGGGACAATGCAACAGGCGGCATAATTCGCTCTTCCGGTCTCAAACAATCGCACTTGTGCAAAAAAAATTGATAGCCATGGGTTGAGGATTCAACCCAGAACAAATAAACAAACAAACAAACAAACAAAGGAGATGTCATGAAAAAAGGGGAAAAACTGGTTGTGGTCGGATGCAGCGGATCAGGTGGGCCAGCCGCCATGCTGGCTAAAAAATTGATGCCGGAAGTCGATGTCACCGTTATTCGCAAAGAAGAATTTTTTATAGTCAGGTGAGCGCTACCCCATGTCGTAGCCGGTCTGGCTGCCAGCGAATCAATTGTTGTTCCCGACAAAATGCTCGCCGCCCAGGGCATTACCGTTGTCCAGAATGAAGTAACAAGGGTGGATGCCGCCCGTAAGATTGTGGTGGTTGCCGATGGCAAGGAGTTTCCGTATGACAAACTTTACCTGGCCACAGGAGCTAGTTCCTTTGTTCCGCCGCTTGAGGGCAAGGATCTTAAAGGGGTCATGACCTTGCGGGGCCTGGCCGATGCTGAAAAGATCAAGTCCTATATCAAAGCCGCAACCGTCAGAAATATCATTTTTATCGGCGCTGGATTTATCAGTATGGAGATCGCCTCACTTTTGGCGGAAACCAGCCCAGGTACCTTCAACATCACGGTCATTGAACTGATGGATCGACCGCTGCCCCTTATGCTCGACCAAGACATGAGTGGTTTTGTGCGGGAATATCTTGAGGGAAAAGGGCTGCTTATCAAGACGGGAGAAAAAGTCGAAAAGCTGTTGGGACAGGAAGGAAAAGTCATCGGCGTACAACTCGCTTCTGGGGAAATTCTTGATGCGGATATGGTTTTTATGAATGTGGGGGTTCGGCCCAACCTTGCCTTGGCCCAGGATATCGGATTGGAGTTGGGTCGATTTGGGATCAAGGTCAACTCGTTCCAGGAAACTTCAGATCCACATATTCTGGCAGGGGGGGACTGTGTCGAGAAATTTAATTTCATCACCAAAAAACCGACACCGGGACAACTTAGAGGGCCTGCAGTGGTTCAGGGACGGTTGGCTGCTAAACGGCTTGCCGGGTATAGCATTGCATTCCCTGGCGTTCTGGATGCCGGCGGTTGCAAGATGTTCGATATGACCATTGCCGCCACCGGCTTTACCGAGGAGAATGCGGCTAAAGAAGGCTTTGCAACAGTCAGTGCGGTGGTTGATTCCCGCAGCAAGCATGGCATGATTCCGGGCATGAAGCCGTGGAAGCTGAAGTTGGTGTTTGACCAGAAAAGCCAAAAATTGCTGGGTGGCCAGATAATCAGCCATGATGTTGCGCCTGCCAGAGAAATTGATGCGGTTACCGCTTTTATCCTCGGTGGCAAAACAATCGCGGATCTGACCACGTTCACCTCAGCCTGCAACCCGGATATTTCTTCCGAACCGAGCGCCGAACCTATTACTATTGCGGCAGAACAAGCGCTCCAGAAACTGCTAAGCCGTTAACAGCAAGCAGTGGCCTGACTTTTCATGCCGGCGGATTCGCTTTCTCCTCTTCTGGGTCGGATGGAGCGAGAAGGTGAATCCGCTGGTGGCAGGTAAAAGCGCGTAACCTGCAGTTAATGAGAGAAATCAGGAATAATATCAAGTTGCAGGTTTACTTAAATGGTTAAGATTGCCAAGAGATATCTCTTCTCCTGGATAATAGGGGTGGATTGGATGAACCGGCGGTGCAGTTCCTGGATAAATCTGCGGCGGATCCGCAACTGGAGGATCGCCTGCTCCTCAACCGCTGCCACCAGCTCCACCATCGCCGTATCCCGGCCCAATCGCTGCAAGGCAGCAAGGCGCTATTGACAGTGATTTGCGGCCCGTTGATTGTCGCGATAAGACGAGCAGTATTGTTGCTGGGGATTTTGTGGACGTGGGAAAAAACCTTTCCTGCAGTGTTTACAACGGTGCATGGAAACCATCTGCTCATCCTTGATGATGCTGTTTCCATCAAAGAAAGCAGATATTGGACGAACTGGCCGAAGTATTGCCGGGGGGTATTTACACCTGCTTTTTCAAACCTGGCTGAAACTTAATTTGAAAATGAGGGATGGAGAGTTTACTGATGAGACTGCAGTACTGCAGGTGGCTCAATTTACATTGGCAGAACTGTCGCTTTCCTGATTAGCGTCGAAGTCTCGCATTGAAAATGCGATTGTGATGGCCGTTAGTACGCAATATTTATTATTGTTTCAATAATTTAATCCGTTTAAAATGTGATCAAGTAGAACTAAAGTACTGCCGAAAATTGGCTGACACGATTGTGCTCCATTTTTTGGTCGAGGGTAGCGCATAAAAGATGGGCGGTTTCAAACCGCCCATCTTTTTAGATCGCGATGATGGTTACCGTGATAAAATCAATAATCGTCTGTCAATGTATTTAAAAAGGCTGTGATATCCTTAACCTGCTCGACCGTCAAATTGAGCCTTCCAACGTTTGGATCTATATTGCTGATGACCTCTGGCGTAAATCCGCCGGAGTAATTAACGAAGTTGACCATTTTTTCCAAGGTTGGGAAAGATCCGTTATGCGAATAGGGTGCAGACATGGCAACATTTCGCAGCGTTGGAATTTTGAACTTACCGTCTTGCGCCGAATCACTAACGGTTACCCCCAAACCGAGGTCCGGGGAAACAGGGACCAGCGGATTTGCCGGTACGCCGATGTTGGCATATCGAAAATTGGTGAAAAGCGGGCCAGGAACTTCGGGTGCAACCGTCGTAGAGTGACATCGGGCGCAGTTCGCTTCAAATAGAGCCAGGCCACTTTTCTCGGCTGCGGTGAATTGGTCCCGGTTGAGATCGAATTTAGAGGTGAATTTGGTGACATCGGCCGATCGTTCATACGCGGCAATAGCCCTGGCAAAATTATCATAAGCGTCATCTACGTTTACCAGCGAATTATTGCCAAATACTTTGTACCATAAATTGGCATAGCTGGAATTCTCAATCACCCCTATAATCGCTTCCTTGCTAGGCATTGCCATTTCCACGAGGTTTAACGGCGGCCCCTGGGCCTGTTCGGCCAGCGGGTCCGCAAGTGTTGCGGAATAGCCCGTGGCCCTACCGTCCCAGAAAAGCCCTCCCTCGTATTCGCCGTCACCCAATAGTGCCAGAGGAGGACTGAAACCGGCATAAGCAGCGGTCGGGGCATTCCGCCCACCCTTGCTGACACCGTCCGATCCGGTTGACACGACACTTGTGTAGGGGGCCAGGTGGTTTTTGAGATCGGCAAATCCGGCTAGATGATGGTGGCAGGTTCGGCACGATTGGTTTTGGTTGATAGACATATTCTTATCGTTATAAAGGTGCATTCCAAGTTTTTGCAGATTATCGGTTACGGCCGGAGAGCCGCCGGCAGCGATAACCATTGTCGTTATCCCCAAAACTGCCAGTGTGGAAACGATTGATATGGTACTTTTTTTCATAAACACCTCTCCTGTGTTGTGATGAGTTTTCTTTCGAGGATATGTGAATCCCCACGCTTTTTCAGATGCAAACGTGTTTTATGGTCCTGTCAGTATCTTAGAAAGAATAGCGTGGTTTGTCACAGGAGGGAATCCACCTGAGGCTGCATTTGCCAGCGTGAAATCCTGCATTTCATATAAGCCGTACCCTGAATGGCATTCGGTAAGGAAAAAGGATGGGATCTTGCTCTTTTGTTTCGCTGGAGAATGTCAGGAGAAAAAGTATTTCCTCCTGAGAATGACCGGCTTGAAATGGTCAGTAAGCGATGGTTAATCGTCTACGCTGGTGAGGCCTTGGCGGATAGCAAATTTGGTGAGCATCGCAACGGAGTGGATCTCCAACTTTTCCATAATTCTTCTTTTATGGGATTCCACTGTTTTGCGGCTAATATGAAGGCATTCAGCGATCTGTCGAGAATCTTTTCCTTCAGCGACAAGCTGAACGATTTCTCGTTCGCGAGAGGAAAGTGGGGAATCTGATTCAGCCTTGTTTCCTGAGAGATGTTCCAGATATCCCTCAACAACCT
The DNA here is from genome assembly GCA_019163135.1 of Desulfobulbaceae bacterium. Taxonomy (GTDB): domain Bacteria; phylum Desulfobacterota; class Desulfobulbia; order Desulfobulbales; family Desulfobulbaceae; genus Desulfobulbus. The sequence goes on along the minus strand of JAFLKR010000135.1, from coordinate 2,434 downwards.
CTCCGAGAATTTGCGGGCTTAAATATTTTTGCCCTTTCATCACGCTCCGGATAGCCGAGATCAGTTCTGCCGCGACACAATTTTTCAGCAGATAACCGGAGGCTCCGGCCTCAAGCATACCCTTGATGAACCGTTTATCCGAGTACATGGACAGAGCTATCACCTTTGCTTTGTCGGTCTCTCGAAGGATCTGCCGAGTAGCATCGATACCATTAAGCTCCGGCATGGATACGTCCATAATGATGACATCGGGGTTGTGTTGTCGAACCAGCTTCACGGCAGTTCGGCCATCATCCGCTTCTGCGACAATTTCGAAATCTTTCTGGGCCTCGAGCAAAGCCCGAATCCCTTGACGGATGATATGGTGATCGTCGGCCAGTAAAATTTTTATAGACATGTTGCCTCTCATTTTGTGGGCAGAATCAATTCTGCATGAGTTCCGATCCCTGGAGTGGATTGAATGGAAAACTGACCGCCCAGGGACTCCGCCCTCTCCTGGATACTGAACAGTCCGAATCCGCAATCAGTCGCACCATGGGGCCATAAAGCAGCGGTATCGAAGCCCACTCCATCGTCAACAACCTGCAAGTACAATCGATTGGCCAGGTGCCGGACGGTAATCTCGATGCTCTTTGCATTGGCATGTTTAACCACATTCAGGATCAGTTCTCGCAGCGCCCTGAAGGCGAAAACGTTTATTGTCTCGTTATTGAGCGTTTCAGAAACATCACTTACTATGTGCACTTTAATGCGGTGCTGTTTTTCGGTTTCCTCGGCAAACCATTCTATGGCGGCCTCAAGGCCGAGTTCATACAGAACCGGGGGACTAACTTCGAATGTCAGTGTGCGGGTATCCTGAATGATCTGCTCAATACCGTCGTGAACTTCCTTGATTTTGTCGTCTAAGTAGCTGCTTTGATTTATTTGCGTGAGCAGTCCAAGCTGTATCTGGCAAAGTGCCAACGTTTGGCCGATCCGGTCGTGCAGATCTCCAGCCAGGCGGCGGCGTTCGCGTTCTTCGGTAAAGAGTAATTCAGCGGCTAATTTCCGAAGCTTGTTCTCATGGGAGATCCGCAGGTTTTCTGATTGCTGGCTTTTTTCAATCGCCAGGCTCAACCGGAGGTTGGCTTCGACGAGGCCGTCATGAAAATAGTTCTGATCCGTCAGCATGTTCTCGAATTCACGATAGAGGTCCCCAATTTCGTCGGATCGACGGGGAAAGGAACGTTGGAAGTGGCGATTATCAGGACCTCGTATTTTTATGATCTGGCGGGTAAGATCGGCGATCGGATTGAGTATGTTTGAGTTCATGAGGAGCCACAAACAGATAAGGATCAGAATTCCTGATATGCAAATCAAAACCATTGCAAGCCGGATGGTTACAACTCCTTTGGCATACACTTCCCGTGGGATGGAAGCCTGAATCATCAATGCGGGAGCGCCATAGATGTCCGAGAAGGTATTTTCAACTCGTATGACTCGCTGATCATGGTCATCGAAACGGCTGAAACTTTCATGGCAAAGGGATGTCTGATGCGCACACCCTGCAATCCATCCAGGATCGTTTTGGAGTGCGATAGGCATATAGGTATGCTGGACATTGATCTGCTCTGCAAGGGTCTTGACGTAGGCTTCATTTAAAAACCGGCCCATCATCAGATAGCCACGAATCGGCCCTGTGTGGTTGCTGGTAACCACGGGCCGCGATGAAATAAGCATAGGACCTTTACTGGTCATGAGGATACCAGATATCGCTGCCTCAACATCGTAGTTTGATACAAGAATATGTCCTTTTTTTAAGCCGTCCGATGGAAATTCCGGAAGGGATATTCTCTGCTTAGCATTCAAATCCCATGCTTCTCCCCACACTTTTTTCCCGTCAGGAGTACAGAGAAAAATCAGATTGAACTGGTTATCGAAGAAAGTCTTTGGGCCTAAGTTGGATTCGATAAATTCGGAATGGCGCGTTTCAATAAAGCGATACGTGTCATCCCATGCAGCCCAATCATGGGTTACAAGATCGAGATGCAGTGCTTCCCGGCGAAGCACTGCAATGCAGCGATTAAGATCCCTCTCGGCGAGCACGCGCTCAAGAGCAAGAAAATTTGGGAAAACAGCTAACCACTGGATGCTAAAACTGAATCCAGCATAGAGGAGGAGTACAATGAGGAGAATTCCGATTATTTTGGTTTTCAGTCTCAATTTGTGTCCCTTCAGGGGTGGGTAAAAATTGTAAAACTTTCAGGATATCGTGCATAACACAATTTCATAGCTTTTACACATCTGTTACTTTTACCATTTAGCTGGAGCTCGTTTTGGTGCAGCAACTAGGAATCTAACGGACTGCAAGACTTTCTGCAACGAATAACCCATCGAAATTCGGCAACAAAGAATTCTGCTGCTGTGTCGAATGGATAAATATCCAGTCATGTTA
>JAFLKR010000196.1 GCA_019163135.1 Desulfobulbaceae bacterium | reverse complement strand
CGCGAAGATCGCTGTTGCGTTACGCCGGCATCATGAGTCAGCAGCCGCGCTCCGCTCTTGGCTTGAAAACTATGTTGAGCGATGCTCTGCAGGGTCTTGCGGTGAACATCAGGCAATGTATTCCGCAAATGGTTTCTGTTCCTGTCGACCAGCGGATGTCCCTTGGCATAGCGAACGCGACCTTGGGTGAGGATATGTATTTGGGGAGTGAAATTGCTGACTGCATGGGGAAATTCAGTATCATTATCGGGCCGGTGCCTCCAGAAAAGTTTTCGGCCTGTTTACCAGGGGGAACTGTTTTGAACCGGGCTGTTTTTTTGGTTGATAAATATCTGAGTTCCCCCTTTGAGTACGATTTTGAGTTGCTTTTTGACCGGGCAGGAATACCGGTTTGCAGCTTGGGCGAGCCCTCCGGCGCTCTTTTGGGGGTTACCTGTTGGCTAGCCGCTGACGACGCGGACGGCTCTGTTGCAACACGGTACGGGGCCAGAGTGTCTGCTGCCTATCATCATTAAAATTCCAGGAGAAATTCATGCTGAGTGTAGAAATAAAACCATTGCTTAAACGTCTCAACCCGTTTTGCACAAGGGCTCTGGAAGGAGCTGCCGGATTATGTGTTTCCCGTTCGCATTACGAGGTGACTGTTGAGCACTTTGTCTCTCGTCTGCTCGATGAAATCGGAGCCGATTGGTATCTGATTTTGAAACAGTTTGGGATTAACAGTACTGCTTTACGCAAAAGCCTCGATCGGACTTTGGAAGAGATGCGTTCCGGCAATGCCGGTAAACCAGCTTTCTCGCCGCTGCTGCTGCAATGGATTCAGGATGCGTGGCTGCTTGCCTCGGTAAACCTTGGCGAAGTGAGCATCCGTTCAGGCTCGCTGTTATTGGCATTGCTGGCCAAGTCTTCACTCTATTCGGGGGGCAACTACATCGACCTTTTGGAGGGTATCGGCCGGGAGGGTCTGGAGGGGCAGTTCTTCAAGATTCTGGCCAATTCCATTGAGACAGCTGACACCGCAAGTTCAGGCCAAGAGGCTGGTGCAGCCTCTCTCGCGGGCCCGATGTCCAGTGGTGCGTTGGGCAAATACTGCGAGGACTTCACCCAGAAGGCGCGTGACGGTAAAATAGACACCGTTTTCGGTCGTGATAACGAGATTCGCCAGATCATCGATATTCTGGGGCGCCGCCGGAAAAACAACCCGATCGCCGTAGGCGAGGCCGGAGTCGGCAAGACTGCGGTTATCGAGGGGCTGGCGCTGAAGATTGCCTTGGGCGACGTGCCGGACAGTCTCAAGGATGTGTCGATTTTGGGGCTTGATATGGCGCTTCTGCAGGCCGGAGCCGGGGTCAAAGGGGAATTTGAGAACCGGCTCAAATCGGTGATCAACGAGGTCAAGGCGTCGCCCAAGCCAATCATTCTGTTTATTGATGAGGCTCATACCTTGATCGGGGCCGGGGGCGCCGCCGGTAGCGGGGACGCCGCTAATCTGCTGAAACCGGCCATGGCGCGAGGCGAGTTGAAAACCCTGGCCGCCACCACCTATTCCGAATACAAAAAATATATCGAAAAGGACCCGGCGCTGGCCCGGCGCTTCCAGCCCGTCAAGCTTGACGAGCCGACCGTTGCAACATCCATTCTGATTTTGCGGGGTTGCAAGCTCGCCTATGAAAAATCCCACAATGTCATCGTGCGGGATGATGCGGTCATTGCCGCCGCCGAACTCTCTAGCCGCTATATTACCGGTCGCTTCCTGCCGGATAAGGCCATCGACCTGATCGACACCTGCTGCGCCCGGGTCAAAATCAGCATGGCCTCCAAACCTGCCCGGCTGGAAGATTGCGAGCATGCCATCCAAGCCCTGGAAAGGGAGAAAACCGCGCGTTTGCGTGACCAGGAACACGGGGTGGTTTTGGATGAAGGACGTCTTGCCGAGATTGAAGCGGAGCTTGCCAAGCTGGGCAGTGAACTTGACGCAATCTCTTCGCGTTGGTTGCTCGAAAAAGCCGCGGTTGACCAGGTCGTAGCCTTGCGCAACAGCTTGGCTGAGTTGAAGAAAAAAGGGGTTGCCGCAGAAGCAGAAGAGTCAACGGAAACAGGAGAAGCACCGGCCACCCAGGAAGAGCTGGAAAAAGAACTGGTGGCTGCCATGGCTGAACTGGCTGACATCCAGAAGGATGAGCCGATGGTCAAGTATGAGGTTGATCCGGATGTGGTCGCCCTGGTCGTCTCTGACTGGACCGGTATTCCCTTGGGTAAGGTGCTGCGTGACCAGTCGCACAGCGTGCTGCGGATGGAAGAAGAGCTCCAGGCACGTATCAAAGGCCAGGATCATGCCCTTACTATTGTCAGCGAAGTGATGAAATCGACCAAATCCGGCATAGCCGATCCCAATCAGCCGATGGGGGTTTTCCTGTTTGTCGGCCCCAGCGGCGTCGGCAAGACGGAAACTGCGCTCACCGTGGCCGACATGATGTTTGGCGGAGAGCAGTACACCGTCACCGTCAACATGAGTGAATTCCAGGAAAAACATACCGTCAGCCGTCTGATTGGTTCGCCTCCCGGCTATGTGGGTTACGGAGAAGGCGGCATGCTCACCGAGGCGGTGCGTAATCGGCCGTACTGTGTGGTGTTGTTGGACGAGGTGGAAAAGGCCCATCCGGATGTGCTCAACCTCTTTTACCAGGTATTCGACAAGGGGGTCATGGGGGACGGCGAAGGGCGTGAGATCAATTTCCGCAATACCATTCTTTTCCTGACCAGCAACCTGGCCACCGATGTCATCACCGAGATGACCCGTGACGGACAGCGTCCCGGTATGGATGTTCTGGTCCCGGCTATTCGTCCGATATTGTCCAACTGGTTCAAACCGGCGTTGCTGGCACGGATGAACATCGTTCCGTTCCTGACCCTGGATGCATCGGCGATGAGTGGCATCGTGCGGTTGAAACTCAACAAGATGGCCAAACAACTGCTAAACAACAACAAGATGAAACTCAGCTATTCAGAAGCAGTGGTGGATACCATCGCCGCCCGTTGTACCGAGGTCGAAACCGGCGCCCGCAACATTGACTACATTGTTCGCGGCACCATCATGCCGCAACTTTCGCAGGAAATTTTGGCCCATATGACCACCGGCGGCATGCCCTCGGCAGTCAATCTTGATATTGGCGCCGATGGATGCTTCAGCATGATCTTCTCCTGAGAGGGAGAATGCGTTGTACCACCGGGTTGCGGGCAAATGATGCAGCATGGGCTTTGTGGCTGCCTGCTCATTATTCCGCCTGCAACCCGGTGTGTTGAAGATTCTGCTGATTTGGTGTTGTCCGCCGCCTGTACAAGGAAAAAAATTAAATGAAGATCATCAAGCCCGATACTCTTGCCCTGCTCTTCACCCCGTGCGTGTTAGGTGACGATTGCTGTATCTCAGTGGCGGCCATGGCCTGTTTCCCCCTTGAACCCGCTTCGGTCGGTCGCCTTCTTAAAGAAACCGCGATGTGGAAAACCGTGGCAGCGGAACTGGGCGAAGAAGAAGCCCTTGATACGGGGTATCCCAAACAACGGGGTGAATTTCTGGTCTATGGAAGCTGCCATGCATCCGAGGCAGTAACCGGTCTGCAGGTGAGCGCCACTGTTGCCGGTTTGTCCAAAACCCTGAATGTGAGTGGAACCAGATACTGGAACGCGGCAGGGGTTCCATCCGTCCCGGAACCGTTCCAGGAGATGTCGCTCAGATGGACCAACGCCTTTGGCGGACAAGGCTGGGAACCTAACCCAAACGGTGTGGGGCTGGAGGAGGACGAGACCGGCAGGATACCTGTGCCGCCGGTTCAGGATCCGCACCAGCCGGTGGCATTGCCCAGCGACCGCCCCGAGCCTGCGGGGTTTAACGCCTTGAACCCTTTTTGGCCGCAAAGGAAATGTTACCTGGGAACGTTTAACGATACATGGCTGAAAAGCCGCTGGCCCCATTATCCCCGCGACACCGATCCCGAGTATTTCAACACCGCCCCCAGTGATCAACGGATTACCGGGTTTTTCAAGGGGGACGAACCGTTGTGTATTATGAATATGCATCCGCTTAAACCGGAAATATGCTCCGGCTTGCCGGGGGTGCGCGCCCGCCTTTTCATTAATCGGGTCGTTGAGGGCAAGGAATCTTTCATTGAAATCCCAACCAGGGCCGAGACGGTCTGGCTTTTTCCCGGCAGTGATTGCGGTGTTCTCCTCTTTCGGGGGACCGCATGGGTAACCGACGAGACGCTGGACGATGTGACTCATTTGCTGGCCGAGTGGGAATTACTGCAAGCAGAACCGGAAACGCTTGATTTCTACCATCAGAAATTTCTCAATACCGTTACCCCTGCGCCAGCCGCACCGACCGAACCACCCCCGCCCGCTGCCGCACCTCCTGCCCCCAAACCTAAACCGCCTCCTGCTGCACCTGAACCGCCTAAGCCTCCTCCACTGTCTCCGGATGCCGAAAAACTGCTGGCTAGCGCGAATGAAGCGATTGCCAAAGTCGAGGCCCAGGCTGATGCCGCCTTTGCCAAGTTGGGGATGACGCGGGCGGAAGCGATGGCAAAATATGCGCCATCGGCCAAGGCCGCAACGGCGCCAACCCCTGCCGAAATAGAAAAGATGATCGCGAATGTCCAGCAGCAGGCAGACGCCGCTTTTAAAAAGCTGGGGATGACGCAGGAGGAGGCGACCAAAAAATATTTAACTTCGCAGGCAGCGGCTCCCAAGGATATTGGGCAGGAAATAACAAAGCTGACAGATGCGTTGCAGGGTATCGAGGCGAAGCTGCAGCAATCCGGCACCACCCTGCAGGAAGCAGCGGCCAAGGTGGTGCCGAATATCGATCCGGCTGCTCTTGATATCGGCAAGATGATAGCCGGGCTGACCGCTCTGGCGGCAGACCTTCCCCCCAAGGCTGAAGCCGCCCCGGCACCACCAAAGCCGGAAGCAGCTGCAACCGAGATGGCGGCGCCTGTGGTTGGCGGAGATGCGGAGGTGCTGGACTCGGTCGATGCCGTGATGAAGCGCCATGCCTCCGGGAAAAAGCTGTCTGGTCTTGATTTAAGCGGTCTGGACTTCAGCGGCAGGGATCTTTCCCACGCCGATTTTTCTGGATCGACCCTGGTGAAGACGATGTTCAGCGGAGCTGTTTTGCAAGGCGCACTGTTTGCAGATGCCTTGCTGGCTGATGCCGATTTCTGCGGAGCACGGATGGCGCAGGTCGGATTAGTCCGGGTGCAGGCCGTAGGCGCAAAATTTCCCGGAGCAGATCTGCAGGGTGCCGATCTCACGGGCGGCAACTTTAGCGGCTGCGATTTCAGTGGGGCAGATTTTTCCCAAGCCTGTCTGTCCGGGGCGCAGTTTGCCTCCGCATCCCTGAAAGAGATCAAGGGCGTCGGATTGACCGCGATCAAAGCAAGCTTCCCCAAGGCCGATCTTTCCGGAGCCAATCTGCGTCAGGCCATGCTCACCTCCGCTGATTTCACCGATGCAACCCTTGAAAACACTTGCTTCAGCCAAGCAGAAGCCTCCAGGGCGACCTTTGGCGGGGCGCATGGCAATGGGGCGGATTTCAGCGGCGCAAAAATGAATAATTCCCGGGCCGGCAAGACCACCGAACTTTCAGGAGCCATCTTTACCGGGGCGGACATGACCCGTTCTTGTTGGGAACGCTCCAGGCTGATCGACGCCCGCATGGTCGGAACGTTGCTTGATCATGCCAATTTCTGCAGGGTCAAGCTGGATCGGGTGTACATGGTCAATGCCATCGCCAAAGAGGCCAACTTTATGAAAGCTGTGATGACCGACTGTGATCTGCGAGGAGTCAATTTTTTTAATGCCTCCTTCCGACACGCGCAGCTCAACGGCTGTGATTTAAAAAGTTCCAGCATGTTCGGCGTGGATCTTTATGGCGCAAAAATAGTGGCAAGTGACACAGAAGGAACAGATTTCAGGAGAGCGCAAGCGAGATCCGCAGTCTAGCGTCCTGAGTTATCAAGGAGTAGTACATGGCATTCATCGGCAAAAAATTCAGCTTTGTATCACTGGCACCGACACTCACTGCCGACACCTTTGACGTCGTCAGCTTCAGCGGCACCGAAGGGCTTTCAAAGCTGTATCGGTTTGAAGTGACCCTGGTGTCGGAGAACGACAACATTGATCTGGAAAGCGTGATCCAGTCCCGAGCCTGCCTCACCATTCTTCGTGATAACGGCAATATCGTCTTTAACGGCATCCTGTCCGAGCTGGAACAGATGGGAACCGCCCAGGGGCGCACCCAGTATCGGGCGGTCCTGACCCCGGCTTTCTGGCGGCATACCTTGACGCACCATAACCAGATTTTTCTCGACCAGACCGTGCCTGAGATTATCGAATCGGCGATGAAAAGCGGTGGCCTCACCAGCCTTGATTACGAATTCAGAATGACCGGGAGTTACCTGCCTCACGAATATATTTGTCAGTACAGCGAAAGTCTCTACAACTTTATCTCCCGCCTGATGGAGCGCGAAGGGCTATATTATTTTTTCGAGCAGGATATTGATAGCGAGAAGGTGATCATCACCGACACCGCTCTGTTGCATTCGGTCATGGCTGAAGGGACGCAACTGTATTACTCGCCACCGTCCGGTTTAGATGAAGCTTCTCGCGAAGAGGTCATTCACGCCCTGGTCTGCAGTCAAAAAATTCTGCCGGCGCGGGTTTTGCTGAAGGATTACAATTACCGTAAGCCGTCCCTGGAATTGACGGCGGAATGCGTGGTTTCCGCGCGCGGACTGGGCGATGTGTACATCTACGGCGAGCATTTCGCGACCTCGGAGGAGGGCGCCCGACTGGCGCAGGTTCGCGCCGATGAGCTCAAGTGCCAGGCCAAGACCTTTCATGGGGAGAGCCTGATTCCCTACCTGCGACCTGGATACCTGTTTTCACTCGCTGGGCATAACCGTGCTGACTTTAATAACACCTATCTCACCATGGAAATAACCCATCACGGTGATCAGGCCTTCATGTTGTCGGCGGGACTGGGCGGCACGCTATCCGACCGCGAACGATCGCCCTACTACCGCAACAGTTTCTCGGCGATCACCTCGGACTGCCAGTTCCGCCCGGAACGGATCACCAGCAAGGCCCGGATTTCCGGCACGCTCAATGCCCATATCGACGCCGAGGGCAGCGGCCAATACGCCGAGGTCGACGCCCAGGGGCGTTACAAGGTCATCCTCCCCTTTGACCTGAACAGTGCCATGGGCGGCAAGGCTTCTTCCTGGCTGCGGATGGCCCAGCCCTATGCCGGCGAAAACCACGGCATGCACTTTCCGCTGCACAAGGGCACCGAGGTGCTGCTGACCTTTATTGACGGCGACCCGGACCGTCCCATCATCGCCGCTGCGGTACCGAACCCGATCACCCCAAGCCCAGTCAACTCGGCAAACAGCACCCAGAACCGGATTACCACAGCTGGTGGTAATAAAATGCACATTGAGGACCAGAAAGGCGGCGAACGGATTCTGCTGCAGACGCCGAAGCAGAACTCCTGGATCAGGATGGGAACTTACAATGACCCCCCGTCGTCAACCTCTAACAGCTCCGACGGGATCAAGCTGAGTACCGGGGGGGCGTACGAACGTGAGGCTACCTTGGCCAACACCCTGACTTTGGGCGAAGAGATGAGTATCGTGGCCGGCTCATCCTATAGTGTTCTGGCCGGTACGGATACCTCCATCACCGTCGGTTCATCGATAGATCTATCCTTGGGGTTCATGATGAGCGCCTCCTGGGGGGGGCATGTTGATTGGAATGAAGGAAATTTTTATATCAGTTGCAACGAACAGGAGCTGGTGGGGCGAAAAAAACTCAATATGAAAGCTGGCGGTGATTCACCATTGCTCAATGGTTTAATGGTGGCAATAGTACTCCTCGCCATTGTAGACACTGCCCTCGTTGCAGGGTTGGGCACACTCAAAGACCTTGATGTTGACCAAGATGGAGAGAGTGAAGAACAGAATGAGACAGGCAAAAAAAACCAAGAAACGTTTGCCCTGTGCTCCGACATACCATACATAGTTTTATTAGGTATTATTGAAGTGGTTGCTTTTTTTGCAATGGATGCAGAAGTGCCATTCGCATCTGAAATAGAGATGGATGCATATCAAACAGAGTTGAAGTCACCCTATATACAGTTTCAAACAAAAGGATTAGGAAAAGACGGTATAGCCGTTGAGAAAAATACCAAGTTGAGCGCGGCTGCAAACTTAGCCGCAGGTTTGCCAGGAGCAACTCAGGAAGTAATCAAGGCCGCGAAGGACGCCGCCGCCGCTTTGACAACGGCACAAAATGCCTTTGCTGTGTCGGAAGAGGGTAACATAACCACTATAGCACTAAGAAGTATCAAAAATACGGCTACAGCGAGTATCGTCAATGACGGCGGGTTGAACCTCAGCAATGCGGCCTCCGTAGAGATCAGCAATAAGACCGCTGGAAAGATAACTAATGAGGCAGCAGATATCAGCAATAAGGGTGCGGTTACTATTACAAACGAAGGCGGCATTAATAATTTAAAGGCAGCAACAGCAATGAATTTGAATGCGGGAGGAGCGGTATCCGTTGACTCGGGTGCTGCAGTTACAATCAAGGCTTTCGGGGAGGTCTCCGTTGATGCTGGTATAATAACATTGAAATCAGCTGCGGCACTTAATTTTACGGCAACTGAGGTTACCTTTAACGGAGCGGCGATTAATTTAAACGCCGTGCTCATAAAGCTTGGTGAATGACCTAACCTGCAACTTGTTGCTAACATACAACTTTATGGAATATATCCAGAGGAGAAATGATTGAATAGCGACGAGGCCCGTAGCATCCTTAAAAGGGAACCGTTTATCGATGGCGCGGATTTATCCGGGCTCTCCTTGACCGGAATGGAGCTTGTCGACAAGCATTTTGGAACGGTTTCCCTGCGAGATGCGGACCTGACCGGTTCGCGCTTCAATAATTGCCAGTTCACGGAAACCGACTTCAGCGGTGCAAAACTTAATGAGGCGGTTTTCCATACGTCAGGATTTAGCAGCTGTCGGTTCAACGGTGTTGATGGCCGCAACCTGTCGCTGCCAGCCTGTTCCCTTAAATCTTGTGATTTCACCGGGGCCGACCTTTCCGGCGCGGATTGTTCAAAAACCTCTTTCTCCGCTTCCACCCTGGCCGACACCTTGTTTATCGGTGCGACTCTCCAAGGGACAGTCTTTGCCAAATGCGTGACCGGGAAGATTGACTTCAGCAAGGCCAACATGAAACGGTTTACAGTGATTCAAACCCCCTTGGGCGGCGCAATTTTCAACGAAACCGACCTGTCCCACGCCATTTTCACCAGCACCATGCTGGACAAGGTGGCCTTCCCCGGCTGCACGCTCATGCTGACCATCTTTGCCCAGGCCTCCCTGCAGGAAGCGGATTTTTCCGCCACCAATTTGCTCAAATGCAGTTTTAACGGTGCGAATCTGAACGGGGCCAATTTTGCAGGCGCCAGAGGGAAATTCATCGGGTTCGCGGGGGCCCAGGCGGAAAAGACCGATTTTTCCGGCGCGGTTTTGGAGATGGCGAATTTTTCCAGAGCCTGTCTAGATGGGGCCGGTTTTGCCCGTGCTTCCATGGCAAAGGCCCTGTTTAAGGATGCGTCGCTAAACAATGCCGTCTTGATCGGTGCTCAACTGACCTATGCCAATTTTTCGCGGGCTATCGTCACCGGTGCGGATTTTTCCGAAGCCGATCTGTCCATGGCCAAGATCCACAGGGCTAATTTTTCAGAAGCCAGACTGGATGGCGCCAACATGACTGGCGTCAGAGCAACCGATCCGGTGCTGGCCGAGGGCGAAACCTGGGTTTCGCCGATACGAATCTGACAGGAGACAAAGAATGATCAAGAGCAACAGCAATGTAATCAGACTCAGGCAGCAGGTGATGCCGGAGATGGCGGCCAGCGGAGCAACCGTTGATACGGCCAGGGTGATTGGGCGGGACAACGGGGAATTTCTCCTGGTGACTGCCGGTACGCTGGCGTTGCGTGCGCAAAAAGCTGCCGGATGCCTTTTGGAGCCCGAAGACAATGATACGGTTCTGATCGTCCGCAACGCCCAGGAAGGCAATTTTATTCTGACCGTACTGGTGCGGGGCCAGAGCGCCGGCCGCGTCATCCTGCCGGACGACGCAACCCTCTGCGTCGAGGCGGGAACTCTGCGGCTTGCCGGCGAGGCGGTCGAAATCACGGGGGAGAAGGCCGCCGGAATGACGGCGCCGGAGATCAAGCTGCAAGGGGTCAAGGGCGAAGCACTGTTTGCCGATCTGTCGCTGATTGCCTGCTGTGCGGCGCTGCAAGCAGGAAAACTGTCGCTGGTGGCCGCAACCATCGATACGGTTGCGGAACGGATCACCCAGAGGGTCAGGGACTGTTTCCGCTGGGTGGCCAGGATGGATAGCACCAAAGCCGGGCAGGTGAGCATCAACGCCACCAATCGCTTTGATGTGAGCGCCGAAGACGCTTCGCTGGTGGCGGAGTGCGATGTGAAAATTGAGGGCGACAAGATTCGTCTGGGCTAAAACCAGCTGTCAACAGGAGGGGGAAATATGTTTGCGACCACGGATGCGGGCGGGATGTTGAGCATGACCGTACCGGATATGTGCAATACCATTGTCGGACCTGCGGTGGCTCCGATGCCCTATCCTAATTTGGGCATGCCGATGTCGGCCGAACCGACTGCGTTGAATGTCATTATCGCCGGAGGGCTCGCGCTGACCATGGACTCGATGGTAGAACCCACCAACGGCGACGAACCGGGCATTACCGGCGGGGGTGGCCTGATGTGCGCCGAGATCATGGGGGCGGCGGAATTTATCAGTTCCAGCCTGACAGTGATGATCGAAGGGATGCCGGCAGTCAGGTTGACCGATACCGTGACTATGAACGAAAACAATACCATAGGCATTGGCTGTATTCCAAGCCAGGTGGTCGTAATGATTATGAGCTGAACCCTTGATGGACGACTATCCAATGCCTCAACGAAAAAAAGGATTCCATGAAGATTATCAAACCCGATAATCTTGGCCTGCTTTTTTCCCCCTGTATGATAGGGGACAACTGCTGCCTCTCCGTCGCCGCCATGGCCTGTTTTTCTTTGGAAACGGCACTCGATGACCGCCTTCTTGAGGAAGTCCACATGTGGCAGGTCGTGGCCGGCGCATTAGGGGAGGAGGAAGCGCTTGACATGGGGTATCCCAAAAAACGGGGTGAATTCCTGGTGTATGGGGCCGGTCACTCGTCTCGGGCGGTCGCCGGTCTCCAGGTCAGTGTCACTGTCGCCGGTTTGACCAAGACTCTGCATGTGAGCGGCGCTACATACTGGAATGCTGCCGGGCTGCCCGCTGCGCCTAAACCCTTCCGGGAGGTTCCGATCAACTGGACCATGGCCTTCGGAGGCGAGGGGTGGGAGCCAAACCCGACTGGTGTTGGCATCGTGCCGGATACAAACGGGCGAATACCGTTGCCGCAGGTACAGGCCCCCCATCATCTCATGGCGTCCCCCAAAGATTGTCCGGAACCGGCGGGATTCAACGCCCTTAACCCCTTCTGGCCGCAACGGAAACGTTTTTTGGGGGCGTTTGATGCAACCTGGCTGAAAAATCGCTGGCCCTATTATCCCTACGACACTGATCCGGAATATTTCAATGTCGCCCCCATGGACCAACGGATTGCCGGGTTTTTCAAAGGCAACGAGAAGGTCAAGATTGTCAATATGCATCCGGAGAAGGCGGAAATCACCTCGGTCCTGCCGGGGGTGCGCGCCCGCCTTTTCATGAATCGGGTTGTTGACGGCAAGGAAGCGTTCACTGAAATAGAGACGAGGCCGGAGACGGTCTGGCTCTTCCCGGGTGCTGATTGCGGCGTTCTGCTCTTCCGGGGGACAGCAAGGGTCATCGATGAGACCCTCGACGACGTGATGCACCTGATGGTCGAGTGGGAACCGTTGAAGGCGCAGCCGGAAACGGTGGACTTCTACCACAAAAAATTTATCGACACGATATCCCCGGTCGAGGC
>JAFLKR010000053.1 GCA_019163135.1 Desulfobulbaceae bacterium | reverse complement strand
GTTGACCAGAAATGGCAAGAAGTGGCTGTCATGATGATTTGCCGGCGCCAAGAGAAGTCACTTGAAGCCAATACGAGTGTGATCCAGGGAGCGCCGCGCCGAATGATGAGGCGGTTTTGATCCGGGAGGAAAGAGCAAGCCGCAAGCGCAGCAGGGCTGTGCTGAGGGTGTTGCGAGAGAGGAGTGGGCAAAGGCGTCTCGGAATTCGGAAGGCGTGGAGAAAAAATACCAATTCCAGCTTAGAACCTGTAAAATCAAACAGTCTCAAAATCGATTTCCATCTTAAATAATACGGAGCTGAAAAATGAAAATTCATTTCAAAAAGAAAGAATATAGACTGTTGCTTGATTTTCTATACATTGCAGAATGGGTTATTAACTCGCGAGAAATTGATGATAATCCGGAAACGAAACCATACAAAGACCTTGAACAAAAGATCATGTCTGCCGCCAAGGATTTTGGTTTTGAAAATTTGATAACCTACGATAAAAAATTTGAGGAATTTCTACCAACCGTTGAATTTGAAGAAGATCCAACCGTGAATAATTTTATCGATAAATATGTGGCAGAAACATTTTGGGATGAACTATGTGATCGCTTAGCGAAACGGGACTTTCTTGCTGAGCACGATGCTGAAACTATTGAAAAAATGGATGAATCAGAGATTTTTGTCAAAACAAGTGAATATTCTGATAGGTATCACGAAGAGTTTGTCAAAAATGGTTTGAATAATATAAAAATCGATAAATGAGATTTGTCATAGTCAGATAGATGGGTTACCGATTTTATAATCGTTAATCCCCTATCAGGATAAAACAATTCAATGGGCCAAGCAGGAACAATATGGCTAAACAATCTCTTGTTACAATTTTAGCGCTGGTTATGGTTATAGCAGGCTGGTTCGCCTATGATTATTTTTCTGACAAGGAGGTTATCAAGCGACAGCTTTTTGGGTTAGCGGTTGAGATTGGAAAGGAAGGGCAGGAGCCTCCTATGAAATTGGCCCTAAAGATGGGAAATGTCAAAAAAATGATGGCTAAGAGCTGCATGGTTACGGTTCCCGAGAGAGGCTATAATGAGATACTGGAGCCTGACGTAACCATCCAATATTTAATCTACTATCGCAACAGATTCAACCGGCTCGCCGTAACCTTGGATGATATGGTTGTTGATGTTTCAACCAAGGAGAGAGCTGGGGTGCAGGTTGCGGTTAGTGTGAAACGACTGGATTCGGTACAAACAGAGACTATTAAAAAGGACCAACTGGTGGAGCTCAACCTGGTCAAGAGTGATAAAAAATGGCTAATCCATAAGGTTGTGCTGGCAGAGGCGCTACTGGATTAGGAAGCATGATTTTGCACTGCACCCCATTGTGAATCATTAGGTCCTTACTTGAAGCCAGGTATGCTAGAGGAGAGGCACCAGGGAGGTGTGAAATTCGGGATCGAAGGCGGAGGTTTCGGAAACTATTTTATTGGTGAATTACCGCAAAGAAAACAAGCTACATTCTGAAGCGGGCTGAGCGCCCGCAACCCAATATTCCGAATGAAATGAGCCGCTTCTTTTGTATAATGAAAAATCACCACAAATTTCAAAAAATACAAAAGAGAGCGACTCATGAAAAAACTTATAGAAAGGTTTTCAGGTCTGGTCAAGAGTTCACTCAGCGGATTCGATCGCATTGTCTTCAAGGGTTTCATACTTCCCCTGATGTCAGCCGGAGAAGTCCTGCGTTTTTGTCGAAATCGAAGCATTCTCAACAAAGTACTAAAAAGAAAAAACAGGAAATGTAAACTGGTCATCCCCCCTGAAAAAAGAAGAGAGACCGATGTGATCGGCTCCATCTTTAACAGGAACCAGGGGAAACCACATGGAATCCATCATAGCATCCCTAGCCATCCGGCATGGCCTCTCCAAGGATGAAGTCCTGCGAGAAATCGAATCGGCTTTTTCCACTCTTTTTTCCGGATGGCACCATGTGGAGGTTTTGGTCCAGATTCGGAAAGACCTTCGCCTGGAGGCCGTAGCCTACAACAAGGTGGACGGCATCATCCTGCAAAAAACTCTTGATTTCCCCACATTTTTTTCCCGAGATACGATCACGCAACATCTAGAGTACCATCTCGCCAAAGCGGCGGCCTGAAAGTTGGTCCGACGCTACAAGTCCTTCGAGAAACATCTGCTGTGGGGCGAAATTGTCGGTTTTGCCCCTGAAGGAAACCTATATGTCGAGACTGAGATTATTCTCGGAGAGACGATCACCGGGATCAGCCCGCTGAACCGGATCGGCCTGCATGAACGGTATAGCGAACAATTGCACCTTTGGCAGCGGCGGGCCTTCCATCTGCGCAGGGTAGAACCGGTGGTCCTTAACGGCACTCCTCGAACCAAAGTTGTTCTTGATGGATTTAAAATTTGGTTATTCAGCGGGGAAAGGGAAAGAAGGGGGAGAAAATGGAATGGCAAACGAATTTGAAATAATTCAGTTGCCTGCTGGCAATGCATTTCCCTCTACAGAATAATGGAAGTTCGCATCCGCGATTAAACTCCTCTACCGGAAAATACAGCGCAGCCGTTCGTACCTGGAATTCAAGAACACGAAAACCGTGCTCAGCTAAGCCCTGGAAAGGGGTGTCTCATTGAAAATGAGTCGGAATAGTTAGAGTGATGAAAAGTATTTCGGCTAAAAAGGCAAGGAAAAATCAACCGAAAGAATAGCACGGTAAAAGTGCTGGTTCAAGATCATCTCGAGAAGCGATCTTGATAATATTTCTATCAGTTGATGCAACTTGAACCTGTTTCGATTCGCCCCGTCAGCTTACAAAGTTTAGTCGGCAATCAATGACGTGACCTCAACCGCTTCGCCATCCATGACGATCCGCACGTTTGGGATGAAGGCGGCGAACTGCGAGGCCGCCTCCGTGTGTATTGGTACCACAGCGCCCGGGTTAATACGGTAGGCGATCTCAGCCAAATCCTCGGTGTGGGCATGTCCGCCGGAATGAATAACAAGAGGGTTGATACCGCTCTCTGCGCAGAAGCTTTGAACAGGGCCACCCTTGTCGAGATAGCCGCGCCACTGAGACCACACAATAGTTGGATGCGTCGCGGGGGCCAGGTAGCGAAGTAGGGCGCTGGTTGCTTTGCTTGATCGGGCGAGAAAAACGAATTTACTTGGATTCGCGGCTATCTGCTCCGATGTCACCTTGCCTGCGCGTGACATCTGACATGCCAAGCCCCAGAGACCGGCGTCCTTCAGCTTGGCAACATGGTTACTGATAAACTTCACCCGAACCGATGGCGAGTCGAACTGCGGAGCCTCCGGATAGACATTCTTAAGAGTCATGAGAATGTACGCCTGATACGGGTCGATCACGAGTTCCCGGCCCGTCGCGAGCGCTGCGCGATAGACTGAAACTGCCCGGTCGATGTTCTGGCCGGAGGCAATAATGACGACCAAACCGCCGTCGAGTCTCAATAATTCCGAAAGACGAAGTTCCACGTCCGCCTCATTCGCAAAACCGTGTGAGCCCTGAGGTTGACCGACGGTGGTCCCTTCGAGAATCAGTACATCAATCCGACCGGCTGCCTCTGGCAGATCGTCGAACAGGTGCCGTCGGTTACCATGAGCGCGGAGGTCACCGGAATAGAGCAGTCGCTGTCCGTCAGCCTCCACCAAGAGTGCTCTCGAATCGGGGGCTGCGTGGTCAACTGGAATACCTCGCACGGAAAAAGAGGCAATGGAGATTGTACCATCGGCCGGAAACTCGCGCAGGTCAGAAGGTATGACGGCACCCGGGATAAACAGCTTTGATGCCCTCAGCATCTCGATCGTGCCCCGACTGCCGTAGACAGGCACGCCGGGATGAACGTGATGAGCGAGTCCGTAATGGTCGAGGTGCGCATGCGACAGAATCAAGGCGGAGACTTCCGGGCTTGAATCGCCATACAGTCCGTCAATATTCGGCAGCACTCCTTCGCGGCGTAATTCATCACTCGGACGAGTCATGGTCCCGCGCGGCCAATCGCTACCGTCTGGCTGGGCGAGTGGCATCCCGACATCTAGCAGGATTCGTGCGCCGGAGTCGGACCGTAGTTCGACGCATGAGCCACCGATCTGTTTCGAACCGCGATGAATGGTGAGGATCATATACTTTTGGTGACGAGACGTTGACGTTCCAGCGGCAGTGCGGAGTCGGCAGTCATTTTGTAGTCCTGAGAATTAAGCCGCATGAAACGAATTCGAGCCGCATCTCCCAATGCGTCTGAAACCTCCCTGGTCTTGCTCAAAGGGACCCGCATTGAAGACAAATTTGGATCGAGATCTATAAAGACTACAAGCAGTTCAGGAACTGCAGGAGAAAATCGCTTGAAGTCAAATAACCCGTCGAACAAACCGAGTCGCACCTTTTGAGCAACTACCTGCGCGAACTCCAACTTGATATCACCGACGGATCGCCCGTCCCTCGCGGTGATGATGTCCCGGTAGTCGTGAGCGTGGGCACCGAGCCCGGAGGTGCCGGCGCATGCTGCGCTCGTACACTTCACCTCGACGAAGACCAAGTCAGGCTCAGTCCAGCCGGTCACATCATTCTCAATCGGTCTACGTTTGGCCGCAACCAGGTCGAAGCGTCGCTGAGCCCATTGATACTCCAAATCCAACACAAGATAATCGCTTGTGGGGGCCACACTAGAGTTGGCAGCAGCCATTGCTTGACAATGGGCGCGCTCGCCCTTCGGATGCCGACTCCACCAGTCCTCCATTCCAGCAATCAGTTCCGGAAATGCTTGGACCCAGGCGCGAGCGTCGTCCGTAGCTGAGAATTGCGTGGGCAAAGCAGGAGGCAGGAGGGCTCCATCCTTGAAGTATTTCGCGTCGAAGTGCAATTCCCAAGAGGACTTGCGTCCGTCAACAAGCATAAGGTTGCCGCCGCCATAGTAAACGTTGAAGCGACGATCCCGAATGTCCAAGCGCAGCCTGTCATCGCCAGCGACGGCAACCAAGATTGGATAAAGATCACCCCCTGGCCCAAGCGCAATCTCCATGGGTTCCGACAAAATGCGCGGAGCCTTTTGGTAGATGTCGAGGTTAACCTCCTGCTTAGTCGTCATCATTCCTCAATTCGGCAGGCAAATGCCACCCGACAAGTAGATATTCGAATGTTAACCATCAGAAAATGATGATATACGAAAAGACATTATTGGTAAAAACTGTTGGTCAATAATAGTTAAGATACTTCAGAGTTATCATGACTTTTACCGCCAGGCGAATCCTTAAGAAATCCGGATGTGGGAAAAACGGCCGGTTTGATCGGCAGCTGGTGGTTAAGCATTTGGACACAATTCCATGACAAACAGGTCACTTCTCCTGATCCGGGTGCCATTTTTCCTGTTCCAACCAACCCTGAGCAAGGGTAAAGCGGAGTTCATCCTGAAAAGGGAACCCCCCGGGAGCAAGCATTGCCCTGGCCGCACTCTTTTGTCGGTCTGTCAGGGGCAGGAGGTCTTGCTCGCAGCCTTTGAGCGTCTCGATGTCGCAGCGATATAATTGCAGAGGAAAAAGAGCATGCAAAATTGAGGCGATGCGAAGTCCATTCGGATCGGAATCGCCCCAGTGGCGGCAGCGGGATGCCCGGGGAGCGAGCAGGCGATAAATGGTACACACGGCACTGTTGGGGAACCCGCTGGTAAAGAGAACGGCGTCCCCGGGCCGCTGGCGCACAAGCTGGCTGAAAGGGGCTTCGTTTTCACAGCAGAGGAGCTGGGGAGGATCGTTTTCCCGACCCAGCCAACTCATGGTTTCCACATCCATGAGGTTAGCCCAGTTTAGAGTTGCTGCTTCCCCCTGTTCGTATAGTCTATATATCCAGTCAAATTCCCTGCCGTGTTTGCGGTAGATCACAGGTCCGAACAGCACCGCATTGACGGTCAGTCGATCATGGTAGACATGAAAATTTTCCAGAAGTTGGTAATCATTGTCACTCAGCTCTGCATCTTGCGCGTAGATTTTGAGCCAACGAAGCAGCAGTGCCCGGTACTCGCCCTGTCGCAGTGCTTTGCTGTTACCGAAAAATTGGGCGCCAAGCTCGGAAACTGTGAGAGGTAAGGTGTTGCCGAGCAGGTGCTGCACGGTTTGAGCCAACTGAAAACAACGTTTCGTGGTTTCGTTCTCCGAGTTGGCGAGTACCCTTTTCAATTCCTCCGGATGCTCCTGAAGATAACGGATAAGATCACGCAGTAAGGGAAAGGCAAGTTGCAGACGATCGAGCACGGTCTTTCTCTGCTCGTCTTTGCTGAGCTGAGGTCTGTGTCTGAGCGGGATTCCGGTCGCCTCTCCGATTCTTTCCACCCAGAATGGTTCGGGGGCTTGCTGCAGGAGCCGGTCAAAATGGAGTCGGACCTCTTCATTCCGGCTGATCCGTATGGGATCTACACCAAAGAAATTACGTAGCGGTTGCAGTTGATCATGAGCAAGCCCCGTGCCGACCTTCATTGCCCCGCGCAACGCTCCTTCCCTGGCGTATCTACGCGAAATTTTCGTCAGGATGTCGGTGAGAAATGAACCATGTTCGGCCATTACAGCTCATCTCCGAAAGCGATGTCATTTTCGTCTGCCGGCTGGTCAAACAACCCCATCTGCCGGTTGACCGGGTTAATCCAGTGAAAGGGGTACAGATGCACATCATACCGCGAATCCTTCTTCACCAGAATGGTCGTCGAGTTGCGCACCTCCTGCCGAACCCCGTCCTGGTCGGGTGAGGCAATGAATAGCTGCAGGTCAAGATCAGTGGCAAAACCGAGAATCTGGTCCCGCCGGCCGGCATCAATTCCGTAAAAGGCCTCGTCAAAGAGCAAAGTGTGCAGCCGTATCCGCTTGCCGTGATACATGAAGTGGGCAATGGTCAGAATAAGCAAGTAATTGGGCACTGCCTGCTCGCCGCCTGAGCCCAGGCTCTTGATGCGCCGATCGATCACCTGGCCCTCTTCACCGACGGTGGAGACCATCATTTCATAGCGATACCAGTTGCGGTAATCAAGCTCTTCCGGGATGGTCCCCGGCTCGGTGGCAATGATGGCATCCCGATGATCTTCAAAAAATTGTTTCAGCTCGTTTTCGCCTGCCGGATCGAACGGGCTGATTTTTTTGATCATACCGATCAAACGCATGAACTCGTCAACCGGGCGGATTTTGAAACTGTAGCGTTGATTGCCAAAGGTCCTGTTCTGCAGCAGGGTATTGATTCGCTTAGCCATGCTTTCCAGTTCCCCTACATGGCCTCGCAGATAGTGCATGAGATCGGTCATGATGATTTTCTTGAACAGTTCCCGGGTCCGTTCATTCATCACTTCCTGCTGCTCATTGAGATTTCTGCTCTGCAACTCGATGATGGCGGCAAGGGGCTGCTGGCGAAAGTCGTAGAGTTGATTGAGGCTCTCCTCGTAGAAAAAACGGAAAGCGCCCCCAAATTCGGGGTTGTTGAGCTGAATCCTGACCTGTTCTGCCTCCTTGATAACCGCCTCATGGTGAAACGTGATTTCCTTCTCAATGGCCTCCCGGTTTTTAAACTGCTGCCCTTTTTTGGTTTTCAGGACAAAATAGGCAGGGTCGGTACCGGGCTCCAGTGTTTCTTGTAACCGGTTTGCAACAGCTGTGAGCTGCTCGCCCCGCGTCTGGCGCTTGCGGCTCAGCGTTTCAAGTGTCTGCTCTAATTGCTCTTTTGCCTTGTTTTTGCCGCCGATGCTCTGGTTGAGTGCATCCTTTTCCCGGCTGAGGTGGTGCTGCTCCTGCTTGAGCCTCTTGATCAGTTTCTCAAGCTGAATGAGCCCCTCTTTGTCGATGAGCTCTTTGAGTTCCGCTGCTCGTCGAGCAAATACCTCCACCTCCTGGCGGGCGTAGCGTTCTGACTGCTGCTGCCTTTCCAGGTGCATGGTGAGCGCATCAAGCTCGCGGCCGGCATTGCGGGTTTCGGCAAAACCCTGGTGCACCTGCGCAAGACTTTGGGTGACGAACTCCTTCGTCTCCTGCAGGATGTGGTGGGCCTTGTTCAGGTCGTCGTGCTGCTTCTGCAGTGCTTTTTGTTCGCGTTCGCACTCCTGAATGGTGTTGTTCAGCAGATTGATCCGGTCGGCCAGCGCCTTGTTGCGGCTTTCAGCACCGATGAGACGGGCGGGCGATTGCAGCAGGGTCCGCTCGTGGCTCCGGAAAGCAAGGACCGGCTTACCGGCTACCATGCTCACTGCGGGTTGCCGGTCTGTGCTCTCCATTTCCAAGGCCAGGGCCCGCAGGCATTCCGGATCGGATTCGCGAAGATCAAAGCTGTGATGCATCCACTGGGGCAATTCGATGACAGCCGCAGGGGGGTGGCAGATCCGCAGTCCGGGAAAATCGGTGCAGTGTTCCCGTGCCCTGGAATAATCGGACGGACGGAGCAGCAGGGCGGCCAGGATTTCTTCGCCGATACATTCCTCAATGGAGTTGCGTTGCTGCTGCTTCAGAGCGGGCGACCATTCCAGCCCCTGAAAGAGGGGACGAAAGGTGATCATGTTGTTCGTGAGCACCTGCTCGAACGCCTCGAATCGAGCAACCTGGGGCACGAGCTCCCGCCGTTTCTCCAGGTGTTCTCTCTCCTGTTGATGCGCAAGGATGCGTTCCTTGTATTCGCGTAGGCCTTGCTGGATAATGGTTTTTTCTTCAATTATTTTATACAGATGCTGGTCGCACTGGGCCAGAGTTGGTTGTGGCGAGGGCAGCGTGAGCGCTTCCGGATCATTACACCTGCTGATGGCGTCGATCTCGACTTGCAGCTCGCTCAGACTAAACGGCAGAACCGCCCCACGGCTGGCCAACTCCGGCTGAAGCCGTTTGAGGAGCTTATCAAAACTATCCCGAACTTTTCGGAGTTCGCGCTCGCTATTTTTCAGCCGTGTCCGCAAGCCTTTGCCCGCTTCCTGTTCTCTGTCCAGTGTTTGTTGTTTCCGCTGCAATTCGGACTGACAGTGCTTTTCCTGATTGACCAGACCGGCGCTGTCTTTGATCTGCAGGGTATGGAGCCGTCCTTCAACGTCCAGGTCTAGGCGTTCGAGTTCGATCAGTCGTTCCTGACACGCCGCCAGTTCCGCAATCAATTGATCAAGGCCCTCCCGGCAGCGTTGTTCTTCCTCCAGGGTTTGCTCAATGATGAAATGGTGGAGCAGCCATTCATAGCGCAGCTCGCCCTGGCGAGATTCGGAGATGGAATCGAGTTTACCGCCCAGCCCATGGAGCCAGTCGAGTTTGCGGCTGAGGTCATCGAGCAGCGCCTGCGACTCATCAAGACTTTGCAGGGCAACAATAATCTGCTCAAAGATCGAACTACGGGGCTCCGGCAGGAGTGATTTGAAGAGCTGGTGGTAATCTGCAGCTCCCGCGGAGATTTCCCGATAGGACTTGCCCATGGCGAGGAATCGACAAATATCAAGATAGCTTTCTTCTCCACCGAAGAGGCGATCGCCCAGATCTTTTCTGTAGGCGGTCTGGTTGGTGTAAAAGCCATGGCTGCTTTCCAACTGCTGCTTGAACTCCTGGCGGGAAGCGGGGCGGATCTCCCCGTTTTCGGCAATGGTAAAGGGCAGTTCTTCCAGGGTGCATTCCTTGATAAAACCCCAGAAGCCGATTCGTTCTTCCATGGCGGTTGCCGAGATGCCGATGCCGATGGAGAGTGGTTTGCCTTGACGCCCCGCAATTTCCAACGCTGCGTAGGTAATGGCGCCGCCGGTGTTGAGAATGCCGGTGTCGATGTTGTAGCGCAGGACAATGCCCTGCACTCTTCGTCCGTCCCGCTTAACGCCGCTCAATCTGGCGGCCGAATTCCACTCCATCTCTTTCCCTGCGGTGAGGATATAGTGCACCGCATCCAGGATCGTTGTTTTGCCGCAGCCGTTGTCGCCCAGCAAAAAGAGATGGCCGCCGTTTTTCAGGTCTATGGTTTCACTGACAAAGTTGTGGAAGTTTAGCAGGCGGATGCGTTGTATCGAATAGGTGTCAGCCGTCATCCCGCACCTCATCGATGACGGTAAGTTCCGGTATCGTCCGGGATAAAGCCGCACCGTTATAATGGTAGAGTGCGGGCATGGCCTCGTAAATCAGTTCTCCGGGGGAGGTCTGCAGGTCCTCGGGGGGAGGAATTTTCCTGAGGAAGCGGTACTTTTCCAGTTCAGGGATCACCGGTTTCCAGATTTTTTCGCGCACCCGGTCCTGGCTGTATTCGGATTGCCTGGCAGGGAAGATCTCCACAAAACGTTTCTGGCTGTAGTCGAGGAGATCACCGAAATGAAACCGCAGGTTGTGCCGATCTTCAACGGTCATGCCGTTTTCTTCCAACTGCTGTTCGAAAAATTCTAGGAGGATCATAAAGGCGATGCATTCGTCGCGCTTGGTAAAGGAAAAAAGCGACCTGTTGGCAGGGGTGATTGCCGTGTTATGCCACTCCGCCTTATAGAGCCGGGCGCATTTGGCGTCGAGTTGCAGCGTCCAGCCGTAAAACAGCTTGAAAAATTCGGTAAATTCAGATCGATGCCTCCTGAGAAAGAGGTAACTGTCGTGATCGTCGTCCATATAGAAGTAGGGGCTTTCAAGCAGAATGTTGAGCACCTTGCGGACTCTGTCGCCATGACGCTGCAAGATGTTGGAGATCGCTATTTCCATGATTTTTCTGTCGATGTGGAGAGGAGGCTGATGATCAATTCCGGACAATGCAGTTGTTGTGCTTCCAGGAAAAGGAGGATGCGCTGCTCTTCGGGCGTGAGTGTGTAGTGTAACCGTGCAAGTCGTTTACCGTCGGTCAGCAACCCTGCCCTGCCCAGCTCAATAATCTTGGTGAAGTCGTCAAAGCAGCTGATATTGGTATGGGAAAGCAGGCCTTGGCGGTTTTCCGCGTCAAAGGGGATGTTTTCCCGAATCCAGCGTTGAAGCAGGCTGAGGCGTGCCTCTTCCATGGATTCGACAATCGTGCCCTGGCTCTTTTTTCGACCAAGATACTGTTTAGGAAATTCGCTCTGCCGGGAAAGCCGTCTGCGCGGGATCGGCGGTTCCGCCTTTTCCTCCTTGTCCCAGTAATTGGGATCAAAACAACACAGTGGCTGGCCGAGCAGGTCGTTCATAAAAACTGCCGCCTCGGCCTGTTCATCCAGCATGCCGATTTCTTCGATGCGGCAGCGGATATCCTGTAGCCTGTTGTTTTTCCGTTCGAGTTCACGCAGATGGCTGCGGAGTTTCTGCCACACTTTCATGGAAGCGTTGTTGATGCGTTGCAGGAGTTTATCCAGGCTGCCCTGTTCCTCAAAAAACACCTGCAGGTTCTCCGGAATGGCGGCAACATGGACCATCCTTCGCGATTGCAGAAGATTCGGCGTCCGTTGCCTCTCCGTTTCCATGATCCGGTGGCATTCAAGAATCTTGTTGATGTTGCTTTCCTTTCTCAATCGTTCAAGCAGGGGGACGATCTCTCTGCGTAGCTTGAATATCTGTTGGAGGAAATTGTCCACATAGGATTCGATTTCTCCTATCAGCTTGCGGACGTCATCAATCTGGTAATGTTGCACCAGGAAAAAGAGGAGGCGACCGTTCAGGTCGGCTAGATTGACCGAAATCTCCTGGCAGAGATCGCCGGTCTTGAAGAGTTGAAAGAGCACGCGACGGGCCGTATCCACCGAGCCTTCTTCACCTTCCTTGAACAGATGCAGAAGCCGCAGCAGTTCGCCAAGACTGCCCCGGCTCTCCCCCAGGAGGTCTCGGGTATCGTTGCCCCGACTTTGGATGTCATCCAGATAACGCTGCTCAAGCCATTCCAAAAACGTGACCACTTCATTGGTCAGTCGATAGCGGAACTTACGTTTCCGGTTGTCGCGATAACCCCGAAGTCGCTGCTTTTCTATTCTGAAGCTGATTAACCCCCAGCTTGTTAACTGATCTATATCATAACGAAATTTAGCTTGATTGTAGTCGCTGTCCAAAAGAGATTGCGGAGGAAAAATTTCCTGAAAAATGTCCTCATACAGCGGTTCAAGCTCATAGTCGCGTTTGAACAGCAGCAATCTGTACAGTATATTCAGGTAATAGAAGGCCCGTTCCGAGGTAAGCAGTGCGCCCAGGTGACTGTTCCGACCCGAAAGGAGTATTGAAGAGCCATGCTGCCGAAAAAAGGATAGCCCATTATTGTTGAGAAAATCTGGATGGTCAGTGTGCTCCACTGCTTTTGGTCTCTATACAATTTTAATCTTTTCAA
>JAFLKR010000138.1 GCA_019163135.1 Desulfobulbaceae bacterium | reverse complement strand
GGCACGGAATGAAACTGCAATTTGATGCCAACCTGACCTACCAGCAAGAGGCGATCGCCAGTGTGGTTGATCTGTTTGAAGGTTTGGCGGGCCAAGGGTACGGCGCAACCCAGGGTTTCAGCAGAAAGGAGGCCTTGTTATGGAACGAACTGGGCATTGGCAACAACACCATGCTGCCCCCTGCGGCGCTGTTGCAGAATCTGCACACGGTCCAGAAACGAAATTCCATCCCCAAATCGAGGGCCTTGATCAAAGAGGCGGGAGCGTACACCTTTCCCAACTTCTCGGTCGAGATGGAGACCGGCACCGGCAAGACCTATGTCTACCTGCGCACCATCTTTGAGCTGCATAAGCAATACGACTTCAAAAAGTTCATCATTGTGGTGTCATCGGTGGCGATCCGCGAAGGGGTGACCAGCTCCATCAAGAGGATGCGGGGACACTTCAAGGCCCTCTATGAGAATGTGGCCTTCGATGATTTTGTCTATCAGCCGAAGGACCTGAGCCGGGTTCGCCAGTTTGCGGTGGGCAATGAAGCGCAGATCATGGTCATCAACATTCAGGCCTTTCAGAAGGATGCGGGTGATACGGGTGAGTACACTACCCTGACCGATGAACAGCGCAAGCGGTTGAATATCATCCATCAGGAACAGGACAAAATGTCTGGCCGCCGCCCCATTGAATTTGTCCAGGCCACCAACCCCATCCTGATCATCGATGAGCCGCAAAGCGTGGACACAACCCCGAAAGCGCAAAAGGCGATCAGTACCTTGAACCCGCTCTTTGCCCTGCGTTATTCAGCCACCCATGCCAACCCCTATAATCTCCTCTACCAGTTGGACCCGGTTCGCGCCTTTGACATGCGGGTCGTCAAACGTATTGACGTTATGGATGCCAGCGACGGGCAGGACTTCAACCAGACACTGGTACGATTGGATGCAGTGGGGTACTGGCCGAAAACTGCGAAGACGCCGAATGTCGCAGCACCTATACCGCCAAAAAATACAGAAGGAGCTAAACATGGCCAATCCAAACATTCCCTTTCACCCGATCATTTACGTCCGTGGTTACGCCATGACGCCGACCGAGATTGACGAAACGACGGCGGATCCATTCTGCGGCTTCAATCTGGGGTCCACGATTTTTCGGTCGGTGCCGGACAAGACCCAACAACCGCGCAAGTATATTTTTCAATCGCCGGTGGTCCGGCTGGCTTCCGACTTCAAGTACGAAAACGTCTATCAGGACGGCTACGACATTTTAGACCCGGAATGGGAAACCGACGCGATCGGTAACCCGACCGACAATAAACTCTCCAGCCGCTCCATCATTATCTTTCGATACTACGACGAAGCCTCCCGGATGCTGGGGGTTGGGGAGACTCCGCCGATCGACGTCTTTGCCCGAAAGTTGGGTGAACTCATCTTGCGGATTCAGGAACTGGTTTGCAAAAACGAGAAGAACGGTATTACCAAAGACGCCTTTCGCTGTTATCTCGTGGCCCATTCGATGGGCGGGCTGGTGTGCCGGGCCTTGCTGCAGAACCCCAGGAACGACCCGAAGAAAGCTGCCCGCTTGGTCGATAAGCTCTTTACCTATGCCACCCCGCATAATGGTATCGAAATCGCGGGCATGAATGTCCCTAATTGGCTGACCAAGGACGACATGAACAACTTCAACCGGGTCAGGATGGCCGAGTATCTGG
Source organism: Desulfobulbaceae bacterium (assembly GCA_019163135.1). Classification (GTDB taxonomy): domain Bacteria; phylum Desulfobacterota; class Desulfobulbia; order Desulfobulbales; family Desulfobulbaceae; genus Desulfobulbus. The sequence continues at coordinate 10,930 of JAFLKR010000138.1, read as the reverse complement.
GGCTGACAGCGCTGCCGAACAAGCCGGCGGGGGATCGGGTCGATTGGCTTCCGGAAGCCAGTTTTCCCGCCGAGCGGGTATTCTGCATGGTGGGCACCAATCGTATGGACTACGAAGTCGGCCTGGGGCTCTCCCGAACGTTTGCCGGCCACGGGAGCGACGGGTTGGTGAAAATCGATAATGCCACTCTGTGCGGTCTGAAAGCCAATGGGCAACCCGGCCAACCATGCGCCAAGGCTTTCGCCTACCGTTCCCATTCCGGCTATTATGGGATCGTCAATAGCGAAGAGGCCTACCAGAACCTGACCCGATTTTTGTTTGGCGACGTGCGGATCGACCTTTGGGTAGATGTCACCGATATTCGCCTGCCAGAAGGGGTGCAAAAAGAGCAGGATGCCGGCAAGAAGGTCAATGCCCTCTACCAGTTCGAAGTCCTTGCCTCGCCACGCGGAAAACTCTGGTATCTCACCCGGCGTACCGCCGAAGAGGACTCGGTGGCCTGCCTGAGCCATAAGGATTGGCTGGAGGCACCGAAGAAAAACGGGCTCCAGTACGTCTCCACGGTTTTCCTGGCCAATCGGTCCAAGGTGAATAAAAAGCGCAACACCCTGGCCTACCAGATGACCCTTGGGGTTCGCGTCCCGGACTACGAAATCGACCGGAAACTCTGGATCAACGAGCATTACGAAGGCGGTTATCTGTTCCGCAATGCGGTTGTGCTCGAAATGACGCCGCCCAACGTGCCCGGTGATAAATGGAAGATAACCTACGCCTGGCAGGGAACCACCATAAACCTCACCGCGGAGGAGATCGACACCAAGAATATCAAGGGCGGCAACAAGGTAGAGGTGAATATCCCGCTGCCCTCAGACGGCACGACCAGGCCGGGAATCGAAGGAAAACTTCGCTTTGTGGTTTCCTCATGGAATCCGGACGCCGTGATGGAAGATTAATGGGGGGCAATAGCCCTTGCCGGCATTGAGCAGCGCTGCGGACCTCTGCACCCGTTAGCTTCCTCCCACATCATCATCGGATTGAGCCATGAAGCCCATTATGCCAAAGATGTTGACCCGCAAATATCTGCTACTCTCGGTCACCGCCTTGCTGTTGTATTCGCTTGTCGGTTTTATCTTGGTGCCTGTTAGTATGGAGTGGTACCTGCCCAAATACGCCCAGCAAAACCTGCATTGCCAGGCTGGGGTCGATAAAATCCGCATCAATCCGTTTCTTTTGACTCTCGAAATGAATCGGTTCAGCCTGCAGCAAGCCGATGGAGCGCCGTTGGTTGCTTTTGAAAGGCTTTTCGTTGACTTGGAGATAAGCAGTCTAATCCGTTGGGCGGTCGTATTGCAAGCGCTTGACCTTGATAAGCCGGATGTCCATGTGGTCGTTGAGCCCGATGGGTCGATTAATTTCAATAAACTCGCAACCACGCCTTTGCCAACGCCTGCGCCTGCAGAACCCGATGCCAGCCCTTTCCCGTTGATTCTCCAGAACGTCGCGGTCCGGGAAGGGCGGATTGCCGTGGTCGACAAGCGGCAGAGCACCCCCGCTGATTTCACCATGCAGGGACTGGAACTGCAGTTGCAGGATTTGGCGACCGTCAAAGAGCATAACGGCACCTATCACCTTGTCGCCTCGTCGGAAGCGGGAGAGTCCATTCAGTGGACGGGTGAAATCATGCTGTTCCCGCTGCGTTCAAAAGGTAAACTCAGCCTCAATAACATCCAACTCGTCAACCTGTGGAAGTTTTACCGAGACAGTACCAACCTGGAGCAACCTGCAGGCCAGATCAATGTTGCCACCGAATATCAACTGAGTGCCGATAAAGCTCCGGTGGAGATGACGCTCGAAGGGCTGCGCCTCTCTTTAAACGACTTATCGCTGAAGCTGTTCAAAACGGACAAGCCCATGCTCCAATTAAAAAAAATGGAGATGGAGGTTCCTCGTTTCAATCTGGCAACCAAGGAATTGCACATCGGGCGACTGTTTTTGGAGGAAGGTGCTGTGGATGCCCGTATCCAAGAATCGGGCGCCATCAATCTACAGCAGATTATGCAGGCATCGTTGACTGAGAAACATGCCGGGAAACCGGCGCCGGCCTCTAGCGGTTCATCTCCCCGTTCAAACCCAGGGGCGGAGCAGAAGATAGCGCCTCCCCCTTCCGTGGCAGAGCCGCCCTTTAAAGTGCAAGTCGACGCCATTGAGGTCAAGAATATTGCCGTCGATCTGGACGACCAGAGTCGCAAGACTCCGTTCAAGGCGGCGATTGCGGGCGTGGAGCTCGAGTTGCAGGCAAATTTGGAAATGGGGGGCCAGGAAAACAAAATTTTGTTTCGGGAAATATCGAGCAATCTGAACGGGATAAGCATTAATAGTTCCCGGTCGCGGGAGCCGTTGTTTGCCACAGAACAGCTGACGGTTGCAGGCGGGCAGTGCGATTTGGGCGCCCATTCGCTCACCTTTGCCCGAATCGCGATGAGCAAAGGACGCCTTGACGCCGGACGAGACGCCGAAGGAATCCTCAACTGGCAACAATTGCTGCAGATAAAAGGAGAAAGTGCGCCTGTCAAGGGGGCTAAACCAGCCGCTGCTGTCGTTCCCGCATGGAAATTTTTGGTCAAATCCTTTGAGCTCGATGGATTCAGTTCGAAATTTTCGGATCTGACGACGCGTGCGGAATACCCGGTGCTCAGTCTGCAGAATATTAAGGCCAAGCTGACTGAGGTTGATGGTACCTCACCCATGGGCTTCACCGTTGGTTTTCAGGTGGAGCAGGGTGGGACGGCGACCGTGAGCGGCACCGTGCATCCCGCCATTCCCTCGGTGGAAGCCGATGTGCAGGTTGCCGGGATGGTGCTTACCTCCTTGCAGCCCTATATCGAACCCTATGTGACCCTGCAATTGCACTCCGCCTCCATCGCCGCGCAGGGGCACCTGCGCTATGGGGTTCCGGGGGCGGCCCAAAAAGCTGCCTATGAGGGCAGTTTCAGTTTGAATGATCTCCGCCTTGCCGATGCCAAGACCCCTAAAAAACCCTATTTGCGCTGGGATGCCCTCCAGCTTCCCCAATTTAAATTGACGTTGCAGCCAGACAGCCTGGACGTGCAAGAGATAAAAATATCCAAACCGGTTGGAGCGTTTATTATTGAGGAAGACAAGACCCTCAATCTCGTTAAGGTCCTGAAAAAGCAGCCGGTCGGACCAAAGCCCCCGCCGTCTTCCAAGCCTGCACCCAAGAAGTTGGGGCCCCAAAAGGAGCAGGCCGTCTTCCCGTATCGGATTGCCAAGGTCCGGGTGGATAACGGCAATATGATCTTTGCCGACTTGAGTCTCCGGCCCCGATTCAGGACTCGTATCCATGACCTCAAGGGCACGGTCACGGGCCTTTCGTCGGTTCAGGATTCGCAGGCTAAGGTGCAACTGAACGGATACGTGGATCAATACGGGACTGCGAAAATTAACGGCGTTATCCGTCCCAACGATTTTGGTCGTTCCTCCGACATCGAAATGGTTTTTCGCAACCTGGAAATGAAAAACCTCTCCCCCTATTCCGGTAGGTTTGCCGGTCGCCTGATCAAATCCGGCAAGTTTTCCGCCGACTTGAAATATAAACTTCAGGATTATAAGATGACGGGAGACAATAAGATTGTGATCGACAATCTGAGTTTGGGAGAGAAGGTTGAACATCCCGAATCTACCAATCTTCCCCTGGACCTGGCGATTGCGCTGTTAAAGGATGCCAGCGGCCGTATTGATATCGGTCTCCCGGTGAGCGGCGACCTCAATGATCCACAGTTCAGGATCGGGCCTCTTATCTGGAAAATGTTTACCAACTTGATCATCAAGGCGGCAGCCTCGCCCTTCCGGGCCTTGGGCAATTTGCTGGGCGGGGAATCGGAGCATTTTGATGCCCTGGAATTTGACCCCGGAAGTGCCGAGCTCCTACCGCCGGAGAAAGAGAAACTGCTGAAAATTGTTACTGCCCTGAACAGTCGGCCCCAGCTTAAATTGGTCATTCAAGGGCGGTACAGCCCTGAAGTTGATGGTCTGGAGTTGAAAGAACGCAGTCTCCGCAGAATGGTCGCTACCCGGCTTGGAACAAAGCTTGGGCCGAATGATTCCCCCGAACCACTCGATTTCACCGATTCCGGCGCCCAAAACACGCTGGAAACGATGTATAAGGAACGGCTCGGAAAAACCGCTCTGGATGAGCTTGAAAAAGGCATTGAGGCGGGCACGGTAACGCCGCGGATGCCGGCATCGCGCCAGGAAGACAAAAGCAAGGAAGCCGGGATGTTTGCGACGATGGCGGAGGGAATGAAACTCTATAAAATTATTCCGGGCGGAAAGAGCAACGAACAGGCCGCGCTCTGGGCGGGAGAGTTGTATACCCGGTTGGTGGAGCAGGAAAAGGTGGCGGATGAGACCTTCCTGCAGCTTGCCGAAAATCGGGCGCAAGCGATCGTCGCTCACTTGGGGCGCAAAGCCCGCATCCCCAAAGACCGGGTGAGCGTCAAGGCCACTGAACCGCTCGCCGGTGATGCCCGTCCCGCCGTTACGCTCTCGCTGGATGCCCTTTGATTGGCGACCAAGCTCCCCCTACGACGGTTTAGATGCCCTTGGAGATTAATTTCTTCTGGATAAGCCCGTCTTGCATTGTAAAATAAGCAGACGGCAACTTCTTTGTTATTGCACAATACAGGACGAATACATTCAATGGAACAACCCCAACTGCAAATTATAGGCGTGCTGCATGGCGATATCACCACCCTGACGGATGCCCCTAAAAATTTCGATATATCCGAAAGAGTCGGTACCTTGGAGATCTTTCCTGCCTACCAAGCGGGGCTTGAGGGCATTGTCGCCGGCCAGACCATCGTGGTGCTTTTTTGGCTGCATCAGTCGTCCCGTGACATCCTCAAGGTTTATCCGCGAGGTGACCGCTCAAGAGGACTCCGAGGCGTCTTTGCGACCCGGAGTCCAGTCCGGCCCAACCCCATCGCGATTTCTGAACTGAAAGTTCTGGCAATTGATGGTAATCGTCTGGAGGTCGCCGGGTTGGACATTCTCGATGGCACGCCGATCATCGATATCAAAAAGAAGCTCAGCCTTTAAAAACCGCATCGGACAAAATAAAGGTTGGAATACTGCTCAGTTCGGGCGAGCCGCCTTGGTTGAGGAATGAGGAGAGCATGGGAGCATTGCACACCGCTACAGTGAAGAGAAGAGGCTTTTTTCAGCGGGTGTCGAGCCTGGGTGTGCGCTTCACCCTGTTGTTCAACTCCAGTTGGTATTCGGTCAGTTATGCCGCAGCCCCTGCTGTTTCCTCGCCCTCTGCCGATTTGGTACGACCTGAAGTGCGTCCAGCCCTCGATCAAACGGCAAGGTCTGCTGATCATGACTGATACCAGGCCATGTCCCTGTAACTCCGGTATGCTTTATCGCCAATGTTGCGAAGCGGTGCTTTCCGGCCGGAAACGAGCCGCCACCGCAGAAGCGTTGATGCGTTCTCGTTACAGTGCCTATGTGGCCGGTGAGCTCGACTATTTGCTGCGGACCTGGCACCCTTCGACCAGACCTCCTGGCCTCGATGCCGACTCCATCACCAATTGGTGCGGTCTTGAAATTATTCGAACCGAGCAGGGGCAGGCTGAGGACGCCGCCGGTCTGGTTGAATTCAGGGCCACCGCCGGATCGCTCCACCAGATATCGGTGCTCCATGAAGTCAGTCGTTTTGTGCAGGAAGCCGGGCAGTGGTTGTATGTCGATGGTGATATAATCGCGGAACCCCCTCGGGCCGGTCGTCCTGCAAGCAAAGTGGGGCGGAACGATTCCTGCCCCTGCGGTAGCGGCAAGAAATTCAAGAAATGCTGCGGTCGGTGAAGCCCGGCGAGGTCGAAGGGGTCTGGATTTTTTCCGCGTCCTTTGCGAAAATTATGTTTTCCCTGCTGCCAGGGCTTACCGGGTAATTCGTTTGGTTTGCGTTGTTTCTACTGCTGAAAATAAAGGAGACCCCATAGATGGATTTTATGCTGAATGCAATCGAGGTTCGGGTGCTGGGCAGCCTGATGGAAAAGGAGTTGGCCACTCCTGAATACTATCCCCTCTCGCTCAATGCCTTGATCAATGCCTGCAACCAAAAAACCAATCGCTCCCCGGTGCTTGCCTTGGACGCGGACACGGTAGCCGGCGCCTTGCAGTCCTTAAAACAGCAGCAGCTGGTCTATCAAAGCGATGCGAGCCGGGTGCCGAAATATTGGCAGGCATTTGCCAAGCAAAAGAACCTGATTAGCCGTGAGGCCGCACTGCTCAGCCTGCTGCTGCTTCGAGGGCCGCAAACAGCGGGGGAATTGCGCAATCGTTCCGAGACGCTCTGTTCGTTTGAAAATATTGAAGAGGTCTTCCACAGCCTGGAAAATCTTTCGACTACCGGCCTGGTAGTGCAATTGCCTCGGCAGCCCGGCCAGAAAGAACAGCGCTTTGCCCAACTGCTGGCCGGTGAACTCGATATGACGGAACAGGCGAACGCCCGGCAGGAACCGGTGATGATGGCCAGGGCCGCAGCATCGGATCGCATCACCGAACTTGAAAAAACCGTGGCGACTTTACAAGAGGAAATGGCAGCGCTCAAGCAGGCGTTTGCAATTTTTAAAAAAGAATTTGAATAGATGAGATGCGGCGGCAGGCGCTCAAGGACCGCGCCTTACAGTCGCAGGTCGTCAACGTTGATGATTCGAGCGCCCGCCTCTTACCTTTCCGCAAGAGGCCGTTGCAAATCGCTCGGTTTGATATCCACCCCGGCCACCCCGTCGGCCAGAACGGTCACGGTGAATCCTTGCTTCAGGGCCTCAATGACCGTGGCCCGGATACAATAATTAGTGGCCAGGCCGCCGATGCAGCGATGGTCGGCCCCGGCAGCAGCCATCCGCGGCGACCAGTTTTTGTAGACCCCGCCGCTGACAACCATTCCTTCCTCAAGGTTGCCGGCCAGCATGGTCAGTTCATAATGATCGGTGAGCTGCGTTGAATAGCGCATGGGTAACTCCGAGATGTCCGGGCGATAGGTTGCGTCAGGGATGGGGAAAAATCACGCAGCGTCTTCTTTCTTCGCCTGTTCCGGGGTCGTTCAGTTCGTTGTCCAGGCCTTTTGGAGTTGGGTGCTCAAATCTGCAAAACGATAGGGTTTTGCGATAACCCCTTTGAATCCGTACTGCTTGTAATCTGCCATAACCGGGTCGTTGCAGTAGCCACTGGAGACAATCGCCTTGGCCTTCGGGTCAAGCTCCAGTAGTTTTTGAATGGCTTCCTTGCCCCCCATACCTCCGGGAATGGTCAAGTCCATTATTACCAAATCGATAGGTTCGGCTGTTTGCCGGGCGTCAGCATACCTGGACAAAGCCTCCTTGCCGTCGTACGCAAAAACAACGTGGTGTCCCATCTCCTCGAGCATGATTCCTACTACCTGGAGCAGCACTTCGTCGTCATCCATGACGAGTATTTTTTTGCTACCCGTCGGTGCTTGCGGTTCTTTCTCCTGGAGCATGGCGGTGGGGAAAATAGCCGCAGGGATGAACAGGGTAAAGGTCGTCCCCGCTCCCACGGTTGAGGCCACGCTAATATAACCGCCATGCTTTTTCAAGATAGCGTAGGCCGAGGCCAGTCCGAGGCCACGGCCCGATTCCTTGGTGGTGAAATAGGGGTCGAAAATCCTGCCCAGATTTTCTTCCGCTATGCCGCTTCCCTGATCCGTGATCGTTATTTTTACATAACGGCCACTTAGAAGCGGCAGGCCGGTCTCCTCACCGACAACCGCATTTTCGCACTGAACCCTGATGCAGCCGCCTTCCTGCATCGATTGATCGGCGTTGAGCAGGATGTTGGTAATTACCTGGCCGATCTGCGCTTCATCCGCCTCAATATTCCAAAGATCGTCGGGGAGGGAGTATGCACAGGTTGTATTGCCGCCACTCATGGCAAAGTTGCCAAAGCTCCGGATCAGGTTGGCGGTGGCAATTGAACTTTTGACCGGGGCGCCACCCTTGGCGAAGGTCAGGAATTTCCGGGTCAGGTCCTTTGCTTTGAGCGCGGCGTCTTCTGCGATGCTCAGGCGTTCATGCGCTTTATCCTCTGGCGAGAGCTGCATTTTTGCAAAAGAGATATTGCCCATAATAATCATCAGAATATTGTTGAAGTCATGGGCGATGCCGCCGGCGAGCAGCCCCAGGGCTTCAAGCTTTTGGGCCTTGAGCAGTTCTTCTTCCGCCCATTTGTGCTGAGTGATGTCCTCGTAGCTTCCTAATATCCCAATTATCCGGCCGTCCGTATCCCGAAGCGGCACCTTGGAGGTCGAGAGCCAGATCTGCTCGCCATCCGGGGTGGTCTGGATCTCTTCATAACGCAATTTGGGCTGTCCTGACTGCATGACCTCAACGTCATCTTGGCGATACATTTCCGCCTGCTCCTTCCACCCCATACGGTAATCGTCAAGGCCGATGAGCTCCTCCGGTGTCTGGTATCCCGCATCCCGGGCAAAGAGGGCATTGCATCCCAGGAAAACCGAGTTGCAATCCTTCCAGAACAGACGGACCGGAATGGTGTCCAGCACCAAGCGGAGCAGATTCTTGGTCTCTTGCGCCTGCTGCTCGCTTTGCTTGAGCGCCTCCTCGGTGCGTTTGCGATCGGTGATATCGCTGATCACCAGGCGGCATTCTGACGTGCCGTCGCCCTGCTGAGAAGTCGATCCGGCCAGGTGTGCCCACAATATAGAGCCATCCAGGCGCACCATCCGCAGTTCGCATTCATGGATTTTTCCAGTGCTGTGGTGCTCTTGCCGATGCCGGTAGTAGGCGTCTTGGTCTTCCGGGTGGATGTACCGGGTGATCGGCTGCTTGATCAGGGTGCCCCGAGCCACCCCCAGGAGGTTGGCGGCGGTGAGGTTGGCCTCCATGATCAGGCCGTCGGGGGAGAGGGTGCAATAGCCGACCGGGGCCATGTCGTAGAGATCGAAATAGCGGGCCCGCGCAAAATCCAAATCTATCTGAATCCGTCGTAGCTCCTCATTCTGTGTCTCCAGTTCAATCTGGTGTACGCACAGTTCATGAAACATCAGCCGGATATCTTCGGGAATCAGGTCGTCAAATGCCTCAGGTGGCGGCCCCACTTCTTTCCTGATTTTTTCTTCAGCCAAGCGGCGCAGTTCGATCGTCTGTTCGTCTCGGTACTCGTGGTCGGTCATTGTACTCCTTCGTCTCTTCTAGGTCATAAGTGAGCCTGTCCGGTTTGTCTGCCGGTGGCCTCATGCGGTCGCGCGAAAACAAAAACGATCTGCCCGTCCGATTAAGGGACAAGCAGATCGCGGACCACCGCCCGCGCAACCAACCCGGGGTTTCCGGAGAGGATGACGGAGGTCCTTCATCAAGCATGCAGGACGGGCCATTCCCCGCCGGCAAATTTTGCTATTCCACCTTGATTGTCGATCGTTTGGTCTTTTCCAGTTTCGGGACGGTCAATTCCAGAATGCCGTTCTTGAAGGTGGCCTTGGCGTCATCCTCCTTGACTGCTGCCGGTAACTGGATCGATCGCCGGTAGGAACCGCGACAGATTTCCTGCCGGTAGTACTCGGCTTTTTCTTCCTTTTCCTCTTTGCCCATGCAGGCTTCCAGGGTCAGGACATTATTGGCGATGGAGATATTGATGTCTTTCTTGTCGACGCCGGGCAATTCCGCTTTGATCAGGAAATCGTTGTCCCGGTCGATGACATCTACACTCGGAGTCTTGCCCTCAAATGGGGCCAAATGGTGCCCGGTCAGGGAGCCCGGAAAGCCAAGGTGAAACTGGCGCCACCATCGGCGCGGGAGATACTCCTCAAAGAACCGGTCCATCTCTTTGAAGGGACCGGAGTCCGACATGAGATCGAAACGTTCGAAGGGTGAGGTTACTCCCCGGGGCGGCATCTTCTGCAATTCCTGGCTTTTTTCCTCTTTCTTCTTCTCATTCATGGGGGCTCCTCCTTGTTGAGTGGTATGTTAAAACAAAACGTGTAATGGCTTTCACTAAAAACCTGGGGCTACGACATGGCGATCATCTCACCGGGTTTGCAGTCGCTGCGCCAACAGCAATCTAGCTGATCGCAGGAGGATGGGTTCGTCTTGAAGCAGGGGATGTTGCCTTCCTTTTCCTGGATATACCGGACCAGTTCTATTTTGCTCATCGACCCAGGATCTATACCCATTCTTTTGGCCATGGCTTTGATCGTATTCAAATGCATTAAGACACTCTCCCTTTTTTTTATCGTGCTGATCGGGACCTGTCCCCGTTTTTTTGCAATGCCTGCCTGCAAGACTGAACTCGGCAACGGTACAGCCCGCAAGCCTTGATTAGCTTATGTATTAATTATGGACATGTTTAAATAAAACATAAATAAGAAATTTAAGGATATTTAATATATATAAAATATACCTATTTTTAAAAACGACTAACCACCAATCAGCCGGAGGTGGAAAAGAGGTTTTATCCTCGGCGGTGGTTTCTCATAATCGCCCCGTCGAAAGACCCCTGGGAAGGGGGCCGTTCGCTGGGTGCCGGTAGGTCGCGTTTTCTCCACCCACCAATTAATCGTGGTGAGATGCAAGGGCAACCGGGGGTGCATGGTATTGCCCCCGGCGGTTCACCATCCAATAGTTTGTTGTCATTCCCGAATGCTTCTGCCTGTGTGCTTACACAGGTTGAATGGTCGCATTAATCGGTGCGCTGATCGTGTAGCCTCTTTCTCCCTTGTACGGGTTGAAGAGCAGGATCGGGCAGGAGGCTCTTTTTACCACCCGCTCGGCGACGCTGCCCAGCAAGATTTTCTCAATGCCTTTGGCGCCGTGCGTCGCCATGATGATCAGATCGGTCGCTTGTTTTTCGGCATATTCAACAATGCCGT
>JAFLKR010000023.1 GCA_019163135.1 Desulfobulbaceae bacterium | reverse complement strand
CTTGATTTTGTTGGTGCCGGAGGTCGGAATCGAACCGACATGGGGTCACCCCCGCTGGATTTTGAGTCCAGTGCGTCTACCAGTTTCACCACTCCGGCGAACAGGTGTCTCCTTTCATACCGCACCGACCTTTTCACTGTCAAGGGGAAAGCAGGGGGACGAACGTTGATCAACTGCCGCACCGGCCCGTTACCCGCTGCTGGGAGCCTCCCTCCGGACCGGAATTAACCGACGATCCTTCCTGACCATGCCCCCACGGCAAAGGCGCTTTTCAAAAAAGACAACCTCGCGAGCAGTCCATGGAACCAATTGGAAAGATGTAGTTTTTGAGTTGCCGATTACTCCCGCTATCGAGTACATCTTGAGGTGTAAATATCCTTGGCATCCGAGTCCATGGATCGACGAGCTATTATGGATTGAACCAACCCTCAATACCAGGGACCTTTTTTCTTCGCGCAACGAAAAGTTCCAGGGCGCAGGAACGCTCCGATTGAGAACCAACCCATCTGGAAACAACACCATGAATATTCTGATCTTCAACGGCAGTCCGCGCAAGCGGGGAAATACCGACCTGATCCTGGAGCAAATCGAGGAGGGCATTCACCGTTGCGGCCATCAGGCCGAACACATCAACCTGGCGCATCTGGATATCCATCCCTGCACCGGTTGCGGCCATTGTGAAACCGAAGGACAATGCATCTTCAACGACGACATGACCCCGCTTTACAGCAAGATTGATACCGCCAACCGGATCGTCATCGGCTCCCCCATCTACTTTTACGGGGTGACGGCCCAAGCCAAGGCCTTTATCGACCGTTGCCAGGTCCTGTGGAGCCGAAAATACCTCCTCGGCGAAATTAAACCTGAACGCGATTACCGCCGTGGTTATATGGTCAGCGTCGCCGCTGCCGACGGCGGCAAGATCTTCGAAGGGGCGCAAGTGACGGTACGATACGCTTTTGATGCCATGGATTTCACCTACAGCGGCGAGTTGCTGGTTCCTGGGGTGGATATGAAAGGAGCGGTTGCGCAAAGACACGACAAACTGGAGGAGGCCGTGCAACTCGGCATAGAAATTTGTCGTCGAGCCCGGGAAACGAGTGCGATCCAATAAAGATTATTCGGTGCTATGCAGTTGAAGATGCTGCCTGAAAATCTGGCTCCGCTTAATTCCCCAAAACACCCCGGCATTTTCAGCCCGAAAAAGGACCCCCTATTATTACCTCTCCTGACCCGCGATCCTCTGCCATGACCCCGACGCCGCCCCCCACAAGCACACCCCGCGCCGCTGCGATTGAAGTGCTCTGCCTCTGGGCCACCACCCATAATTCGATCGATCTCCTCTTCCACGGTGCGGTGACCGCACTGGCCGACATCGACCGCGGCCTGGTCAAGACCCTGATCTACGGAGTGTTGCGGCAAAAAGAATATCTCGACGCCATCATACGCCAATTCTCCAAGCATCCCTTGACCAAGATGAAGCCGCGTACCCTGATGACCCTGCGGATCGGCGTCTACCAGCTGCTGTTTCTCAGCCGCATCCCGGAGTCGGCGGCGGTCAACGCCACGATCAACACCCTCAAGGCCGCCGGCCAGCCCGCCTGGCTGATCGGTTTTGCCAATGGCCTCCTGCGCTCCGTGGCCCGCAGCCGAACCACGCTCCCAACCCCGGAACAGATGGCCGAGGGCAACCGCCCCATCCTCAACCACCCGGCCTGGCTGATCGAGCGCTGGCAGTCTCAATTCGGCGCGGACAAGGCCAAGGAGATCTGTCGATGCAACAACACCGAACCGCTGCTTTCCTTACGGGTCAACAGCCGCCGCACCAGCCGCGCCGCTCTGAAAGCACTGTTGGAAAAATCGGGCATCATCGCTGAAAACGGATTCTACAGCCCGTTAGGATTGCTCATCAAAACCTTCCCCGGCGGCATTGCCTCGCTGCCCGGATTTGAAGAAGGCCACTTTCAAGTGCAGGACGAAGCGGCGCAACTGGCCTCGCTGCTCATCGGTCCCTTGCCCGCGCGTTGCCGGGTACTCGACGGTTGTGCCGGCCTGGGAGGCAAGACCAGTCACCTGGCCGAATTGCTGCCATCATTCGGCGCCATCATCGCCATCGAACCCGACACCCGCCGATTCGGCCTGCTCCGCGACAACCTGCGGCGTCTGGGTCACAGCGAGCCGGTCACTCCGGTGCGCACCGATCTGCAAAGCTATGCGGCCACCCGCCCCCAACCCTTTGACGCCATCCTCATCGACGCCCCCTGCTCGGGCACCGGTGTCATCCGCCGCCAACCCGATATTCGCTGGAACCGCCAGCCCGAAGACCTGGCCCAATACCAGCAAACCCAATTGCAGCTCCTGGAAACCGCCGCCGCCCTGCTCAAGCCAGGCGGAATCCTGGTCTACGCAACCTGTTCGCTCGAGTCGGAGGAAAACGAAACCGTGGTCAGCCGCTTCCTGGAGAGCCACCCGTACTTTGCGGTCCGAAACGCCGCCACCCTGCTGCCGGAATCGGCCCATCGCCTGGTGGATGCCACCGGGTTTTTCCGTTCCAGTCCGGCTGAGGCGCTCGACGGTTTTTTTGCCGCCTGTCTGGTCGATCAGCGCACCTTGTAGTTTTTTCCCACAATGTTTATATTCGGAGCCCACAGCTTTAATCCCCTCAAACCCTAAGGAGTAGTCGCTAATGGCTGGAATAAAATCGACCATGGATCTGGTTATGGAACGCGCCGCCCGCATGGGCATGGCGACCCCGGACGAGATGCAGCACGAAGAAAGCCTGAAAAAAGGCATGCAGTGCACCGCCGAATATCTTAACGGCGAAAAGGCTTCCCTCGCCGAAATTCTCAACGAGCAAGAGGCACCTCAACAGAAGGCCATTCGTAAAGGGATGCTCGCTTCGCTCATGCGGAATTTATTCCTGCCCCGCGACGAAGACGGCACCAAACGGATCGAACTGGCCGTGAAAGGCATCGTCGAACTCAACCAGGGCGCAACCGATATCGTCACGCTTTGCCAGGAGCTGCAGACCATCGCCTCCCAATATGGGCAGCATCGCACCCAACTGTACGATCAGCTCAAGGAACAGATGCGGGTGCAGATCGAACAGTTGCTGGCGCGCAAGGGGATGAAGGCCGATACTTCCAAAATCGACCCAACCACGGAACCCCAGTTCAAGGAACAATGGTCGCGACTGGAACTGGACCTGGAAAGCCAGTACGGCCAGGCCCTGGAACAATACAAGGCCCAGCTCAAAGAGTGGACCGAGGCCTGATGGTGCCAGACGACGAGTTGGAGCGGATCGGCCGGCTGCAGTCCACCCTGCGGCGGCAAAAAATCGATGGTCTGCTGGTCTCCCAGCCGGATAACCGCCGCTACCTCAGCGGCTACACCGCCCCCGACCATGGCATCCAGGAAAGCTCCGGCTTCCTGCTCATCCCTGCCGATGGCCGCCCTTACCTGCTGACCGATAGCCGCTTCACCCTGCAGGCCGAGGCCGAGGCCCCCCAGTTTGAGGTCCGACTCTATCCCAAAGGGCTGCTGCAACTGCTGGAAAAACTCACCGGCCAACTGGGCATCCACACCCTGGGTTTTGAAAGCGAGTACCTCCTGCACGGTACCTTCCAGCGGCTGCTGGCCATGGCGGAAAAACAGGGGCTGGCGCTCAAACCCCAGCACGATCTGATTGAGAAGATGCGGGCGGTGAAGACTGAAAAAGAACTGAACCTGATGCGGGCCTCGACCCGCTTGAACGAAGAGGTCTTCCAATCGGTATACAACACCATCGAGCCGGGCATGACCGAACGGGAGATTGCCCTGGCCCTGGACCTGACCATGCGGGAGATGGGGGCGGAAGGGCCGAGCTTCGATACCATCGTCGCCTTTGGCACCAATGCCGCCCGACCCCATGCCGTACCCACCGATCGTGAGCTCCAGGCCGGAGATATAGTACTGATCGATATGGGCCTGGTCTTTAAGGGCTACTGTTCCGACATGACCCGGACCTTTGTCGCCGGCAAGCCGGACCAGACCTTTCTCGACCGGCATCGGCTGGTGCGCCGGGCCATGCTCGCCGGGATCGCGGCCATTCGCGCCGGCGTCACCGGCTTTGCGGTCGACCGAGCCGCCCGCCAGGTGCTCATCGACGGCGGCTACGGTGAGGCCTTTGGCCACGGCCTGGGTCACGGGGTCGGGTTGGCGGTCCATGAAGAGCCCCGTCTTTCGCCGCGCAGCCGCAAACAACTGCAGGCCGGGATGGTGGTAACCGTGGAACCAGGTCTCTATCTGCCCGAATGGGGCGGTATTCGCCTCGAAAACATGGTGGTCGTCGGCGAGGACGGTTGCGAACTCCTCAACCACGACACTACCTGTCTCGATCTCTAAGGTCCCGCAACCAACCGGCCCCCTCCTTTTACTTTCTGGTACCCGCATGTCCGATAAATTCTTCGTCCTTGATACCAACGTCCTGCTGCACAACAGCGACGCCATCACCTGCTTTGCCGATAACACCGTGGTCCTGCCGATGACGGTGATCGAGGAGTTGGATAAATTCAAAAAGAACAACGACGAGTTAGGCCGCAACGCCCGCCACGTCATCCGCACGCTCGACAGTTTGCGCGTCCGGGGCAGCCTGGGCAAAGGTGTGCGCACCGAGGCCGGCGGCATTGTCCGGATCACCATGGAAAAGGAGGAGGCCGAAGGGACCTGCATCGACCTCAACATCCCCGACAACCGTATTATCGCCACCGCCTTCAACCTCCTGCAGCAGGGCAAGCGGGTTATTTTTGTTTCCAAGGATATCAACGCCCGCCTCAAGGCCGATGCCATGGGCATTGAAGTGGCTGATTTTGAGAAAGAAAAAACCGACTTCGATCAGTTGTACACCGGTTGGCGCCGGCTCGAGACCGACGCAGCGACCATCAGCCGGCTGCACCAGGGCAAGGGCTTGCTGATGGCTACCGAGGAGTTCCAGCCCAACGAGTTTATTCTGCTGGTCGATGCGGCCAACGAAAAGCATACCAGCATCGGTCGGGCCGTGGACGGCCATAACCTCAAACCGCTCAATCCCGCCTATGAAAGTGCCTGGAACCTGCATCCCCGCAGCATGGAGCAGCGCGTCGCCCTGGAACTGCTGATGGACCCGGAGATTGCCCTGGTGTCGCTTATCGGCCAGGCCGGGACCGGCAAGACCCTGCTGGCCTTGGCTGCGGGACTGGCCAACACCTTGAAGGGCAGCCGCTACGAAAAACTGCTGGTTTCCCGGCCGGTGATTCCGCTCGGCCGCGACATCGGCTACCTTCCCGGCACCAAGGATGAAAAAATGAAGTTGTGGATGCAGCCGATCTTCGACAACCTCTCCTACCTCATGGGCCTCACCAATGGCGGCAAGCAGAATGAAGCCACCGAACTGGGCATCACCCGCCTGCTCCGCGAGGGCCAGATCGAGCTTGAGGCCCTGACTTACATCCGGGGACGGTCAATCTCGCGCCAGTACGTGATCATTGATGAAGCCCAGAATCTGACCCCGCACGAGGTCAAAACCATCATCAGCCGCGCTGGCGAGGGCACCAAAATGGTCCTGACCGGCGACCCGGAACAGATCGACAACCCCTATCTCGATGCCAGCAGCAATGGCCTCACCTACACGGTCGAACGGCTCAAAGGACAGGAGTCCTGCGGCCACATTACCCTGACCCGATCCGAACGCAGCCACCTGTCCTCGCTGGCGGCCGAATATTTATAAAAACCATAGCACTGCAAGATAAGGACTAGGCACCATGCGACAGTACATGATCGACGAGATTTCGTTTCTGGAACACGACAACCTCGACAGCTACCTCAAACGGACCCTGAAACCCGGGGCGATTGCGGGCGTCTTCTTCCTCAGCGTGCCCGCGGACCTCCTGGGACCCGAGCAGCAGGGACACGAGGATTGCGGGCCGTTTTACTTCACCGTTGTTCTCGAAAAAAACTCCATCCGGTTCGAGTTTCTGGTACGAAGCGCCGCCAATATGCATTGCACCTGCATCGCCCAGGCCACCCCGGCCCAGCGACAATTCGTGCTTGATTTTGCCGACCGTATGCTCAACGAGGAGATGATCCGGGCATGACCACCACACCAATCCCCCTGGAAGACCGCATTATTTTCGCCCTGGACGTGGCCGATCCCCGCGAGGCCATGGCTCTGGTGGACCGACTGGCAGGGCGGATATCCTTCTTCAAGGTCGGCCTCCAGCTATTTTTTGCCGGCGGCTGGCCGGTGGTCGAGTATATCGTCGGCAAGGGCTGCAAGGTGATGCTGGATCTCAAGCTCTACGACATCCCGGCCACGGTGCGTCTGGCGGTGCGGCAGTTCGCCGACCGCGGCATCACCTTTACCACGGTCCACGGCTACGGGCCGGTGGTGGAAGCGGCGCTTGAGGCGGACACCGGCATCGGCATCCTGGCGGTGACCGTGCTCACCAGTTTCGGAGCGGAGCAGGTAGCGGAGTTGCAATATCAAGGCACCGTCGATGATCTGGTGCTGCAGCGGGCCGAAACCGTTCTGCGCCTCGGTTGCCACGGGGTGGTCTGCTCCGCCCGGGAGGCTGGTCTCCTGCGGCTGCGACTGGGTCAGGACTTCACCATGGTAACCCCCGGCATTCGGCCAACCGGCTCGAGCCTGGACGACCAGCAGCGAGTGGCCACGCCAGGAAGCGCCATCGCCGACGGTGCCGATTACTTGGTCATCGGCCGCCCCATCCGCGACGCCGTTGATGCCGATGCCTGCATCAAAGCCATTCAACGGGAAATCGCTGCGGCCCTGGCCTGATCCTTTTTCTCAAAAGTGAGGTGTCTTATGTTGATCGATCTCTTACGCGCCCGCCGAAGTATCCGTCGTTTCACAGCCCAGCCGATTGAGCAGGAAAAACTCGACCTGCTGCTGGAGGCGGCGCTCCGCTCGCCGTCATCCAAGGACAATACACCATGGGAGTTCATCGTCGTCACCGATCGGGAACGGTTGGAAAAACTCTCCGTGGCCAAAGCCCACGGCGCCGGCCTGCTGGCCGGGGCACCCCTGGCAATCGTAGTTTGCGCCGATTCTGCCCAAAGCGACGTCTGGGTGGAGGATGCCGCCATCGCCGCCACCCTCCTGCATCTCGAGGCCACCGATCTCGGCCTGGGCAGCTGCTGGGTCCAGATTCGCCTGCGGCAACGCGAGGACCAGACCAGTTCGCAGGCCTATCTCACCGACCTCCTTGGTCTGCCTACCGGCCTGATGGTGCTGGCGATCGTCGGCATCGGCTACCCCGTGGACACCAAAAACGGTCATCCCCACAGTTCGCTCTGCTTTAATCAGGTCAGCTACGAGCAATTCGGCCAACGACGCTGAAAGAAAACCGGGCAGAACTGCACCCCCTTTTGGTTATCACCACAAAATCTAGGAAGATAAGCCTCAACCGAAGAGCAACCAATCAACCCGTTTCAATGATTGCAGCTCCTCGTCTTCGTGCCCATGAATAGGCATCCTCCGTGCAGAGATCATTTGACAGGCGCTAAAAAATATCCTATAGCGGAGTGAACGTTCACTCCGAGACCAGGAGGACACCATGGCAAACTCCGAAAAACGTCAAGAAATACTCAACGCCGCACTCGAACTCATTACCGAACACGGTTTCCACGGCGCCCCGATCGCCGCCATCGCGCAGCGGGCCGGGGTGGGGGCCGGGACCATCTATCGCTACTTTGCCACCAAGGATATCCTCATTATTGAGCTGTTCCAGGAACTCCATGACAAAATCTGCGAATATCTCATGGAGGGCTATGAAGAGGAACAACCGTTCAGGACACGATTTCTCCACCTCAGCACGGCCCTACTCCGCTACTTCATCACCAATCCCCAAGAGTTTCGCTATCTGGAGCAGTACTTCAACTCCCCCTATGGAGTGGAGTTTCGCCGCGACAAAATCTTAAAGAGTGAGGGGGATGGGATGCCGTACCGCGTGCTTTTTGAAGAGGGGATGCGGCAGCAGGTGGTGCGGGATCTGCCGGTGGTCGTCCTTTTTGCCCTCACCTTCGGACCGCTGCTGGCGGTGGCCCGCGATCACATCCTCGGTTTTGTGGACTTGGATGAACGATTGCTGGTGCAGACGGTGGAAGCCTGCTGGGACAGCGTCAAAGTATGCCCCATGGAACTCGCTAAAAAAAACGTTTACCCTGCCGCGGAATGAAGGCTCACGCTGCACCGCCACACAGGGCTCTCCGCACTGACGATACCGGCAACGACACCCCCTCCGTACCAAAGAATCGCGGCAGCTTGGTCGTTGCCTAACTTTATGAAGGAACAGCGTAATGCAAACCACTGAAAAAATCCAACGGCTCGCCCTGGCGGGGATACTGACCGGTATGCTCGTGATCACCGGTTGCAAACAATCGACCCCACCCGGCGGCGCGGCCACGGCCAAACCCGCCCCCGAAGTAGGGGTGGTGGTGGTAAACACCGAACCGGTCACCCTGACCATGGAGTTGTCCGGTCGAATCTCGCCGCAGATGGTGGCTGAGGTGCGGCCCCAGGTGGGGGGCATCATTCAAAAACGACTGTTCACCGAAGGCAGTGAGGTCAAGGCCGGCGAACCCCTCTACCAGATTGATCCCGCGACCTACCAGGCCGCTCACGCCAGTGCCAAGGCCGCCCTGGCCAAGGCCGAGGCCAACGGGTTCGCCCTCCGTCAGCGGTCCGAGCGATACAAGCAGCTGGTGGCCATCTCAGCGGTCAGCCGGCAGGAATACGACGATGCCACCGCCGCACTCAAACAGGCCGAGGCCGATATCGAGACCGGCAAAGCCGCAGTGGAGACCGCGCGGATCAATCTCGCCTACACCCGGATCACCGCCCCGATCGCCGGGAGGATAGGCCGTTCCACCGTGACCCCCGGGGCCCTGGTGACGGCCAACCAGGTGACCGCGCTGGCCACCATCCAACAGCTCGATCCCGTCTATGTCGACGTGACCCAGTCCAGTGCCGACCTGCTCCGCCTCAAACGCAATCTGGCCAGCGGCGAGCTCAAGGGCAATGATCCGGGGCAAGCCAAAGTAAAACTGATTCTTGAAGATAACAGCGCCTATCCGCTCGAGGGCATCCTTAAATTCAGCGAGGTGACCGTCGACCAGTCCACCGGTTCCGTTACCCTCCGGGCCCAGTTCCCCAACCCCAACCAACTGCTGCTGCCCGGCATGTTTGTCAGCGCCCTGATCCAGGAGGGGGTGCGCGAGCAAGTGATTCTTGTACCCCAGCGCGGGGTCAGCCGTGACCCTGCCGGCAATGCCGTGGCCCTGGTTGCTGGTGAAAAGGATGTGGTGGAACGGCGGATGTTAAAGACGGAACGAACGGTTGGTGACGCCTGGCTGGTCACCGATGGCTTGCAGGCCGGAGAGCGGGTGATCGTGGAAGGCATCCAGCGGGTTCGGCCCGGAGTCACGGTCAAGGTGGTGCCCTTTGACGCCAAGGCGGCTGCGCCCGGCAGCCAACCAGCAGCGAAACAACCCTAAGGAGTCACAATGCCCCGTTTTTTCATCAATCGTCCGATCTTTGCCTGGGTGATCGCCATCCTGGTCATGCTGGCGGGCCTGCTGTCGATAAAAACTTTGCCGGTGTCCCAGTATCCGGCGATCGCGCCGCCCCAAATCGCCATCAACGCCACCTACCCTGGCGCCTCGGCTCAAACCGTGCAGGATACCGTCACTCAGGTAATCGAGCAGAAGCTCAATGGTATCGATAACCTGATCTACATGTCCTCCACCAGCGACTCATCAGGGGCGGTGTCGATCACCCTCACCTTCAAGGCGGGCACCGACCCGAACATCGCCCAGGTCCAGGTGCAGAACAAGCTGCAGCTGGCTGTGCCGCTTCTGCCCCAGATCGTCCAGCGACAAGGGATATCGGTGGTTAAATCCACCAGAAATTTCCTGCTGATTGTCGGCTTGGTCTCGGAAGACGGGTCCCTGGACCGCAACGCCCTGGCCGATTACATGGTCTCCAACATCCAGGATATCCTCAGCCGCCTGGACGGCGTGGGGGAGCTGGTGCTGTTCGGCACCCAGAACGCCATGCGGATTTGGCTGAACCCGAGCAAACTCAACAGCTACAGCCTGACCACCAACGATGTGATTGCAGCCCTGCAAGCTCAGAATGCCCAAGTCTCCGCCGGTCAATTCGGCGGTCTCCCTGCCGGCAAAGGGCAGCAGTTGAATGCCACCGTCACGGCCCGCACCCTGCTCCAGACTCCAGAGCAGTTCGATGCCATCATCCTGCGCACCAACAACGACGGTTCCACGGTCAAGCTCAAGGATGTGGCCGATAGCAAAGTCGGCACCGAGAACTATGAGCTCCAGTCGTTCTACAACGGCAAACCGATGGGGGGCATGGCGCTCAGGCTCGCTGCCGGCGCCAACGCTTTGGAAACAGGCAACCGGGTCAAGGCCAAACTGGAGGAATTGTCGAAATACTTCCCCGCCGGCATGAAAGTGGTCTATCCGTACGACACCACTCCCTTCGTCAAGATCTCCATCGTGGAGGTGGTCCATACCCTGATCGAGGCGGTTTTCCTGGTCTTCATCGTCATGTTCCTCTTCCTGCAGAACTTCCGCGCCACTTTGATCCCGACCATCGCTGTTCCGGTCGTGCTCCTCGGAACCATGGGAGTGCTGGCAGTCGCCGGATTTTCCATCAATACCCTGACCATGTTCGCTCTGGTCATTGTCATCGGCTTGCTGGTGGATGACGCCATCGTCGTGGTGGAAAACGTCGAGCGGATCATGAGCGAGGAAGGGCTGTCGCCCCATGACGCCACCATCAAATCCATGGGTCAGATCACCAGCGCCCTGTGGGGCATTGCCACCGTCCTGACGGCGGTCTTCCTGCCCATGGCCTTTTTTGGCGGTTCCACCGGCGTCATCTACCGCCAGTTCTCGATCACCATCATCGCCGCCATGATCCTCTCGGTGATGGTGGCGATGATCCTAACTCCGGCCCTCTGCTCCACCCTGCTCAATCCGATCGAAAAAGGGCATGCGCCGGGTGAGTGCGGCCCGTTCTGCAAATTTTTCCAACGGTTTAACCGGTTCTTCGACTGGAACAGAACTAAGTATGAAGGCATCGTGAGCCGCTCCTTCGACAAGCCGCTGCGCTACCTGGTGCTCTACAGCGCCATTGTTGCGGTCATGGTGTTCTTTTTCATGCGCCTCCCCACTTCCTTCCTGCCCGATGAGGACCAGGGCTTTATCATCTGCCAGGTCCAACTGCCGGCCGGGGCGACCCAAGAGCGGACCATTCAGGTCATCCGCCAGTTGGAGCAGCATTTCCTTGAACAGGAGAAGCAAACTGTGGATGGGGTCATCACCGTGACCGGCTTTAGTTTTGCCGGCCGCGGCCAGAACATGGGGCTGGCCTTTGTCAAACTTAAGAACTGGGATCTGCGCAAGACCTCGGACCTGAAAGCGCCGGCCATTGCCGGCCGGGCCATGAAGGCGTTCTCGCAAATCCGTGACGGACTGGCCTTCGCTTTTTCTCCTCCGGCGGTGCTGGAACTCGGCGTAGCCAACGGTTTTGACCTCCAACTGCAGGATCGTGCCGGCCTGGGACATGATAAGCTGATGGAGGCCCGTAACCAGATGCTGGGCATGGCCATGAAAAACAGCAAACTGATCGCGGTACGGCCCAATGGCCAGGATGACGCTCCCCAGTTCAAGCTCGATATCGATGATGTGCGAGCCGCTGCCCAAGGCGTATCGCTCTCGGATGTCAACAACATCCTGGCCACAGCCTGGGGCAGTACCTACGTCAACGATTTCATCCAGAACGGTCGGGTCAAGAAGGTCTACCTCCAATCGGATCCCCGCTTCCGGATGCTGCCGGAGGATATCAACAGCTGGTATGTCAGCAACAAAACCGGGGCAATGGTGCCGTTTTCCGCCTTTGCCGCCGGCCGCTGGCTGTATGGCTCACCCCGCCTGGAACGGTACAACGGCATTCCGTCCGTGGAGATCTTGGGCCAGGCAGCGCCGGGGATAAGCACCGGTGAAGCGATGGCCGAGATGGAAAAGATGGCGGCTGAGCTGCCGGTGGGAATCGGGTACGAATGGACCGGCCTCTCCTACGAGGAACAGCATGCCGGGGCCCAAGCGCCGGCGCTCTATGCCATCTCGCTGCTGGTAGTGTTTCTCAGCGTGGCGGCCCTGTATGAAAGCTGGACCATCCCTTTCGTCAACCTGCTGATGCTGCCGCTGGGGCTGGTGGGGGCGGTGGCTGCGGTCAAGCTGCGGGTGCTGCCCAACGATGTCTATCTCCAGATCGGGCTGCTCACCACAGTAGGGCTTTCCACTAAGAACGCCATCCTGATCATCCAGTTCATCAAAGAACAGATGCATCAGGGGCATGAATTGGTCGAGGCCACCTTGGCGGCGGTGCGAATCAGGCTCCGACCGGTGATCATGACCTCGCTGGCCTTTTTCTTCGGCACCCTGCCGCTGGCGCTGACCAAGGGAGCCGGGGCCGCAGCCCAGAACGCCATCGGCACCGCGGTCACCGGCGGGCTGCTTTCAGCCACCTTCATCGACCTGATCTTTATTCCGTTTTTCTTTGTCCTGATCTCGCGACTGTTCGGGAAGAAGCCGAAGAAACCGGGTCCGCAACCCCCGGCGACCCAACCTGTTTTGGAGGGTAACTGACATGCAACCAAGAAAACGGATGACGACCGCACTCTGCCTCCTGCTGGGCACCGTTATCGGCCTGACCGGCTGCACCATGGCCCCCACCTACACCCGGCCGGACGCGCCGGTTCCGGAGG
>JAFLKR010000102.1 GCA_019163135.1 Desulfobulbaceae bacterium | reverse complement strand
AATGGTTTTAAGGAGTTTGTGGCCCAATGCAATGATCGTCCGCTTGTGCCCCCGGTGTCACCGCCGATCGATTATTGACCCACCCACCAACGATTTGGTTCCCCACCCATTGTCGTTGTAGCGCAGCAACATTTTTCTTTCAAACGCCCTCGTTCCTTATTGGGAGGGGATTTGAAAGAAAAATGTTTTCATCAAATACCCACTGTGCCACAAAGCGGGTGGGTCTGAAAAATAGCACTTGGTGGGTCAGTTTTTAATCGGTGGTGACAGCCAACGGACCAGCTTGCCGCCGACCTATCGCGGATCGCCCCTGTTCAAATCGTAACAACAGTTTAACCCACCCGTAATAGCCGGGGAGTAGAAGAGTAGGCACATACTAATGGTTACAGACTTCCTGCAACCGGCGGTTTTGCTTCCAGCCCATTCTTCAGCGAGAGGCCCCATGCCCAAACTACTCTGTGTGCTCATCGACGGCCTCCGCGCCGAGACCCTGGCCTGCGCCCATGTCCACTGCTTCGACCACCTCATCCGTAACGGCGTCATCGCCCGCCGCCTCGAGCCACTGCAGCCTGCTTTGACTTTGCCGACCTTGGTTTCCATGTTCACCTCCCTGCCCCCCGAGGAACACGGTGTCTTGTCCAATAGTGGCGCCTCGGTGGTCTCGCCGCATGCCGTCTCGCTCTTTTCACTGCTGCGCTATCGCCATCTGAACAGTTCCGCCTTCTATTCCTGCGACCGCCTGCGCCTGGTCTACCCTCATGGAAGCCTGCAAACCGGGGTGTTTATAAATTCCCAGGCCATTCGCAATGTTGACCGCGAACTGGCTGAACTGGCCTGTCTGCATGTCCAAAAAGAAAAACCGGATTTCTGCCTGCTCGCTCTCCAGGGTGCGGATATTGCCGGAGTCCATTTTGGATTTCGATCGGAACCGTACCTGGAAAGCATCGAACAGGCCGATCAGGCCCTGGGACTGCTGCTCGAACACCTGGCCGTGGTTGGGTTGCAGCAGGATTATGTGATCATGGTGCTCAGTTGTCACGGCGGCTCCAGCCTGCAATCCGAACAAGAGGAACCAGGAAAAATCCGCTTGCCCCTGCTGCTCGCCGGTCCGGGGATTCCCCATGGTGTGGAGTTGGAACAATCCGTGTCTTTTTTGGATCTCGCCCCTACCATGGCCAAAATCCTCGATCTTGCGCCGCATCCCGACTGGCGAGGCAGCATCATCAAAGACCTGTTTCGGCGCCCATCCTCGGGATTAATGGCACAAAAACTGCTAAAGACGCCAACTTCTCGAATCCGGCAGGAAGGACTGGCGACCTGAATCGAAAACATCCATCGAAGGACTCGTTCCTCACCAAAGAATGACGCCGTGCTAACCGCAAAGCAACAAAGACCCTGTACTTACCCGTTGGAAGACAACACAGATTGTGCCCCTTGCCCAGGCCGAATGACCTGCAGGGCTGGGCGACGATTCGAAATCACATAATGTTTTGGAGAAGAGACTATGATTAAAATTTTGACGCTGGATAACGGCGCCATACCGGGCAACGCAACCAAGTGGCGAACGCAAACCCTCGCACCGTTGCGTCATTCCGCTGTTGATGTGCTTTGCTGCCAATCTATCCGACGCTCCCTGGGAGACACCGGGGATGCGACCCGACTATTAGCGGAAGCATTGGGCATGACCTACAGCTGCTTTGCGGCCAGTCGTCATCGACCGGCAAGTGAGGGACGACGAGTGAAAGGAATCTGCGGTTTGGCCATACTGACCGGGCCAGAAGTGTGGATGCTCAACAGCGGCTGCTTTCCGATCCCCGGCGAGCGGGAGAGCGAGGAAGGGGTCGCCCAGTTCGCCCTGATCCGTAAAAACGGCGCATCGGTGCTGATCCTCAATTTCCAACTCGCCCAAACGGTACCAACCCAACAGCTGCAGTTGCTGGCGTTGTTGTCGCATCCGCTGCTCAAAGAACGGTACGGAGCGGTGGTGCTGTGCGCCGATCAACAGATCGAACTGTCGCCCAAAAAATTGCGGGCGCTCACCACCCACTCAAACTACAGCCTGCACCGAAGCCTGGCCGCCGCCCCACCTCACTCAGACCAAGGAATGCTGTGTCTGCTCACCGCAAGGGAGGCGACAGCCGACGTGATCGTCCACAATGCCGGGCCCTTGCATAACGTTGCTCCGTCAAATCCGAAAAGGATCGGGCAGCCGGCCCTGGCCCTTGAATTCGAGGTGCAACGCATCGCTTCGGATCATAAAACAAGGAAATACATGCCGCTCTCCTTCAGGGAACAGTGGTTGGGTGGCAGAGAGCAGTACCGGTCCTTTGCCGCCTGAATTCGGCGTTCAAAGTCGTTTCCACACAACCCGGAGAAAATGCCATGTTTACGGTCGATGCCATCCTCACGCAGTACTATCCCCGCCTGACCACGATCCCGTTGGTGGCGCCCTCGATTCGCGCTCTGCTCCGCCGCCTGCTCCGAGAAAATCAATTCGCCCGGTTCACCGCGCAGTATCCGCACCTGCAGGGCATGGATTTCGTCGAGCAGATCCTCGAGTCGTTCCAGTTCACCTACACGGTGGCGGACCGGGACCGCGAAAACATCCCGGCGAGCGGCCGGGTGATGATTGTCGCCAACCATCCCATCGGCACCCTGGACGGTCTCGCCCTGTTGAAATTGGTCCATGACAGCCGACCGGATGTGCGGATTGTCGCCAATGACCTGCTGGATGCGGTCAAACCGCTACGGCCCTGCCTGTTATCGGTGAAAGTGATGACCGGGATCACCCTGAAAGAACAGATCGCCCGGATCGATCAAGCCTTGGCCCACGAAGAAGCCGTGATCATTTTCCCGGCGGGCGAGGTGTCCCGATTCGGTCCTAAGGGCATCAGGGATTGCCGCTGGCAGAAAGGTTTTCTCCGCCTGGCCGCCCGCGCCAAGGCCCCGATTCTGCCCATCCATGTCCGGGGCCGTAATTCGATGTCCTTCTATACCGCCTCGATATTGTCCAAGCCGCTCTCCACCCTGATGCTGATCGGCGAGATGTTTCGGCGGCAGCGCAAGCCGCTGCAACTCACTATCGGCGGTTTGATCCCCTTTGCGGCCTACAATGGCCTCAAAATTCGGGAAAAAGACAAAATTGACCTGTTCCATAAACATCTCTACCGCATCGGCGCCGGCAAAAAGGGCATCTTTGCCACCGAAACCGCCATTGCCCATCCGGAACGTAGAATAGTGTTGAAAAAAAAAATACGAGCAGGGGAATTGCTGGGAACAACACCGGACGGCAAGGAAATCTATCTGTTTGAAGGGGAGGAAAGCTCACCGGTGCTGCGAGAGATCGCCCGGTTGCGCGAGATCACCTTCCGGGCGGTCGGGGAAGGCTCAGGCAAGCGGCGGGACATGGACCGCTTTGATCACTACTACCGCCATTTGGTACTCTGGTCGGCCGAAGATCTGGAGATCGTCGGCGCCTACCGCTTCGCCGATGCGGCGGCGGTGGTCCGGGCCAAGGGGTGCGAAGGGCTCTATAGCCACAGCCTCTTTCATTTCAATCAGGACCATTTTCCCTATCTTGAGCAGGGCCTGGAACTGGGCCGGAGTTTTGTCCAACAGAAGTATTGGGGTAAACGCAGCCTCGATTATCTCTGGTACGGCATCGGCGCTTTCCTGCGCCGCAACCCCCAGTACCGCTTTCTTTTCGGGCCGGTAAGCATCAGCAACACCATGCCGCAGCTGGCCAAGGAACTGCTCATTTATTTCTACAAACGCTATTTCGCCGACGCCTCTGCCCTACCCTGCTCCCGCACCCCCTTTCGCTTCTCCCTGCCGGTCACCGATCTTGCCCGCTCCTTTACCGGCGATAACTACCACCAGGACCTCATCCTGCTTAAAAACCTGCTCAGCACCATGGGCAGTTCGATCCCCACCCTCTACAAGCAGTACACCGAACTGTGTCCGCCGGGCGGGGTGCGCTTTCTCGATTTCAATGTCGACCGGGATTTTGGTAACTGCGTCGACGGCCTGGTGGTGGTTGATATCGAACAGCTCAAGCCTGCCAAACGCAAGCGCTACATCGAGGATTCGCTACCGACGGTCAATGAGCTGGCCTTTGCCAACGATTGCCTGACAGCGAGCCAATGACGCAGCACCTCACTTCTTGGCGCTTTTCTTCTGGATTTTCTTCTTGACCAAGGCCCGACCGCCTGCGGCCAACCGTTTTTCAGCCCGATCAATTAATTTGCGGTGGATGCAGATCGAGCCGTCCCTGGCCTTGGCGAACCGCTGGATATAGCTGCCATCGGCCTCCATTTCCCAGACATTGCGCTGATTGTTAAGTTGGAGATCAAGCAGCTCGCGCAGTTGCTTTTTGAGTTTGGGTGATTCCACCGGGGTGCAGATTTCCACCCGGCTTTCGAGATTGCGCTGCATCAAATCGGCGGAACCGATGAAATATTCATCTGCCCCCTTATTGCGAAAATAGAAGAGCCGGGCATGTTCGAGAAATCGACCGACCAGCGACACCACCCGGATATGGTCCGACAATCCGGCAATCCCCGGCCGTAGCCGGCAGGTATCGCGGATGATCAGATCGACATGAACGCCGGCCTGCGAAGCCCGATAGAGGGCAGCGATGATCTCCCGGTCCTCCAGGGCGTTGGCCTTTAACTGGATCAGACCGGGCTGCTCCGCAGTATGCGCTCGAATCTCGCGCTCGATCTTCTGGATCAGGGCCTTCTTCAGCATCCGCGGTGAAGGCAGCAGTTTGTGATAATGACGCATCGGAGTATAGCCGGTGGTCAGGTAATTGAATAGCTCGGTCAGGTCGGCGCCGATGTCCGGGTCGCAGGTAAAAAGGCCGAGATCGCAGTACATCCGGGCGGTGCCGGCGTGGTAGTTGCCGGTACCGATATGGGCGTAACGCCGCAGCCCGTCGTAATCCTTGCGGATCACAAAGATCACCTTGCTGTGGGTCTTGAAACCGATGACCCCGTAAGTGACATGAATTCCGGCCTCCTCCAGAAACCCTGCCCAGCGGATATTGGCCTGTTCATCGAATCGGGCCTTCAACTCCAGCACCACCGCCACCTGCTTGCCGTTGCGGGCGGCATCGATCAGGTATTCGATAACCCGCGACTTGCCTGCGGTCCGGTACAGGGTCATCTTGATCGCCCGCACCTTAGGGTCGATGCTCGCTTCGCGGAGATAGCGCTCCACCGAGTTGTCGAAGGATTCGTAGGGATGCTGGAGGAGAATGGCGCCGTGCTTGCGGATGACATGAAAGATATTGGGATCCTCGTCGAGCAGATCGGGATGGTCCAGCGGCTTATGCGGCTGATAATGCAGTTCCGGTCGATCGATGGCGGCGATTTCAAACAGATCCCGCTTGCCGAGGATACCGTCCACCTCAAAAAGATCACAGGCCTCATCCACTCCCAGTTCGGCGGAAAGCATGCCGCGATGCTGCGGAAGCATCGCCCAGCCCACCTCCAGCCGCACAATCTCGGCGAATTTTCGTTCTCGCAAGGCAGATTCGATCACCTGGAGGAGATCGTTGGCCTGTTCATGGTGCGGTTCGGTGATGGCGTTACGGGTTACCCGGAAGGTCTCGCAGGTTTCGACCACCATCTCCGGAAAAAGGATTTCGAGATTGTTGCCGATCAGATCCTCTAAGGTAATGGTGTGGCCGGCGTCCCCAAAACGCAGGAATCGGGGCATATCCTCGCTCACCGGGACCTTGATCCGGTTCATATAACTGTGTTCACTGTCGGGATAGCGGACACTGACCAGTAGGTTGATCGACAGGTTCGAAATAAAGGGAAAGGGATGAGCCGGGTCCATCCCCTGGGGAGTAAGCAACGGGTAGACCTGCTCATAAAAATAAAGCTCGGCCAGCCTTTTCTCCGCCAGGTTCAGGTCGGCATAAGGAACGATTCGGATTTTTTTGCGGGCCAGCAACCGCTTCAACTCCAGCTCCAATTCTTCCTGTTCCCGAAACAGATCCCGTACCACAAGGGCACAGGCATCGATCTGCTCCTGCGGCCGGCGGCCGTCCACCGACAGTTCCCTGACCCCGGCGCCGACCTGCTGCTTGAGGCCGCCGATCCGTTTCATGAAAAACTCGTCGAGGTTTGAACCCACCACCGCCAGAAAAAAAACCCGCTCCAGCAGGGGGACGCGGTCGTCCTGTCCTTCATGCAACACCCGCCGGTTAAAGGACAGCCAGGTTAATTCACGGCTGAGGTACCATTGGGGGTCTTCAAGATCAAAGGGGGAAAGAGGGGCCTGCGGCACTGTCCGGGACAAAGAAGAGGGTTCCATAATTCCATGTTTGTTGAAGGATTATAGGCGATTTAGCCTCCTATCCTACCTGCTCATCATTTGCATTGTGTTAGATTTTGGTTAGCTTCAAATCACCGCCCCCAAAAAACTTGGCGACATTACGAGCAACACCGCTCACAAGAGATCCATTGTCCATGCTTCGATATCTGCCCTCCCCCCTTTTCCTCAACAAATCCAAAACATATCCATACGGCTTCCTCACCTTTAACTGATCTGCCCCTAACACGGATGTGTTTTCTTTCTTAAAGAGAAAAAAGGAAAACATCCGCCGCACCGGCGACGTTTTCAGCCGATACCCCGGCTTGGGCGTGAGCAATAATGGGAGAATAAGATGCAAGAAACAATGAAACGAAAAATGCGACGCCTGCTGAACGCTGCGGCGTTGGGCATGCTCGCCGGATTGGCGGCCACCAATGGACAAGCGGCAAGCGACACCGAACTGCGGGATCTGGCGAACCGGAAGATTGAATGGCGCAGCCCGGACTATACCAGCACAACCATCCCCTTGCAGTTGTTATCAATCAATGATTTCCACAGCCAGATCACCACGGGTCAAGCAGTCGATGGCAGACCGGTGGGGAGCGCCCCGGTTCTCGCCGCCTATCTCAAAGCCGCCGACGCTAATGCCAAGGGCAAGACGTTCATTCTCCATGCCGGTGATCATGTAGGCGCCTCACAACCGCAATCGGCACTGCTTCAGGACGAACCAGGGATTATGTTCTTTAATATGCTCGGCAACGACCAATGCCGGGCAGGCGGCCAGTATGGCAGCGATTGTAATCTGGTAGGGATTCCGGGCAACCACGAACTGGACGAAGGGCTGCAGGAAATGCTGCGCCTCATCCAAGGCGGCAATCATGCCCAGGGCCCCTATCTCCAGAAGCCCTACAATGGTGCCAACTTCCCCTACATCTGCGCCAATCTTGTGCAGACCTCGACTGAGCAACCGCTGTTCACACCCTATGTCGTTCGTATGGTTGATGGCGTGCCGGTGGGATTCATCGGGGCCATCCTCCACCAGGCCTCATCGTTTCTCAGCCCCGAAAGCCTGGAAGGTTTGAAGATTCTGGACGAAGCGGAAACGATCAATCGCTATGTCCGCCAGTTACAGGCCCAAGGGGTTCATACCATCATCGTGATCATGCACCAGGGAGGCTTTCAGTACCCCAAAGAAGAAAAAGCCTCGCGGCCTGGCACGTTGAGCGGCGACATCGTTCCGATCATCAAAGGGTTGGACGATGAGGTGGATGTTGTGCTTTCCGGCCACACCCATACCTTTCACAACATCCTGGCTGAAAATGCTCACGGGAAGCAAATGCTGGTGGTGCAGGCGTGGCCTTATGGAACGGCTTATGCCGATATCAACCTGGAAATCAGCCGGACCAGCAATGATGTGGTGGCGATGTCCTCACAGATCGTCACCACCTGGGCCGATAAGGGGCCGGGACTGCAACCGGACACGGCGGTAGCCGTCCTGATGAACCAGGTCGAGGAAATGGGCAATGCCATTGCCAAACAGATGATCGCCAGTGCCGACCGGCCCATCACCAGAGCTGCCAACGAGGCCGGTGAATCGGCCTTGGGTGATCTGGTCGCCGACGCCCAGCGCACCATTATGGGGACCGATTTCGCCTTCATGCATCCCGAAGGTATCCATGCCGATATCGCGCCAGGCCGGATAACCAAAGGCGATCATTATACGGTGCAACCCTTTAATCTCAACTTGATCAAACTTGAATTGACCGGCCAACAGATTTACGAGTTGCTCAACCAACAGTGGAACAGCCGAAGTACTGAAGGCCGATTTCTGCAGGTCTCTGGCCTGACCTATACCTGGGATGCAGAAAGACCAGCGGGCCGGCGCATTGTTGCGGTGATGAAAAACGGTGTCCCGCTGCAATCCAAGGAAAAATATACGGTGACCGTCAACGAGTACCTGGCCGGCGGCGGCGATAATTTCACGGTGTTGACCCATGGGGTTAATCCGGTGGTCGGTCCCTTTATCGCCGATGCCCTGATCCAGTATGTCCAGGCGCAGCCCCAACCACTCAACACTGATATCGCAGGACGGATCAGTCGATTGAACTAACGTGATCAATTGCCGAAAAAAATACCCTTTGGCACCAAGGATGGCCCAACAGCCTACACATGCTCCAACACTCCAATTATCCAAAAGTATTAGGGTTTTTCATTCAATCCGAGAGGCCATAAGAGGAGAGAGTTTCCCCGCAGAGGAAAATAAACAGAAACAGAATCTTATCGTTACCAAAACGTAACATTTAGCTTGTACATAAACCCATCCTTAAAAAAGAGACTGAACGGGTTTATCAGGTAAGATTAAATAAATAGGAGGTCGGATCATGTTGCGTGTCCTTTTTGTCTGTGAGCATAATTCCGCCAGAAGTCAAATGGCTGAAGCGTTTTTAAAACATTTTGGAGGGACTTTCTTCGAAGTCGAAAGCTGTGGAATCGAAGCTGGAAGAATAAACTCGCTTGTAATTGAAGTTATGCAAGAGAGGGGATATGACCTGCAGGGCAATACCACCAAAAAAGCATTGGATCTCCTCAAGCAGGGCAAGAGTTATGATATCATCATCACTGTCTGTTCAAGAGAAGCGAGTGAGCAGTGCCCAATATTTCCAGGTAGAGCCTTGCGGATTAACTGGCCTTTTGATGATCCCTCAAAATTTACGGGGGACAAGGAAACGAAGCTTGAAAAAGTTCGAATAATCAGGGATCAGATTGAAGAGAAGATTAACAATTTCATTAAAGAATATAACGAAAAAGGTTTGCAGATATTCCTGTGACGGGGGCAGGAGGCTCCGGACTATTACCAACCACCTGATAATTTAAGCGCTCCCAGTCCCGAATTTCTTTTTCCGTCCGATGGTGTCAGTTACCCGGTCTTGAATACCCGCGCTTTGATTGTCCATTGAACGCTACGACGAAA
Organism: Desulfobulbaceae bacterium; assembly: GCA_019163135.1. GTDB lineage: Bacteria > Desulfobacterota > Desulfobulbia > Desulfobulbales > Desulfobulbaceae > Desulfobulbus. The sequence continues at coordinate 3,886 of JAFLKR010000102.1, read as the reverse complement.
AAATCGTCCTGTTCATTGAACTCTTCCGAAACATTTCGAAACATTGGCGCCCCCTACCGTAAGAACTCCAATAGTTGATGACTATTCAGCTTAATACCGGAATGAAGGTATCTTAAAACCGACCCCGCCTCTTCAACAGACTGGCTAGGAAGACCAAGGAAGCGCGGCAATTTCAGCCTGGAAAGGGGGTAAGCCCGCCGCAGGCGCTGCTCGCTGGAATTTCAGGTAAGAGGCGAATGCAGGGGAAAAGAGGCCTCAAGCTGCCTTTGCCGCCGGCAGGGTGATGGTGAAGGTCGAGCCCTTGCCGGGCACACTTTCCACTTCCACTGTGCCATTGTGGGCTTGGGCGATATGTTTAACAATGGCCAGGCCGAGCCCGGTGCCGCCTTGGTCGCGGCTTCTCGCCTTGTCGCAGCGGTAAAACCGTTCAAACAACCGGGGCAGGTGCTCCCTGGCGATGCCGGGACCGTTGTCAACCACGCTGAGATGGACGAATTTTTCGCCCTGCAGGTTGGTGCTGCCGCAGCAACGCAGGGTGACCAGCGAGCCTTCCGGGCTATAGTTGATGGCGTTTTTAAGCAGATTGATGACCGCCTGTTCCAGAAGCGGCTGATTGATCGGTGCCAATAGCTCCTCATCACATTCGATCTGGACAATAACCTCTTTCGCATCGGCATGGACGGCGCAGGTCTGGAGGGCGCTTTCAAGTACCGGTCCGACCTCGCCGTCCAGTAAGTTGACTTCTTCCTGGACGTTGGTGTTTTCGATGCGAGACAAAATCAGGAGGTCGTCAACGATCGCATCCAACCGGTTGGCCTGGCGGGCAACGATGCCCAGGAAGCGCAGCGCATTGTCCCGGTCATCGATCGCCCCGTCCTGCAGCGTCTCGACATAGCCCTTGATCGCGGTTATCGGCGTTTTCAGTTCGTGAGAGACGTTGGCGACAAAGTCCTGGCGAATGTTTTCCAGACGGTTGAGCTTGGTCAGGTCGTTCATCACCAACAAAGCCCCGATGTTTTTGTTGTCCTCGTCACGCAGCGGCACGGCATGGGTCTGGAGGATGATCGGGTCGGTGCCGTTGAACAGGGCAATCTTTTGTTCCTGCTGGGTGTTGTGGGTGAGGGTAAAATCGATCATTTCGATGAGATAGGCGTTGCGAATAACCCCCTGCACGTCCTTGCCCTTGACCACCTCCGGCGGCAGGGCGAACAGGGCGGTGGCGGCCTGGTTCATGCGGATGATTTTTTTGTCGGCGTCGATGGCCACGACCGAATCGGCCATGCTGGAAAAAACAGCCTCCAGTTCGTTGCGTTGCTGGATGATAATCCTGATGCGGCGGTTGATCTGTTCCGCCATCTGGTTGATCGAACCGGCCAGCCCGGCCATTTCCACCGACATGTGTTCGCTGCTGATCTTCACCAGCTGGTCGATGCGACCACTGGTCAACTGTTCGGCCCCGCGTTTCATTTCTTCCAGCGGGCGGCTGATCCGACGGGCGCCCCACAGGGAGAGCAGCGCCGCCAGGCCGATCACCGCCAGGCCGATCCCGAACATTTTCCACTGCAGGGTAGAAAGCATCGCTTCTACCGAAACGTTGGGGATGGCGAGGCGCAGGGCTCCACGGTGACCGGGAGATTTCAGCTCAACCGGGATCGCCGCATAGAGCATCGATTCACCAATCGTTTGACTGCGACGTATGGAAAACCCAGTCTCTCCTGCCAACGCCGGCTCCACCTCGGGCCGCTTGCCATGGTTGTCCATCAAAGCCTGGTCCTCGTTTGAATCCGCCAGGACCACACCGTCGGCATCGATGACCGTGATCCGGGTTGCCGCCCGTCTGCCGGTCTGGCGTACAAATTCCTGCAGCTGCCGTTCCGGTCCCCGACTGAGCGAGGTGATAGTCGGCTCGATCATCAGAGCCCGTTCCCGAACCTCTTCCTTGAGGTGGTCAATATAGAAACTGCGGCCGGTGGTGGTTGCCAGCCAGGCGGCAAGCAGCATGGAGAAGATAGTAATGCCGACACAGGCAGGAAAGATTTGCCAGAAAAGACGAATGTTTCGCATAGGTGACTCTACAATGGGTATATGATTAGGCCCCGGCAAAGGCAGGAGCTGTTGTGACCAATGAGGGGAAGGGTGTGGCGACGGGCGGTTATTCCCGTATCCGGTAGCCGAAACCTCGTATAGTTTCGATGCAGCCCCCCGATGGCCCAAGTTTTTTACGCAGCCCAAAGATTTGAACATCCACGGCTCGTTGGGTGATGCTATAGTCATTCCCTCGAATCTGTTCGAGAATTTCCTGCCGGGAAGAAACCCAGCCCGGCCGGCCGGCAAGGAATTTCAAGATAGTGAATTCCGAGGCGGTGAGATGCACCTCTTCACCATTGACCCGGACCTCATGACGACCTGAATGGATGGCCATGCCGTGACGGTTGATGACTCCTCTTATATTGGCCGCATCTTCGATCTGTTCGGGGTTACGACGCAGGGCTGCCTCAATTCGGGCGATTAACACTCGAGGACTGAAGGGCTTGGTTATATAATCATCAGCCCCGCATTTTAGCCCGGCGATAATATCATCTTCCTCACTTTTGGCGGTGAGCATAATAATCGGTAGCGACTGGGTTACCTTCTGAGTGCGTACTATACGGCAGATCTCGTTGCCATCCTTGCCGGGCAGCATCAAATCGAGCACCATTGCATCGAAGGATTCCTGACTGAGCCGTTGCAACGCTTCCTCGCCACTATCGGCGCAGGTAACATTGAAGCCCGCTTTGATCAGATTGTAACTGACAAGCTGTTGAATGTCGGTGTCGTCCTCGACAACCAAAACGCTGGGCTTCTTCACTTGATGATCCTTTTAAAGTTGATGCATGCCTATTATTGTCGTCATAGTTATGCAGGGCCCTTTCGGTTGCAACTAAAAAGAAAAATGCTAACGGTATCTTAATCTGTTCTTAATGGAGTGGCAATCCGCACCCTGTATATTTAAAATAATGAGTTGCATGCCAATTAATTAAAGAACCCATCAGGAGAAAAAAGTGAGTAGACATATGCATTTCCATCGCGAGATCGATCAGCTTAAAAAGTACATCCTTGAAATGGGCAGTCTCGTGGAAGACCGCTTGCGACGGGCCTGCACCATCCTGGAAACTATGAACGATACTGAAGCCGAGAAGATCGTGACCTCTGATTGGGAGATCGATGACATGGAAGTCCGGGTGGAGGAGGAATGTCTCAAAATTCTTGCCTTGCACCAACCCGTGGCCCGCGATTTGCGGTTGATCGTCTCCATTATAAAAATCAACAGCGAACTGGAAAGAATCGCCGATATCTCGGTAAATATAGCCAAACGGCTTCTGACCATTAACAAGAACAAAACCCCTGATTTAGTTTTTATCTTCGATTATCAGCCCATGGCCGCTAAAGCCTTAGAGATGCTGAAGATGAGCCTGGACAGTCTAGTGGCAGAAGATGCAGAACTGGCCCGCAAAATATTTCTCATTGACGATGAGATCAACCGGATGCGCGATGCAGCCTATCGGACCGTTATCCAAGAACTCGGCCTGCGCAACGATAATGCCGCCAGCCTTGTTAACCTCTATCTGGTCGCCCGCCATCTTGAGCGGATTGGCGATCGGGCCAAAAATATCGCCGAAGAAATTATCTACCTGGTGGAAGGAGAGATTGTCCGCGACAGTTATGATCCGCACTAAACGAGAATAAGCGCTGAAAAATCAAGGTCTCCCACTGATTCCCTGTCTTTTATACAGTGTGATCCCCTAAGCAGGTTCCAGTTTCCAGTGCGGCCCGAATCCAGGGATGATCCAAGGGCACGGCCTTGCGCTTGCCGACAACCTCGGCAAGTTCTACCAACTCCGTGGAC
>JAFLKR010000097.1 GCA_019163135.1 Desulfobulbaceae bacterium | reverse complement strand
TGACCCTCTTCTACATGTTGAACAAAAAGGCGCAAAAATGGGGGACGGAGCCCGATTCTTCTAATGCTATAAAAGATGCCAAGGCGAGCGCGCATCAAACATGGTGGAGAGCCGCATCACATTATCCAGCGCGGCAATAACCGGTCAGCCTGTTTCTTCTCCGAGGAAGACTATCGGTTTTACCTGGAAAGTGTTGCTGCGGTTGCAGCTCGGTACCACTGCGTAATCCATGCCTACATGTTGATGACCAACCATGTCCACTTGCTGGCGACGTCACAGAATAGCGAAGGCTTACCCTTGATGATGAGGTATTTGGGCAGCCGGTACGTGCGATATGTGAACTCGGGTTACCAGCGGAGCGGCACCCTGTGGGAAGGCCGATACAAATCGAGCGTCATCGATTCGGAGCGCTATCTGCTGACCTGTAGTCGCTATATCGAGTTCAATCCGGTCCGAGCCGGGATCGTCGCAACTCCAGCCGATTACCCATGGTCAAGCTATGGCACTCATGCGAACGGTCGCCCGGACGATCTTCTCCGCGAGCACTCTTGCTATCTCGACTTGGGCAAGGACAACCGGGCACGACAAGAGGCGTATCGCGCTTTGTTCAATGATCGGCTGGACAGCGAATCCCTGGCAACGATCCGTGCAGCGGTCAACAGCGGTTTGGTCTTGGACGGAGAACGGTTTAAGGACCAAATTGAGGCCGTGCTTTCGAGATCGGTCCGTGCCGGGAAACCAGGCCGGCCCAACGGTCGCCGGACACCATCGTCAAACAGGGAATCTGCCAGGTACCCGAAGGCCGGCATATCTTTTCCGAGTTGACCGTAGCTGAAAATCTTACTATGGGAGCTTTTTTACGCAGTGATAAACGTGCGATCAATGAAGATCGGGGTTATATCTACAACCTCTTTCCGATCCTGAAAGAGCGGCGCCACCAACCGGGCGGTAACCTCTCCGGTGGTGAGCAGCAGATGCTGGCGATCTCGCGGGCCTTGATGGCCCGGCCCCAATTACTGCTCCTGGACGAGCCCTCCATAGGCCTGGCGCCGCTGGTCACCAGGCAAATTTTCGAAATTATAAAAAAAATTAATCAGGAACACAACACCACCATCTTGCTGGTGGAGCAGAATGCCCATCTTGGCTTGCAAGCGGCAGATCGCGGCTAGACTCCTGGAGAACGGTGCGATCGTCATGCAGGACAAAGCAACCGCGCTCCTTGGCAATCCAGCTATTCAAAAAGCATATCTCGGCATCTGAACGCAGCCCGCGCTACTTAAGGTGCAAAAAATAACAAGGAAACAATGCAATGAGCAATAAAGTTAAGGTTGGGGTTATCGGGGTTGGTTATCTCGGGCGTTTCCATGCCCAGAAATATGCGGCCATGGAAGATGTCGAACTCGTGGGCGTAGCCGATGCCAGCCCGGACCGGGCGAAACTGGTGGCCGATGAATGCGCTACCCGCGCCTTTACCGATTACCGGGAGCTGATAATGCAAGTAGATGCGGTCTCCATCGCCGTGCCGACCAGCCTCCACCACGCGGTGGCCAAATACTGCCTGCAGCACTCAGTGGACGTGATGGTGGAAAAACCGATCACCACCACTCTGACCGAGGCCGACGACCTGATCGAACTGGCCCGAAAGCAGCAGCGCATCCTCCAGGTTGGCCACCTGGAACGATTCAACCCGGCGGTTTTGGCGATGCAACCGCAACTCACCCATCCCCTTTTCATCGAGGCCCACCGGATCGCGGTGTTCAAGGATCGGGGCACAGATGTGGATGTGGTCCTAGACCTGATGATCCACGATATCGACATCATCCTTTCAATCGTCGATTCGCCGATCGTCTCGATCCTGACCGCCGGCAGCCCGGTGATCACCAAATTGACCGATATTGCCAATGCCCGCATCATCTTTCAAAACGGCTGCACCGCCAATATTACGGTCAGCCGGATCTCCATGGAAAACATGCGCCGCATGCGGATCTTTCAGCCGGGCCAGTATCTGTCGGTCGATTTCGGCAAAAAAGAGATTATGACTGTTCGACTCAAAGCCGGCGAACCGGGGGGGCACCCAGTCCCGGAAATCAGCAAATCCCGATTTCAGGAACAGGATGCTCTGGACCTGGAACTTCGCGATTTCGTCAAGCATGTCCGCAACCGCACCCGGCCGGCGGTAGCGGGCGAGGAGGGCAGGCGGGCACTGGATGTGGCCCTGCAGGTGGTGGCCCAGATCAACAGCAACCGGCAGCGGATCGAACAGATTCTGGCCGAAGAAGGGTTAAGCAATCTGCTCCTGCCCTTTTCCCAACACTGAATCGGCAGGCGACCCCATGACCGAAACGCAAAAAAGTCCCGCACGCGGGCAAATCATGATCGTGGCTGGCGAGGCCTCGGGCGATCTCCATGGTGCCAACCTGGTCCGAGCCATGCAGCGGCAGACCCCGGACCTGCGCTTCTGTGGTATGGGCGGCAGGGAATTGGAACTGGCCGGGGTGGAATTGCTCTGTGATGCGGCCAAGCTGGCGGTGGTTGGCATCACCGAGGTGCTCAGCCACTTGGGCGACATCCTCCGAGCCCGCCGGGCCCTGGTTGAGCGCATGCGCAGTCAGCGCCCGGCCCTGTTGATCCTGATCGACTACCCGGATTTCAACCTCTGGCTGGCAGCCACCGCCAAGGAGCAGGGCATCCCTGTTTTTTATTACATCAGCCCCCAGATCTGGGCCTGGCGCCGAAGTCGAGTCCATACCCTTAAGCAGTTGACCAACCGGATCGCGGTCATCCTGCCCTTTGAACAAGAATTTTACGCCCGGCAAGGCTGCACCGTTGATTTTGTCGGCCACCCGCTGGTGGATACGGTCAAACCCCGGATGGAACGCGCAGAATTTCTGGAACAGCACCAGATCGATCCCGCCAAAAAACTGATCGGCCTCCTGCCCGGGAGCAGAAAAAAAGAGATCGCCGCCCTGCTCCCCGATTTCCTGGCTGCCGCCGAACTCGTGGCCGGCGATCATCCTGAGACCTATATCTTTCTCATCCCCCAAGCTTCGACCATCACCCGGACGATGCTCGACGAAAACGGTCTGGCGGATTGGCGCAACCGGATGGATTTCCGGGTAATCAGCGATGACCGTTACACTATGATGGCGGTCTGCGACGGGGCAGTGGCAGCTTCAGGCACGGTCCTGCTTGAGCTGGCAATCCTTGGCATTCCCATGGTCGCCACTTATCGAACCTCTGCCCTTACCTATTTCCTTGGCAAACTGATCGTTCGGCACCTGGATTATTTTTCTTTAGTTAACCTGATCGGCGGCCGGGGGGTCATCCCTGAACTTCTTCAGGATGCAGTTACTCCCGAGCAGATAGCGCACGAACTTAAAGTATTGATTGAAGATGAACAGGCGAGGGCTACCCAACTGGCTGGACTCCAGGAGGTGCAGCGCAAGTTGGGCGGACCAGGCGCTTCGGACCGGGCAGCGGCGATTGCGCTGCACATTCTGGGCAAACGGAGGGGGTGATTATGGATGAGGAGATAGAGCCTGTCGAACTGTACATTGACGGCACCCTCGACCTCCATGCCTTTCGGCCGGCTGAAATCAAACTGCTGATTCCGGACTACCTCGAGGAGTGCCGCAAACGGGGTATTCTCCAGGTCCGGATCGTCCACGGCAAAGGCTCCGGCACGTTGCGCCGGACCGTACACGCTCTGCTCGAAAGGCTCGAGACGGTGGCCTCGTTTCGGTTGGGCGACGAGTCGAGCGGATCCTGGGGCGCTACGCTGGTGACCCTTCGGACGATGAAGCCGCCGGCATCGGCTCAATAAGGCCGTATTCCGACGCCATCTTTCGCACCTGCAGCATAAAGGTGGAAGGCAGAGGCAGCGCTCGCTCCTCCTGAAGAAGCCCCAGAGCCTTAGCCATCAGCAGGCTGGGCATGGAGTGGACCCCCTCCTGATTATCACAAATGATTTTCATGCGCAGGGCATCGGTAAGCACCGGCATCAGGTGGCCGCAACGGCCGGAGAGCTCCCGTAGTTCGCGCTCGCAGAGCTCACGGTTGCTGGCGGCAAACCCGGCGACCGCTTCGTCCATCGGCTGCGTCCCAAAGAGATTGTTGATCACTGCACCAGCCAGATAGGTATGATACGGTTCAACCTGATCGACATAACGGTCATGCACCGTCTCTCTCAACGCTTTAAAAAGAATCATCTGCACGGTAATCACCGCTTCCCGCATTACCGGGATCAACTTACTGTCCACGAAACGTTTTTCCTGGCCCAAATCTGTATCGCTCATAACACCATCCGTATTGCCGGGTGCCCGGCTAAAAGCTGATAAATGCACAGTCGTTCAGCGTCCGAATCAACGGTGACCTCAAGACTGAGACTGATGTAACGCCCACCGGAACTGACATTGGCATCTTTGATGGTACAGGCCGATGCCGCGACTCCGGCGGTAATAGCCTGGATCATTGTGGCCCGATCCTCACCGATAATCCGGTACTGCCATAAGCAGGGATAGGTAATTTCGGGCTTGCACCCGCGCTGGTCTTCCATTTGATAAATCTCCTTGTGCGGCCTTATACCGCAGCCTGCAGTTGCTTGACAACAGGAAATTCGACTCCTCTTTTACGGATGGTGATGGTATGATCCCTCTATAAATATACTCCCCAGGAGCACATGCATGAGCAACCAGGTATTAATTGTCAACGACAGCCTGAATATCGCCGACCTGGCCCAGGATGTGGCGGGCGGCTTGCAGTTCATCACCACCTCTACCGGCAAGGACGGCCTGGCAACCCTGGCCCTGTCTACCGGATGGTGCGCAGTGTTAGCGGCCTCGCAATTGCCGGACATGAGCGGCATTGCCTTTCTGCAGCAAGCCGCCGCCCTCTCTGAAGCCATCCCGCTGTTGCTCGCCCCTGATGCGCAATTGGTATCCACACTGCATCAGGCCAACAGCGCGTCCCTCTTCCGGGTCGTTCCGGAATGCACCCCCAAGGAGACCCTGAAAACCATCATCCTCGACGCTGCCCGGCAATTTCGGCTCGTTCAGCAGGAACGACAACTGCGGGAACAGCTCAAATTGCTAACCACCATTGACCCGCTCACCGGCTGTAGCAGCCGCATCCATCTCCAGGAACACATACGAAAAGAATTAAAAAGATCCCGCCGCTACTCGCACTCTCTCTCGATTATAGTTTGCGATATCGACACGTTGAAAAATATCAACGAGACCTTTGGACACCGCGCCGGCGACCAGATGCTCATCGGCTTTGCCCAGATTGCCCTGCAATCCATTCGTCGAGATATTGACACCGTCGCCCGCTGGGGGGAAGATGAATTTCTTCTGGTCCTGCCCGAAACCCCTATCCGGGGGGCTGGCCGGGTCGCCATGCGGTTGCGGGAACAATTCGCCCAGTTCAACTTTACGGTGGATACCCACCTGGTCAACAGCACCGCCAGCTTCGGGGTCGCCGGTTTTGCCCCGGAAGCACCGGGCCGCAATACCGACATCGACGACTTGCTGTTGATTGCCGACCGGTGCCTACACCAGGCCAAAGCTGCGGGTGGCAACCAGGTACTCTGCTGCCCCTGATGCCCGCCGTTGGCATACCCTATGCAAAACGGGGACTCACGTCCTCATAGCTGAGAAAGACAACCACCATGATTATCCTCTCGCCCTCGAAGGGGCAGGATTTCAGCCCGATTGACCGCGTTTTGCCTTGGACCTTACCCGAGTTTCCGGAGCAGACCCAACAACTGATCGCAACCCTGCGCCAATATGACCTCGAAGCGCTTGCATCCTTGCTTGAAATCAGCCCGACCTTGGCCAAGCGCACCCATGACCAGCTTAAAGTCTTCGCCCTGCCCCATACACCGACCAACGCCAAGCAGGCGCTGCTGGCATTTTCCGGAGAGGTTTTCCGCAGCATGGCGGCCACCGCCTTCACCCCAGCCGACCTTCTGTATGCCCAAGACCAGGTGCGGATTCTCTCCGGCCTCTACGGCTGCCTCCGACCGCTCGACCTGATCCAACCTCATCGCCTGGAAATGGACAGCAAGTTGCCGCCGACTCAAGAAAAAAACCTCTCGGCCTTCTGGAGCAAACTGCTCACTGAGCATCTCAATCAAGCCGTCCGAAAGGAAACGCAACCGGTCGTAATCAATCTCGCATCCAACGAGTACACCCGAGTCATCAATCGAGACCGCATGCAAGCCCTCTGGCTCGATATCCAATTCAAGGAAGAAAAAGGCGACAGGCTCCGCACCGTGGCCATTTTCGCCAAAAGGGCCCGGGGAATGATGGCCCGTTTTCTGCTCCGCCATCGCATTGAAAATTCCGCAGAAATGCAGCAGTTCACCGGCGAGGGCTACAAATTCAGCCCGGAGGTTTCGAGCGGCACCTGCTGGGTCTTCACCCGCCCCATGGCCTGATCGTTCTCAGACCACCCGAAAAGATGGAGGCGTGCCGGCAGCGCCGTTGATCAGGGTAACCTGGTCGTTAAGGGTCCACATGTCGTAGATATAGCCCAGACCGCAAAGGCCAAAAGTGAGCAGGTAGAGGATACCGGTCCAGATTTTACCCATGTACAGCCGGTGCACCCCGAATAATCCGAGAAAAACCAGCAGGACCCAGGCGAGATTGTAATCGATGGGACCGGGAAGATAGCGGATGTCAGCCTCCCGCTCCATGCTGGGGATGAGAAAGAGATCAACAATCCAGCCGATAAAGAAAATCCCCAGGGTGAAAAAATAGATCGTGCCGGAAACCGGCTTGCCGTAATAGAAGCGATGGGCGCCGATAAACCCGAACAGCCAGACGAGATAGCCGATTATCAGGCTGTGGGTGGGCCGATTTGCTGCCATGATTGTTTTCCTGTAATTTTTTCCTTAAAAAGCGCGATGCGCGCCAACGAGTCGCGTATATGGTTTTCATCAATCCGCCCCTTGTCAAGCAACTCGGTGATGGCCCGGATGCCGATCCGGACCGCATCCGTTTGCGGATCGAGATTATTGCCGACCACAAGGACGTCCACCCCGGCCAGCACCGCCCGCTGCACCGCCTCCGTATAGCTCCAGCCTTTACTGATCGCCCGCATCTGCAGATCGTCGCTGAACACCACCCCGGTGAATCCGAGCTGCTGCCGCAGCAAACCGTTGATCATCTCCGCCGACAGGGTAGCCGGCCCCCCCGAGGGGTCAAGGCCGCGATGCACCAGATGGGCTGTCATAATTCCGTCACTGTAGCCAGAGTCAATCAGTTGGCGATAGGGCTCCAGTTCCACCTGCTGCCAACAATCCGTAATATCGACAAAACCAAGATGGGAGTCGCTGCCGGCACTGCCATGGCCGGGAAAATGCTTGAGACAGCAGCCAATGCCCTGCAGGTGATGGGCCGCGATGACGGCCTGGGCATGCCCCACCACCTCCTCCGCTCTCGTGCCGAAACTGCGCTGGTAACGGCTGATAATCGGGTTGTCCGGATTAAGATTGAGATCCACAACCGGGGCGAAGTTTACATTGATGCCGTGATCGCGGAGCAGAACGGCCGTGATATCAGCCTGCCGTCGGGTGGCCGCCACCCCTTCTTCGGCCAAGGCGGCGGCGCTCTTTGATGACAAAAAACCGTCACATTCCTTGAGCCGGCAGACCATACCACCTTCCTGGTCAACCGCAATCAATAACGGAATGATGGCATATTGCTGCAAATCCTTTGTCAATTGCCTTAACTGTTCAGGGGTGCGGATATTTTGCACGGACCGGTCGATATTGCGATCAAACAGAATCACGCCACCAATGCAATCCTGCTCAATCGCGGACACGATCCAGTGAGCAACATTGAGTTCGCAACCCGAAAAGCCGACAACAAACATTTGGCCGATATTTAAAGACTGCCCCATAACAGTAAAAAAACTCCAGTTATATTAGTGAAAAGCAAGGTGCCGGCAGGCCTGGCAGGCATCGCTGCAAAACAAGTCTCTCCCCCAGACACCAGAACCTTCAATGGTCTGCGGCAAGCATTACACCCTGTCGAATTTATGACAGATTGCCCTGGTACAACTGACACACCGTAAGACCTTTTTGGTTCCAGCCATGTAACCTTTTGTTTTTATAAAGAAATACAAAATTTTAAACTTCAGGCATAAATTTAGCAAAAGTTACCGCAGCAATGACTTATTCTGAGCTTTTCCTGGTCTTGACACCAGCTGATAATACCTGGTTTCCCGCAGCATGCAACAAAACGGAAACCACTGCAACTTCAACCGCTGCCCCCCTAGTGAGCAACGACCTATGGCACCTCTTAATCCTGCAACCGCCATCGTTAGGCACCATGTGAACACTATGCGTATCCAAGCTCTTGAAGACCAGGCTGATGACACCATTGCCCCCACCATGGAAATCCTGCTGACCGAATTACTGCATTACCGGCAGCAGTCCGAAAAGTTGAAAAAAATCAATACGCTCTACCAGCGAATGGCCGGAATTCTCGACCTACCCGCCATGATTGAAGCCTATTCAATCTGGCTGATGGAATTCATTGGCCATGAATTGGTCGGCTACAGCAATCCCTCCCGCCAACGCATGCATATGTTTTGCTCGTACCACGGTCCCAAACGACGGCAGGCCATCCAACTCGCTCAGGAAAACCTGGAACAAGCCTTTGAACAGGAAACTCGCACCACCATGGCCGACGGGTTTCATATCCATAAATGGATTTTTGAGTCAATGGATTGTCGCGGCGTGCTGGTACTCTTGCGCAAAGGTAAACCGCTTTCGGAAGACGAACTGCAATTTATCGACGAGTCCCTGGTTATCCTGGCGGAACCATTGAAAAGAGCCCTGGAGTATGAAGAGATTTTCGCTCAGGCCCGGAAAGATATCCTCACGGGTCTGCCCAACCGCTTCGTTTTCAAAGAGCGGATCAACTCGATTGTCGAGCAGGCCAGTCGTCACGGCCACCCGCTGACCCTGGCCGCCCTTGACCTCGATCATTTCAAGGCGGTGAATGATTCTATGGGACACCTGATGGGCGACAGGGTGCTGCAGCAAGTAGCTGTAGCGATGAACAAACAGATCCGCCTTACCGACCTTCTGGTGCGCATGGGCGGCGACGAATTCCTGCTCGTTTTACCCGATACCAACATGCAGGATGCCCGTTATCTGGCAGAGCGACTCTGCCAGGCCGTGGAGCAACTCAATGTGGTCACGAAAGCCGGAAAATTGGCCGTCAGCATCGGCCTTTCTGAGTGGAAACCCGGGATGCATATCGATGCCTGGCTAGAAAGAGCCGATGACATTCTCTACCAGGCCAAGGCTAACGGCAGGGCTCAGGTGGCAATTAACTGAAAACCAAGCCCCCTTCTTTCCTCGAACCAGCGGTTCGGAATTGAACCGCCAATCCGGGGAAAACCTTATTGCGGACGAACCTGAATCAGCAGAGGAATGCAGTGCAGCGATCGCCCCTTCTGAATGGTGCGCCCGACCCGCCAACTCTCGCACACCATCGCCTTCCTCAGTATTTCTTGAATCTCCTCCACCAACCCCTTGATATTGATCACCGGATGCCTGGAAAAGACCTCGGGCAGGCCGGAGGTCAGGTTGCAGGCCAGACAACGGCCAGGGCGCTCATGCAGATTGAGCAGAAAAGTAAGCGTTTGCTTGCCGGCATCATAACCGCCGAAGCTCAATGCGATATCGTAGGCCCCTTCATTGGCATCGCCAAACAACGCCTCAAAAAAATCATAGGTGCGCTCCGGCGGAAACATGGCCTGCAAGACGGTGGGGGTAAACAACTGTTCCGGTTGTGTCATAGTATCCCTGCAAAAAAGTCAATAAATTGTCTTTCGCTCCGGCAGGTTCGCCTGCAACCAGCCGCCCCGCCCTTCCCTGAAAGATTCCATCGTTTAATTTCAATATGTTACACAGCTTTGCGTTTACGGCGAACTGCTCGCCGGGACTTTACCCAGAGTTTACCACCAATGTCAACAGCCATTGCACCATCCCCCCTCTCTGTGGTAGAAGACCGGGTATGCAAACCCAACACTTTTCCGCCACCGAACAACCGCCCTCCGCCGCACCCGCAGCCACCATCACCCCTGAGGTCCTGAATCCTGCCCAGTTCGCCGCCGTTACCCATGGCGACGGACCGATCCTGGTGATTGCCGGGGCCGGCAGCGGCAAAACCCGGACCCTGGTCTACCGGATGGCGTATCTTATTCAGCAGGGAGTTACCCCGGAATCGATTCTCCTGCTCACCTTCACTCGGAGAGCGGCCCAGGAAATGCTGTATCGGGCCGGCCAGTTAACCGACCAATCCAGTCGGCGGGTGATGGGCGGCACCTTCCACGCCACCGCCAACATCCTGCTTCGCAAGTATGGCCACCACCTGGACCTCGGCACCAACTTCACCATCATCGACCGGGGCGACGCCGAAGGCATCCTCAACCTGATTAAATCCTCGCTGGGCATGGCCGGGGCCGGCAAACGGTTCCCTTCCAAACGGGTTATCATGAACCTGATTTCAGGGGCGATCAACAAATCCGCGACCATTGAACAACTGGTCTATCGAGACCACGTCCACCTGTCCGAATTCATCCAGGATTTCTATACCATCCAGGAACACTACCGCCAATTCAAACGCGAACACGGCCTGATGGACTACGACGACCTCCTGGTTAACTGGAAAGGTCTGCTGGCGCAATCCGAGCAAGCTCGAAGCGAACTGTCGCACCGCTTTCAGTATATCCTGGTCGATGAATACCAGGATACCAACCAGTTGCAGGCTGAGATCGTCCGCCTGCTGGCCTACCACCATAAAAACGTCATGGTGGTAGGCGACGATGCTCAGTCAATTTACAGTTTCCGGGGCGCTGATTTTTACAACATCATGCGCTTTTCCGAGCAGTTCCCTGGCACCAAGGTCGTCAAACTGGAGGAGAATTACCGCTCCACCAAGCCCATTTTGCAACTCACCAATGCCATCATTGCCAACGCCGAGAAAAAATTCACCAAGACTTTGTTCACCAGCGCCATCGGCGGGACTCGGCCGGAGGTGATCGTCGCGCCCAACGAGGCGGCGGAGGCCCGTTTTGTGGTCCAGCAGATTGAACAGCGTCGCCAGGAGGGGGTCGGCTTGCATGAAATCGCCGTGCTGTTCCGCTCCGGCTTTCATTCCTACAAACTGGAGATGGAACTGGCTGGTCACAATTTTGAATTTGACAAACGCGGTGGGTTGAAATTGACCGAATCAGCCCATATCAAAGATTTGCTTTCTTTTTTCCGGGTGCTGATCAACCCTTGGGACAACCTTTCCTGGAACCGCATCCTCCTCCAACTCGACAAGGTCGGCCCCAAGACCGTGCAGAAGATCTTGAACAGTATTCGAGAATCTGACACCCCGATGACCGCACTGGCATCCTACAAACCGGGCCCGGCATGGAAGGTGCAGTTCGACCAACTCAATGCGACCATCG
The DNA here is from genome assembly GCA_019163135.1 of Desulfobulbaceae bacterium. GTDB lineage: Bacteria > Desulfobacterota > Desulfobulbia > Desulfobulbales > Desulfobulbaceae > Desulfobulbus. The sequence continues at coordinate 1,778 of JAFLKR010000097.1, read as the reverse complement.
AACTCCTCACCCGCCCCAACCTGACCCCCTCGGATCTGTTCGATCTGGTCATGACCTACTATGAACCGGTTTTTGAAAAGATCTATTACGATGATTATCCCAAACGACGCAAAGAACTGGACCAGATCAAGGTCTTAGTTGCCGGCTACGGTGATCTCCAATCGTTTGTCGATGACACCGCCCTCGACCCACCGGACGTCGGAACCCCGGACGGGGCCACCCGTGACGACCAGCGTCTGATCCTCTCCACCATTCATTCGGCCAAGGGACTGGAATGGGATACGGTATTTGTCATCGGCCTGGCCGAGGGCCGCTTTCCTCACCAGAACTCGACTCCGGGCGAACAGTGGGAGGAGGAGCGACGCCTGCTCTACGTAGCGGCTACCCGGGCAAAAAAACAACTCTTCCTCACCTATCCACGGGAACTGGTTACCCCGGACCGGCAGCATCTGCGGGCCACGATGTCGCCGTTTCTGCGCGAGATCAGCCCCGGTCTGTACCATCAGACCGATCGGGCCGGCGCTACCACAGCTCCTTACACCAGCCAATACCGCCAGGAACCCTTGAACACCGCGCCGGTAGCCAAAGTGGAATCGGCCCGGGTCGCCTACCGGGAAGGTATGCAGGTCAGCCATTCCTTATTCGGGATCGGCAAGGTAACCAGCATCCCCGGTCCGCGTCGGGTTGAGATCCTCTTTGACCGCCACGGCAGCAAGATCCTGCACCTCGATTATGCCAAACTGGAGATCCTCGGGTGAACCGTCCCCAAACCCGTCACCTGTCTCCGCACTGCCCTCCCGGCTCCGTGGCCGCGAGCGGATCTCCCCTGGTTCCATGAACTACCGGGAAGCCGAGGCCTATCTCGACCAGCTCCAGTTCTTCAAAATCAAGCTGGGCCTGGACACCACCCGGAACCTGTTGGCCGAACTCGGCAATCCCCAGGAACAGCTTAACATCATCCATATTGCCGGCACCAATGGCAAAGGTTCGGTGGGGGCCACCCTGCTCTCCATTCTCTCGACGGCGGGCTATCGTACCGGCTTCTATTCTTCCCCCCACCTCAGTTCGGTACGCGAACGGTTTCGGATCGGAACCGATTGCATCACCGAGGTCGATTTAGCCCAACTGGTCACCCGGCTACAGACCTTTCTTTCCGGCCGCCGGCCGCCCACCTATTTCGAGTGCACCACCCTTCTGGCCTTGCTTTGGTTTGCGCAGAAAAAGGTTGAGATGGTCATCCTGGAGACCGGCATGGGCGGACGGCTCGATGCCACCAACGTGGTAACGCCCCTGGCGGCGGTGCTCACCGATATCAGCCGTGATCATGAGCAGCATCTCGGCACCACCCTGACCGCCATTGCCGGAGAAAAGGCGGGGATCATCAAACCAGGGGTTCCGGTGATTTTTTCAGGACGGGCGCCCGAGACCGTGCCGGTCATCGCTCAACGCTGCCGTGAGCTGCAAAACCCGCTTTACCTCTATGGCCGGGATTTTTCAGGCGAGGCTCAGGCCGACGGAACCTTTGCCTATACCCCGATCACCGGTCCGCGCCGTACCGGCCTGCCCCTCGCCCTGGCCGGCGCACACCAGGTCGTCAATGCCAGCCTTGCTCTGGCGGTCCTGGAACTGCTTGCAGACCGATTCCCGATTGCCCCGCAAACCCTGGCGGACGGCCTCCGGGAGGTCCGCTGGCCGGGACGGTTGGAATTGCTCACCCTGCAGATGCAGGGAAAAACGCTGCGCGTGCTCCTCGACGGCGCTCACAACGAGGCCGGCGT
>JAFLKR010000134.1 GCA_019163135.1 Desulfobulbaceae bacterium | reverse complement strand
GACAGCACATGCATACAGCCGTTTTCCTTAAAGGCCTCCAGCAGTTGCGGCGAAATGTTCCTTGCCGAGCCGATAAGAAGGGCCTGGTAGAGGCCCGCAATATCAGGGTCGAACCGCTGGTTGAGAAAAAACGTTACCCGTTGCCGCACCTGTTCAGGAAAAAATCGCAGGCGCTGGCCGAGCGAGGGTGGCGATTCATGGACCGGCAGGATCTCCTGTGCCGACTGCACCCATCCCGAGCAGTGGATCGATTTAGTCGCCATTTGAAGCCGATAGGGAAAAGCGCCGGGAGTCTGGTAGTCGCGGATATGATTAATCGTGACAATAGCCATAATTTTCATGCCCGGGACGAAATTATCATTGAGCGCATCCTGGACCGTAATCTGAATGAGCCCCCTAACGGGTTGAAAAGCTGAGGTCTGGCTTTCGTCATGGAGCAAAATTGATTCGGTTGCCAGTTCAAACCGGGTTTTCTCGCCGTCATACTCAACCAGGGTGCGAATCCTGCCGATCAGCGTGGCCTTGGTTTTCTCAGTGATAGTAAGGGCGATATGGCGGGGATCGGGTTCCGGCTGCAGGGCCAGATGGGCGTGAAGAAGACCGATGAGGAAAAAAAAAGGCAGCGTGGTCAACGGCCGCAAGAAAGGCCTGAGAAGAGTGGCCACGCATCCCAGCATGAGCACTGCCGATAGACTGATCACCATCAGCGGCAGTTGAGTTAGCGACGTCGAAAAATTATAAGCAATGCCGGCCCCCGCCATAAAGCAAACGGTGACACTGATCAGCAGATTTTCCACGCAATAGCGCCGTACTTGATCCATGCGTTTTTCACCCGTCGTTGCTTTTCGGTGCAAGGATCACGGTGATGGCTTCCAGATGCCTGCGGACAACCCCGCGGTTGGCTTGTACACAATCCAGTGCCGCTGCAGCCATTGACCGGTGCAGAACAGGATCGTTCAGGAGTTGCCGAAGGGCATCCAGAAGTGATGCCGCGGACCTGACCTGACAGGCCCCGCCGCACTCGACCAATTCAGCGGCAATCTCCGCAAAATCTTCCATGTACGGACCGAATAACACCGGAACCCCGGCAATGGCCGGCTCGATGGGATTGTGCCCTCCTTGGGGAACCAGACTGCCGCCGATGAATACCGCTTCGGCCATTGGATAACAGCCGGCCAGTTCGCCGATGGTATCAAGGATAAGAATCGGGCCTTGACGGTGCTTATCCTCGGTCCATTTGCGGCAGTCAAGATTGTATTGGCTACCCAAAGCGACAATCTCGTCGGCCCGCTCGATATTCCGGGGTGCTATAAGAAGTTGCAGGGTAGGCCTTGCCTGACGAAACTGGTCAAACGCCTGGAATAAAACTTGTTCCTCGCCACGATGGGTCGAGCCGCAGATCCAAAGTGGGGCATCGCCATCAAATCCATACGCCTCCTTGCCCTGCCGTTTTACGATCTCGGCCCTTTGGGACGCATCGGTCTGACTGGTATCAAATTTAAGATTGCCCAGCGTGACGATCTTATCGTCTTCAATTCCCAAGGCCGCCATTTTTTTGGCATCAGCCGTAGTCTGCATTGACAGGAGAGTGAAGGCCCGAAACATCGGTCGGCACAGGAAGACGAAGTGTTGGTAGAGAACAAAAGATTTTTGGGAAATCCTACCGTTGACCAGAAGCATCGGAACCCCTCGTCGGGCCAGACAGTTAAGCCAGTGAGGCCAGAAATCAGTTTCTACCAGAATGAATAAATCCGGCCTGATGGTCTTGATAAACCAAGGGACGACAGGTCCCAGATCCAGCGGGCCGGCGACGACGGCATCTGCGTAGGGGGCAAGGAGATGGCGGGCCACTTGGGCGCCAGCGGTGGTGGTCGCTGAAAACACGATCCGTGCTTTCGGAAAGGACGCCCGCAGGTCGCGAACCAGGGGCAGCGCGGAGGTGACTTCGCCCACTGACAGGGCATGGATCCAAAAGATCGGCACCGAAGATGGTTTAACGGGAAGCACAGCCATTTGCCCGGCAAGCCCGAAACCCAACCGTTGCAATAGTCGGTCACGGTATTTCCGCCGGCAGACGATAAAGGGCAGGAACGGCAGCAATACCATGGCGCCTACAAAAGTCAGTAACGTATAAAGCAACGATATCAATTTTACTTTTCCTTAATCAGGTGGGTGCGGGCGTGGTTGTCTGCCCTTTTGATACCAGTATTCACCGCCGCTGTCGAAGAAGAAGCGTACCGCTCCGGAAAACTCTGCCAAGAGCAATCAATTACATTCTGAAAAAGAGAACGAAAAACGAACAGAACCTTGCCTTTTGATAATTTCATGACGATTATTCCTACATATTCGCATATAGCTGAATTTTATTCTTGATCAGTGTTTTCAGCTGCGGTAGTCTCTTTCCTTATGGTTCCTATATTTCCTGTGGCAGGCCTACGAGCATGAGTCGAAAATGCTGGATGATATCAGTTTAAAAATATTGAAGATACTGCAGGAGAAGGCCCGAATTCCCAATGTCGAGGTGGCGCGCCAGGTCGAGATGGCCCCCTCGGCCGTGTTGGAGCGAATCCGCAAAATGGAACGCCAAGGCATTATCGACGGCTATGAGGTCCGGCTCAATCCCGCCCAATTTGACCGCCGCCAGATCGCCTTCATCGAGATTCGGACCCGACTCGTCGGCGATCGTCCGGAAACCGGTACTGCACTGGCCGCCATTCCTGAAATTCAGGAGGTCCATTATGTCGCCGGCGAGGACTGCTATCTGGTCAAACTCCGGGTCGCGGACACCGCCGAACTCGCCGCCATTATCCGTGAAAAAATCGCTGTGATCAACGAGGTTGTTTCCACCAGGACCACGACCGTGCTGCAAACTTATAAGGAAACTGCGCGCATTCCCATTCGCAGTTGAAACAGACAAGGAAGAACGCCATGCCGATGACCCAAGATTTTAAAAATCGACTCTATCCCCATCTCCCCGCCATTGCCCAGCACTACGGCACCCCGTTTCATATCTATGACGAGGCCGGGATCCGCGAGACCGGGCGACAGTTGCAGGAAGCCTTTGCCGGCATCCCCTCCTTCCGGGAATATTACGCGGTTAAAGCCCTGCCCAACCCGAGCATCCTCAAAATCATGCAGGACATGGGCTTCGGGTTCGACTGCAGTTCGATCACCGAATTGACGCTGGCACGCGACCTTGGCGCCAAGGGTAACGACATCATTTTCACCTCCAACAACACCAGCCCCGAAGATTTTCACGCTGCCGAGGCCGAGGGCGGTTGCATCCTCAATCTTGATGATATCACTCTCATCGACAAAGTGCCGCGGATGCCGAAACTGATCTGTTTTCGCTACAATCCTGGCACCCGGCGTCGTGGCAACGACATTATCGGCAAACCGGAAGAGGCCAAATACGGGGTCAGTCACGACCAGATCACCCTGGCCTACCGGCGAGCTCAGGCGAAAGGCGCCAAACGCTTTGGCCTGCACACTATGCTGGCCTCAAATGAACTCCATTACACCTACATGGTACAGACGGCGGCCATGCTGCTTGAACTGGTGGAGAAGATAAGCCAAGAATTAGGTATTACTTTTGAATTCATCAACATAGGCGGCGGCCTTGGCATTCCCTATCTTCCGGATATCGATCCGCTGAACATCAGGGCCATGGGGGCGGAAATCACCGCCCTCTTTGTTGATTTCGAGGATCGTAACGGTTATTGCCCAGCCCTGCTGATGGAGAGCGGTCGCTTCATGACCGGGCCGCACGGCGTGTTGGTGACAAAAGCTATCAATCGCAAGGATATCTACCGCACCTACATCGGGGTGGACGCCTGCATGACCGCCCTGATGCGACCCGCACTTTACGGAGCCTATCATCATATCGAAGTTCTGGGCAAGGGAGGGAGTGGCAATACCGAAATCGTCGACGTGGTCGGCTCACTCTGCGAAAACAACGACAAATTCGCCATTCAACGGGAACTGCCGAAGATTGTCGACAACGACATCCTGATCATCCAGGATTCCGGCGCCCACGGCCACGCCATGGGCTTTAATTATAACGGCAAGATGCGCCCCCAAGAACTGATGCTCCGCCGGGACGGCACGGTGGCCCTCATCCGCCGCGAGGAACAGCCCGAGGATTATTTCGCCACGTTACGATTTGCAGAGAAGGTCTTGCAGCTGTGAGGAAATGCCATTGAACCTTCTTTTACTGGACCCGAAAGAGGTTGTAAGCGGCGAGGTCACGCTCACCGGCCGCCGGGCTGAACATTTGTTGAAGGTTCTACGGGTGGCGCTTGGGGATTCAGTCCGGGTCGGGGTGATCCAAGGAAAACTTGGGCGTGGCCGAGTGCTGGCAATTGCGGACGATTCGGTGCGGCTAGGGGTGGAGTTGCTCCACGAGCCGGTCTGTACGCTTGAAGTCGAGTTGATTCTGGCCCTGCCTCGCCCGATCATGCTCCAACGCATTCTCAAGCAGGCGACCGTACTCGGGGTCAGGCGCTTCCATCTCATCCGCTCGCGCCGGGTGGAGAAATCGTTCTTTCACAGCCCGGTGCTGGCGCCGGACAAGATCCGCTCCATCCTGGTGGATGGTATGGAACAGGCCATGGACACCTGGTTGCCCGAGGTGACCATCCACCACCAGTTTAAACCCTTTATCGAAGATGTCCTCCCCGGCATTCCCGGCCTAGGGCTGATTGCCCATCCCGATGCCGCTGGAACCCTGGCTGGCATCCCGGTTTCAGGAGAAATCCAGCAGCGCTTACTGCTGGCGGTCGGACCCGAGGGCGGCTGGAGTGACCATGAACTGCAGAGTTTTGTTGAGCACGGCTTTTACGGCTTCACCATGGGCAGCCGCATCCTCCACGTCGACACCGCCGTGGTCAGCCTGCTATCCCAACTGCAACTCCTCTACGATCTGCGGAAACGCTGAACCAGTTTGCCGGTCAGCAGAGTAAACTCCGGCAACCGCAGCAGTTGCAGCCCCAGCACATAGATTCCCACCCCAACCCCGATCAACACCGCCAGACCGGCTACTTGCCACCAGACCGGACCACCCAGCCAGGCCCCGAGCCACCCTTGCAACCCCCAGAGTGCACCGGACATTGCCACGGTGGCCGTCAAAATTTTCAATACCCCACGCAGCAGATACCCCAAAGGGAATCCGGCCAGTTTACGATAGAGCACCGTGCCGAGAAAGAAAAAATTTAGAATCATGGCGCATGAGGTGGAGAGGGCGATGCCCCGGTGCTGGAGGCTATCGATCACCAGAGTGATGGTGAGGATATTGGCACCCACTCCGAGGAAACTGCCAATCACAGGAAACCTGGTGTTACCGATGGCGTAAAAGACCGGAACCATCACTTTGATGGCCGAATAGGCGAACAGGCCGACGGCATAATAGGTCAAAGCCTGCGCGGTCTGCAAGGTATCGAGGGCGGTGAAGGCCCCGCGCTCGAAGATGAGACGGATAATCGGCTCGGCCAGAAGGATAAGGCCGGCGGTGGCAGGCACGGCCAGACTGAAGACCAGGACCAGGGAAGAGGTGAAGGTCTGCTTAAGGCTGTCGATATCTTTTTGTGCGGCCTGCCTGGCCAAGATCGGCATGATCGCAATCGACAGGGCAACGCCGAAAACACCGATGGGCAACTGCACCAGGCGGAAGGCATAATTCAGCCAGGAAACCGAGCCTTCGACACAACCCGCAGCAAAGTTGGTGTTAACGAAGATATTGATCTGGGTGGCCGACAAGCCGATGGTGGCCGGCAGCATCAGCAGCAGAATCCGCCGCAGGCCGGGATCGGCAGGGTTACAGGTCCAGCGGAAGCGGAACCCAACCTGGCGCAGGGTGGGTAACTGCATCAAAAGCTGCAGCGCTCCGCCCATCAGGGTACCCCAGGCCATGCCGGCGATCGCCGGTTGACCGAACCGGGGGAACAACCAGGCTAGCGACAGGCCGCCGACGATCGAACCCAGATTAAAAAAGGCCGAGGACATCGCCGGCACGAAAAATTTGCCCTTGGTATTGAGGATGCCCATCACCACAGCCCCCAGCGAAACGAACAGAAGGAAAGGAAACATGATCTGGGTGAGCTTGACGGTCAACTCGGATTTACCGGGGGTCAATTGGAAATCAGGGGCCAGCAGGTTGACGAGCGGATTGGCCAGATAGATGCCCACCAAGGTGAGAACGCTGATCACAATAGCAAAAAACAACAGCACATTACTGGCCAGCCGCCAGGTATCCTCGGGTCCGCGCTTGGTAGTATATTCGGAGAACACGGTGACAAAGGCGGCAGAGAGAGCCCCTTCGGCAAACAAGTCCCGCAACAGATTGGGAATACGGAAGGCGACCACAAAGGCGTCATAGGCGTAGCCTGCGCCGAAAAGCCCGGCAAAGACCTGTTCCCGGATGAGACCCAGCACGCGGCTGCACATGACGGCGATGCTCACCGCCCCAGCCGAGCGGGCGATCCGGCCGGTGGATCCGGACGGGGTGGTGGAGGGTGGCGTGGTCATTGATTGTTCAGGGTTTTAAGGAGGTTATCGCTTGACTTTGCAATATTAATACGAATATAACAAAGGCTGTTTTTGTGGACTTGATGGTTACCATTCTTGCCGCGAAAGAGGAAGGGCTTTTCATCGGTTTCCGGTCGAGAATTGTAATCCGTTAACATTGATACAGCACCCGTTTCACTCACTGGAGGTATCCATGCAGGACGTACAGCAGATCAGAAATGTGGTTATTCTCGGACACGGCAACAGCGGTAAATCAACCCTTGCCGAGGCGCTTCTGTTCACCGCCGGATCACTTAAACGGCTGGGGAAGGTGGATGACGGCACATCTTCCATGGACTTTGAACCGGAAGAGATTAAACGCCAGATATCCATCAGCGCGGCATTCAACCACCTGAGCTGGAAAAAAAACGACGTTTATTTGATCGATACCCCTGGTGACGATAACTTTTTCAATGAAACCCGCTTTGCCGCTCAGATCGCTGACAGTGCCATCCTGACCGTCGGCGCGGTTCTCGGTGTTCGCCCCCAAACCGAAAAATTCGTCGATCTTATCCAGGAAAACAACCTACCTTGCCTGATCTGTGTGACCAAGATGGACCGCGAGCGGGCTAATTTCCAGAAAACCGTCGATGGTATCAAAGAGACCTTCAAACTTAATCCGGTGGTTTTATCGCTGCCCATCGGTGCGGAAGACCAGTTCAAAGGGGTGGTGGATATTATCGCCAATAAGGCCCTGTACTTTGCCGATGGCGGCAAGACCGAAATCGGCGCAATCCCGGACGACATGGTCGATGAAGTTACGACCCTGCGAGAAAGCCTGATGGAGTTCGTGGCCGAGACCAACGACGAACTGATCGAAAAATTCCTGGAAGAAGGGGTCCTCACCGACGAAGAGCTGATCGCCGGCCTGGAAGCCGCAGTCCGTAGCGCCAAAATCGCACCGATCTGTGCCTGTGCCCCGCTCGGCAACAAAGGTTCGAGCATGGTGCTGGACACCATCGTCAACCTCCTGCCCTCGCCGGACGAGCGTCCCGCCCGAGTCGGCACCCATCCGAAAACCGGCGAATCCATCGAGCGTCCGGGAAGCGCTGATGCCCCCTTTTCCGCCTTGGTGTTTAAGACCATGGCCGATCCCTTTGCCGGTCGGCTGACTATTTTCCGGGTCTTCTCCGGCACGTTGAAAGGCGACACCTTCTACAATACCACCAAAGCCACCTCCGAACGTTTCGGCCAACTCTACATTATGGCGGGCAAGGAGCAGAAACCGGTGGATCAGGCAGTGCCCGGCATGGTTGTCGCTGTAGCCAAACTCAAAGAAACCACCACCGGCGACACCCTCTGCGACGAGGCCAAACCGATTGTTTACCCGATGGCGCCCTCCCTGCCCACGGTCATCGCCTATGCGGTCAGTGCCAAAAAAGGCGATGAAGAGAAACTATTTGCCTCCATAACCCGTCTACTCGACGAGGATCTGACCCTGCGGCTCATCAGGGAGCAGCAGACCCATGAAATTCTTATTTCCGGGGTGGGCCAAGTGCACCTGGAGGTGATCGGGGAAAAGATCAGACGGAAATTCGGGGTTGAAATGGAACTGCGGACCCCGCGTGTCCCCTACCGCGAGACTCTGAAAGGCAAAACCACGGTCCAGGGAAAACACAAGAAACAGTCGGGCGGGCGCGGTCAGTTCGGCGACTGCACCATCGAGATGGAACCGCTGACCCGGGGCGAATATTTTCAATTCAATGATAAGATCATCGGCGGCGTCATTCCCCAGCAGTACCGGCCAGCAGTGGAAAAAGGCATCATCGAGGCCATGGAACGAGGCGTCATTGCCGGTTATCCTTTTGTGGACCTCAAGGTGAACCTTATCGACGGTTCCTACCACAACGTCGATTCGTCAGAAATGGCCTTTAAGATTGCGGGCTCCCTGGCCTTTAAAAAAGGCGTGCTCCAGGCGCAACCGATCCTGCTTGAACCGATTATGGAACTGGAAGTACGGGTGCACAAGGATTTTGTCGGCGATGTCATGGGCGACCTCAACAGTCGCAGAGGCCGAGTGCTGGGCATGGATTCAACCAGCAAGTACGAAATCATCAATGCCCATGTGCCTCAATCTGAGATCCTGCTGTATGCCCTTGATTTGACCTCCATGACCGGGGGCCGAGGCACCTTCACGGTGAAGTTCTCTCATTACGAGGAGGTCCCAGCCCAGATTGCCGAGAAGATTATCGCCGAATATAATAAGGAAAAGGCAGAAGAATAATGCGGGATCACCTTGCCCGCATCTACCGTTGCGGTGTCCTCACTCTCAGCGACAAAGGATCGCGCGGCGAACGCGAGGACACCAGCGGTCCGCTGCTCCAGGCTATGCTGCAGGCTCAAGGATTTGAGATTACGGCCTCTGGTATTATCCCTGATCAGCAGGCGCTGATTGAGCAAACCCTGATTGAATGGGTGGATAATAAGCGACTGGACTTAATAGTCACTACCGGCGGTACCGGGGTTTCTCCCAGCGATCGAACCCCCGAGGCCACTAGAGCAGTGATTGAACTGGAAATCCCCGGCTTGGGCGAGGCTATGCGCCAGGCCAGTCTGCAAAAAACCATGCAGGCGGTCTGGTCACGTGGTATTGCCGGAATAAGGAAGGGTTGTTTGATCGTCAATGTCCCGGGGAGTAGGAAAGCGGCGCAGGAAAATCTGGAAACGATCCTCCCCGCCCTGCAGCATGGGATTTATAAACTCAAAGGTGGAGATGCCGACTGCGGTCAACCCGACTGACCATTTCCCCCTGCACCCACCAAAAAAAAAGCTCCAAGCGAATTGCCTGGAGCTTTTTTTTGGTGGGTGTTTGTGTGTACTAAGACTACTTAGCCGCCAAGTCGAGATTTCAACGCCAAATTTTCGCGAAGATCAACAAACACCGTCAATCATTACCTGTTCACCATTGCCACCCTGGGTCGCACGGATCTCACCGATCAGGTAGGGTTGCTCGCCATGTGCCCGAAACTGGTGGAGCATGTCCTCAACATTATTATCCGCAACAATGGCCATCATGCCGATGCCCATATTGAAGGTCCGGTACATTTCAATCGCTGAGATTTCGCCTTTTTCCTGGAGAAAGTTGAAGACCGGCAACACTGGCCAGCTGTCTTTGAAGATATGGGCCATGCAACCGGCTGGGAGTATCCGGGGAATATTGTCGATAAAACCTCCTCCGGTAATGTGAACCAAGCCGTTTATTTTGTGGCGGCGCAGAATATTAATCACGCTGTCCACATAGATACGGGTCGGACGAAGCAGTTCTTCACCGACAGTACAACCGAAAGTTTCGACAAAATCATCGATCTTTTTACCTAGTTCGTCAAAGAAAACCTTACGGACCAGCGAGTAGCCATTGGAATGGATACCCGAAGAAGCCAGGCCAATGATTTTATTCCCCACCCTGATATCGCTGCCGTCGATGATGGCGTTACGGTCGCCGATCCCGACCACAAAGCCGGCTAGGTCATAGTCGCCGGGCTGATACAACCCCGGCATTTCAGCGGTTTCACCGCCGATCAGCGAACAGTGTGCTAGTTTGCAACCCGTGGCAATGCCCCTGACCACTTCGGTGGCGACATCGACATCCAAGGTGCTACTGGAAAAATAATCAAGGAAAAAGAGCGGCTTGGCACCACTAACGATCACGTCGTTGACACACATGGCAACCAGATCGATACCGATGGTATCGTGCTTATTGCACAATTTGGCCACAATGAGCTTAGTGCCGACGCCATCGGTTGAGGCGATCAGGACGGGATTTTTCAAATCTTCGTTGCCGATGGCAAAAAGCCCGGAAAAACCGCCGATATCAGAAAGCACCCCTCGCCGGTGGGTATCGGCGACGATGGATTTAATTCGGGAGACAAAAAGATTGCCCTTGTCGATATCGACACCGGCTTCGCTGTATTTGGAGGATGATTGCGTCATGGACATTTTTTCTGGAAGTTTCTCGCCCGTGTTAAAAGTGCCCAGCGTACTGGAACAAAAACAGCAGTAAGCGTATGAATTATAAATTATATAAAAAACTCATAAATAATATTTCCAAACTACTTTTTTTGACCGGACATTGTCAACACCTTTGTGGCATATTGCAGCGCTTGTCGCTTTCTGGTATCACTGGCGCATGAAACTCTTGATCACATTAGCTGGCCTTATCTTTATCCTTGAAGGACTGCCCTACGCGGCTTCTCCCGAATCCATGCAACGCTGGCTCAGGCAAATTCTTGAAATGCACCCGGATCACCTCCGCCGGGTCGGCCTGCTCGCCATGGTTGTTGGTTTTCTTCTCTGTTATCTCGCCCAAAAAAGCGACCTATTCAACTAATCGCACCTAAAACAAGATCTACCGGCGCATAGCCCCCGTCAACAGGCGCTCTCTTTGCCCCTGTTGAACGATTATCATTGCCGGCAAAATAATCAGCACGCCGATCATGGTCTTCAAGGGCGGAAAATCATGCCCCAGACTCCACTCAATCAGGATGATCAACGGTGGGTAGAGATAGGAGTAGGCCATCACTCGGGTTGGACCGAGATGCAAGGTCGCCCACTGGGATATAAAAAAAGTAATGATAGTGGTGAACAGGGCAAGGTAGGCGATGCCTAGCCAGACCTTGACTGGAATCGGTGCCCAGGGCGCCACCGGCCAGGTGGAGCAGGCAAAAAGCAAAAGCCAGAGACTGCCGGTCACCAGAATCCAGAAGGTCATCACCGCCATGGGTTCGCCTCGATGCAGCAGTTTGACCAGCGGCATATACAGGGCCATCAGCAGGCATCCGGTTAAAAAGAGCAGGTCGCCGTGATTGAGTTGCAACCCGAGCAACCGCTGCATGTCCCCCTCGAAGATCACCCACAAAGCGCCGGCCATGGCCAGTATCAGGGCCGCAATGCGATAGCCCCCAAGCCTTTCCCGCAGCAAAAACCAGCTATACAACCCGGATATCCCAGGAACCGTGGTGAAAATCACCCCGGTATGCAGGGGGGTAGTGGTTCGGAGGGATAGAAACATCAGCCAGAAAAAACCAACCAGCGCTCCGCTGATGAGGCTGTAGCGCAAGAGGGCAGCAATGCCGGGATAAGTTAAGCCGAACTTGCGGCCCACATAGGGCGCAAAGAGCACGGTAGCCAACAGAAAACGTATCAAAGTCAAAACCACCGGATCCATGAAGGGGGTGATCGCCTTGCCCACCGTGAACGACGTGGAAACCAGAAAGGCTGAAAGCAACATGCAGCCATGGATCATCCAGAGCGGCAAGGGGCGGTCGTAGCCGCGGCGTTGATTCATTGTAGCAGGTGGAGCAGCGACTGGTGCAACATCCCGTTACTGGCCAAAATCGTCGATCCAAAGGGTGAATAAGTCCCACCGGAAAATTCGCTCACCCTGCCCCCGGCTTCCTCGACCAGCAACCAGCCCGCCGCCGTATCCCAAGGTTGCAGGTTAATTTCATAAAAACCATCGAGCCGACCACAGGCCACATAGGCAAGGTCCAAGGCGGCAGCACCGGCCCTACGGATATCCCTGACTTTGGCGAGCACTGCTGTCAGTTGCCGTATCACCCCGGGCAGAGTCTGGTCGAGCTCATAGGGAAATCCGGTGCCGACAAGTGCTTCAATGAGTTGCCCCGTCCCGGTCACCTGGATGGGCCGACCGTTCAGCCAAGCCCCGCCGCCCCTGGTGGCACAAAACAGTTCATCGAACATCGGTGCATAAATGGCCGCAACCATGGGTTTGCCCTCCGCCAGCAGCGCAATGGACACCGCAAAAAACGGGAAACCATGGGCAAAGTTTGTGGTGCCATCCAGGGGATCGACCACCCAAAACCGCTTTGCGTCCCTTTGGATATGGGTCGCGGAGGACTCCTCTGCCATAATGGGCAATCCGGGGGTATCCTCACCCAGCGAGGCGATAATTGCGGCCTCCGCAACGAAGTCGGCCTCGGTCACCAAATTAATCGCGCCTTTCATGGTAATGTTATGGGGCTGATCGTAACCCTTCTTGATCAGCCTACCAGCTACCAACGCGGCGCGACATGCAGCTGCAAGGAGTTGGCGGTGTTCGTCGCTGGTGCAATGGGCGCTAGGCGCTTGCATTTTATTCATAGTATTACGCCATTTTGGCGGGCAGTCTGTGGGTAAAGAAATGAAAAAATCAACCGAGAATGCTTTGGGGAACAAGTGTACCCTGAAATCGACCGTTATACTACCTTGGGGTGATTCGCAACCGCACAACAGACCGCTCTCCCCTCTCGGTAACACCGGAGACAGAGGCCATCGATATCCATCTCCTGGAAAATAGAGGGGGACAGATGACAATCTACTTAAATAACGAATCCGCTAACTTCTAGCAATCCCGACCGTTGATCGGTTCGGTGACCACAACGTTAAAATAACCCCATAGCCTCACTCCAACAATTGGTTGGGATTCCCCACCATATCCCCAATTTCCTCTTTTCCAGAAAGAGCGACAAGGTTAACAATTTGGCAATGCTTTCTCCTGCTGCTCCCATCGATTTTGCAAAATTCCTTCGACCTTGCCGCTCTTTGCAATGTGTGGCAAATCGAGATCGCCATTCTCACAACGAAACGAAAAATCCAATATAATTTTGACATGAGAATGATTGATTGCCAGGTTAGCCACTTGCAAGGTCTTGAATAGCAAATCGATCAGCGCCTCACTCTCGGCAGCTACCAGTAGTTTCCGAAATAGTCGAGTGGCAAGAAGTAATATCCAATAATAACGAA
>JAFLKR010000092.1:11598-13344 GCA_019163135.1 Desulfobulbaceae bacterium | reverse complement strand
GCCGGCACCTGCCTCCACACCCTGCTGGAACGCCTCGATTGCAACCGGCCCGCCCGAGAGCAGCAGTCCCTGGTCAGCGAGGTGCTGGAACAGGGCGGGATCGATCCCCGCTGGCTGGCAGCCACTGCCCGCTGGCTCGACGATCTGCTGGGGGTCGAACTGCCGGGCAGCGGCCGCCTGGATCAACTGGGAGCCGGCGACCGGATTAGGGAGCTCAGCTTTCTCTTTCCCCTGGAACAAGTCAATATCCGGCGCTTCAACGGGATCCTCGCCTCCATCGACCTGCCACCCCTGGCCGCCGCCGGCACCGCCCTGCAGGGATTGATGAAGGGGTTCATCGATCTGGTCTTCCGGTATCAGGGCCGCTACTTCCTGGTCGACTACAAATCCAACCACCTCGGTTTCGATCACCGCCACTACGGTCCGGAGGCCTTGGCCGAGTGCATGGACAGCCACCAGTATCACCTCCAGGCACTCATCTACACCCTGGCCCTGCACCGATTTCTTGAGAGCCGGATCGCCGGATATGATTACGAGACCCATTTTGGTGGTGCCTATTATCTATTCCTCCGGGCCATGCATCCGGGATATCCGCCGGGATGGGGTATCCATGCCGCCCGCCCGGACCAGCATCTGATCGGGCAGTTGGATGCCTGCTGCCGCGGCCGGGAGGTCAAACCATGACCGTGCTCAACCAGTTGCTCGCCGCCCGGGCGCTCCGTCCCATCGATGTCCAGGCAGGACGTCTCCTGGCCCGACTATCCGGCGGGGCCTCTCCGGAACTACCTATTGCTGCGGCCTTTGCCAGCTGGGCGACCGGACAGGGCCATACCTGTCTGCCCCTGTCCGCCTTGTCCCATCAACTGACGGAGGCGGGGTTGGACGGTTCCCGATTCACGGATTTTGCAGCAGTCCGCCAGACCCTGCTGGCCACCCCGGTGGTCGGTTGTCCCGACGATCAATGCCCCCTGATCCTCGACGACCGGGACCGGCTCTACCTGCTGCGATTTTTCCGATACGAGCAGACCATCGCCTGCGCCCTGCGCGGCCGGGCGGTGGGCATCGAAACTCTTGCTGCGGCCCAGGTCGCGGCCCTGCTTGCCGAACTCTTCCCCTCCGCCGCCCCATCGCCGGCCGCTATCGACTGGCAACGGACCGCTGCGGCCCTGGCTCTGCTCAAGCGCTTTGTGGTGATCTCGGGCGGACCGGGCACCGGCAAAACCTATACCGTGGCCCGTATCCTGGCCGCACTGGCAGCCCTCGCTCCCCAAAAACTGCGGATCGGCCTGGCCGCCCCCACCGGCAAGGCGGCCCTGCGCCTCCAGGAATCGATCCGGACCGCCCAAACCACGTTACCGCCTAAATGGGCGGGCTTGATTCCCGATCAGGCCCAAACCCTGCACCGGCTGCTCGGTTTTCGATCTTCGCCTCCCGGATTTCTCCACAACAGCGCCAATCCGCTCCACCTGGACCTGCTGATCCTCGACGAGGCCTCGATGATCGATGTCCCCCTGATGGCCGCCATGCTGGCCGCCCTGCCCCCCTCCTGCCGGGTGATCCTCCTGGGGGATCGGGATCAGCTGGCCTCGGTGGAGGCCGGCAATCTGCTCAGCGACATCTGCGGCAGCGGTGACCGGCGTTGGTCCACTGCGCTCACCGCCCACCTGCAGCCGCTCACCGGGTCGATCTATGACCCCGCCAGATCTCCCGCTGCTCAATCCGCCGACGCCCTCGCCGACTCCATCG
>JAFLKR010000092.1:0-11498 GCA_019163135.1 Desulfobulbaceae bacterium | reverse complement strand
TCGCCGACTCCATCGTTCTCCTCCGGACCAGCCACCGCTTCCGGGAAGCCAGCGGGATCAACGCCCTGTCCCAGGCGGTCAACTCCGGCCAGGGGGAGGCCCTGAAAGCGGTGCTGGATCAGCCCTATCCTGATCTGCAGATCGAAGATCAAACTGGCCCGACTCAGACCGCCTGGCTGCAGGCACAGCTCCTCCGGTTTTTCAGCCCGCTTTTTAAGGCGCGATCGGCGCCTGCCGCCCTCCAGGAACTGGGAAAACGCCGGATTCTCTGCACCCTGCGCGAAGGGCCAAGCGGGGTCGATGGCATCAACGCCCTGACGGAGACCCTTTTCCGCCGTCAAGGCGATATCAGCGCGGGCGAGCGCTGCTACCGCGGCATGCCGATTATCATCCTGCGCAACGATTACAATCTGGGTCTATTCAACGGCGACACCGGTATCGTCTGGCCTGATCACCATGGCATGCTCCAGGCCTGGTTTCCCCAAGCAGAGGACGCTATCCGGCCGATCTCGCTGGCCCGGTTGCCGCCCTGGCAGACCTCGTACGCCATCACCGTCCATAAGTCGCAGGGTTCGGAATTCGGGGAAGTCCTCCTGCTCCTGCCCCCTGAGGATGTCCCGATCCTCAGCCGGGAACTGCTCTACACCGGGATCACCAGGGCGCGAGACGCGCTCACCGTCTACGGCCGCAAGGAACTCCTGGTTCGGGCTGTTGAACGGAGAGTGGTACGTTATTCCGGGTTGGAGGATAAACTTCGGGATCAACGGGAGAACAACGAGGCGAGGCGGCACTGAAAGGCCCAGAAGCCCGGACCCCGGACAGCAAGGCGATCGGGGCCCACCTGGGTTGAACCGGAGACTGCGGTGCTTTGCCGATCCGGTTCAACGATCCAGAGAAGCAGGCCTGGCCGGTCCGATTACGCCGCTTGCTTGGCCTCAGGCGCGGCCCTGCCCTCCGCATCTTGGGCAGAGCTGCTTTCCTGAACAGCACCGCCAACCACCGCCTGCCAATGATCACGGGTTTGCAGCCACTCGGACAACCAATCCCGCTGCGCTTCTCTTTTCGCCGCCACCACCTGCAGGTGCTGTCCGGCCAGCATCATCTGCAACCGCAGCCGCTGCATGCTGATGATGCCGCGCAGGGATTGCAGAGCCGCCTCGAGCCGAGGGACGGAGGCTTGCAAACCGCCGGGGCCGTGGGATGCCGGCACCGCAGGCAGGGCCAGATCGATTTCCTGGAGGGATCGCACCTCCCCGGCCTCGGTAAGAAAGATGCCGCTTGCCTTGACGGTCCCCAGCACGGTGCCGTCCGAGCGTTGCAACTCAAAACCCGTTCCCGCATGCACCACCGCAATCGCCCCGACCCCGGCCTCATCTAACGACTGCAACGACTCGCCCCCCTGGCCGTCCGGGCGCCAGATCAGGAGCGTAGCAAAGAGAGGATCCTGTTCATCGATCCATTGATTGGCATCCCGGTCCAACTCGGCCAACTCACCAAAACCCGAACCGCTGGTCGGCCCGAACAACTCCATGCCATTGTTGATTATGCCGTCGCGATTGCGATCAAAAGCCAGGAAGCCGCAGCCGCTCCCCGGACAGGCCAGGTCCTCCTTGGCGCCGTCGCCGTCCATATCAAAGGAAAAGAGGCGATCACCCAGCAGAGGCGAGGTGGCATCTAACTGAAGGATCAGAGGATCGATGAACAGGTTCGAGACCCCGAACGAAGACGATTCCATGGCCACGGTGGTGCGCTCCATGGAGAGCCCGAGTTCAAAGGCAATCGCCCGGCCGTCGGTGGTCTGCACCGAACCTTGCGCTGAAAACAGGAGGGTTTCCTCCTGGCTGTAGAGGGTGCTGCTGGTGAGTGCCAGTCCCCGCACCTGAAATGACCGGGCGGTCCCCGGAGCCGGCGGTGCCGATAACGAGGTTGGCGCCGGAATCTCCTGGAGAGCGCCGATGCTGACCGGCTGGCCGAGCACCTGCGCCGCCAGTTGGGACAGAACCTGTTCCGAGGCATCGGCTTGATGGTTGCCGGTTTCGGTCGGCGGATCACCGCCATTGTTAATACGGCCGACCACCGATCGCGCCGTGATTTGGGTTTGAGTTGAACTGGCAAGCGAACGGGTAAGGCGGACACTGAAGTCATCGAGCAGGCTCGAGGGGTCCGCGGTCGCCGTTGTCTGGTTCAATCCTGTCAGCCGTTGTTCCATTTCCCTGAACGTTCGTGCTGCATCCATGCTGACCGCAGTCGCAGCGATTTTCATACATCCTCCTGGTTTCGGGTTACATGTTGAGCCGATTGCATCGGTTGCTCCATATTTATCGACGCAATGGTCTCCGAGGTTAATGCCGAAATGTTTCTGAATACCGCAGCAGCATCCAACCACCCGATAGCCCTGCCTTCCCCCGGATCGCCGTGGTCGTTTACCGGCGCGGCCATGTCTCACCATGCAACTTTCGTCTCAACATGAGACAAACAGCGACCTTGTTTTTCCGTTCGCACCTTGCCTGACAGGATTTCCCCTCACGACGAAAGACCCTTCCCCGCCGACCTGCCAGCGTTGAGAATTTTCGGCGGCATCGAGAGCAGCCCATCGGCAGCACCAGCCTGGCAGCCGCTGCCACGTTTTTCCTCAAAACTCGGCAGCCAGCGCTCAACTTATTAATATTTTGCATTTTAATACAACCAGCCCACAATCCCGACGCGGCCTTGCACCGCAAAACTTCAGCGTTCAGGCCCATACTTGGCAGAGGAATGCCCATCGGCATCCGACCCTGCCACACCAGTCACCGCCCTAAAAAAGCCTCCTGTCCAATAGTCATCTTTAGATACATAATTTAAAAACCAGGTCGCTATCGATTTGGTCCAAACATTGCAAATGATCAAAGCATCGGTCCTAAAACAATCGAGAGGCTCCAGCTGACCGGGGCTTTCTCGACGACTTCGGGAACCGGTATTTTTTTTGTTCGTCGGCGAAAACCCGGAAAATACAACGAACACTCTCTAAATAATGATCAAAGATGGATGGTGGATTGTGACACGAATGTACCTGCCTATGGCCCTGCTGTTTTTTGCCATACTCATGCCTGGACCGATGGCCTCAGCTGCCCAGGAAACCGCGCCCAACCCTTCGGGACGCCAGGAATCAACCGCAGGCACACCAGGCGAACAGCGTCTGCCTGCCTCTGAGAAACCTGCATGGACCCTTGACCGCCTGGTGAATGAAGCCGTCGCGGGCAACCCGGAAACCTTGAGCAAACGCGCCAGCCTTGAGTCTGCGGAGGCCTTGGTAGACGCCGCCTTCCAGCAGTTCTTTCCCACGCCCTATGCCCAAGTGCAGCAAGGGTATGAGCAAAATAAAAACCAATCGAACGACAGCAGTGACCGGGTGGGGATTGTCGGGTTGCGGCAACCGATATGGACCGGAGGCAAGCTGACCGCCGACCTGGACACCGCCAAAACCTCCGCGCTGTCCGCCGATTATTCCATCACCGAGACCCAGCTTTCGCTGGCCCAACGGGTGGTCGCCGCCTATCAGAACCTGATGCTCGCTCATGGGCGCGTCAAAGCCCAGACGGAAGGGATCAAGCTTCTGGAAAAGTATACCGCCATGATGGATCGACGGGTGCAAAGCAGTGTATCGGCTTCGGTGGACCAGGCACTGGTAAACTCGCGCCTTTCCCAGGCGCGCAGCGACCTTTCCACCTATAAGACCGGTGCACAGACGGCCTTGGCCCAATTGGACCAGCTCATTGGCCGCCCCCTCAAGGCCGGCGATATCGAACTCGACTTTTCAACCGCCTTGGCGGCGCCGCAGGAACCTGAGGAAGTGCTCCGCCAGGCGTTGCAAACAAACCCGACCCTGCGGCGCATGGAGGCGGACATTCAAACCGTGGTCCATCAGACTGAGCAGCAAAAGGCGGCGCTCATGCCCACCCTCAGTGTCAAGGCTGAATACCAGACGGGCCTGTTTGATCAGGAAGGCACGGAAGACGATACCCGGGCCTATGCCACCCTGGAATTCAACCCCGGCGCCGGCCTGTCCTCTCTGGCCAACATCCGCGCGGCCTCGGCCAAGGTCACCGGCACCAAACAGCTCAAAGAGGCCGCTCGACGCGATTTAACCACAAGAATTCAGGCAGATTACCAAGATTGCCAAAACGCCTATATCCGTCAGCGCCTAATCGGCAAAACGGTGCAATCGTCACGGGACGTGCTCGAATCCTACACCCGTCTGTTTGTTGCCGGAAAACGCAGTTGGCTCGATGTGCTCAACTCGGCGCGCGAACTTACCCAAAACGAGCTGGTGATGGCCGATGTCCTGGCAGTCTATCAGGCCTCGACCTACCGCCTGCGGCTCCACTCCGGTGAAGCTGCGTGGCTGCAGGAAAGGAGATAATAATGGATCAAAACACCGTCGCACTCGACATCCCCTGGATTGCCCAGCGATGCTGCTCGTTGCATGAGAAGGTCTTGCAGATTTCCCCGCGCCAGATGGCCGCCATCCAGCAGGCGGTTGTCCAGCAGACCGGCGCCGACCATAACGCCGACCATCAAATAGTTGTCGAGCAACTGTTTGAAATGCTCGAACTGGGAGAGCCGGAATGGGTTGAGGAACCTTCGTCCGACGCCCTGCCGATGCTGGCGCTGCTGCCTGGCATCGGCGGCCGTCTGGTCTACGGGCGGACGGACCAGGGCCACTGGCTGCTGGAAGGCCCGGCGGGCAGTCATCGCATTGTCCATGTCCCGCCGGGGTCCCTGTTCGCCTCCATCCCCCGTCCCACCCACAGCACCGACGCCCACCCCGGGGCCCTCAGTGTTTTCAAAGAAGCGCTCGCCTCACGCAAGACGGTTTTCATCCAGGCCGCCCTGGCCTCGGCCCTGTGCAATGTCTTTGCCCTGGCAACTTCCCTGTACTCCCTGCAGGTCTATGACCGGGTCATCCCGACCCAGGGCATCCAGACCCTTATCGTCCTGACCAGCGGCGTCTCCATCGTCATGGTGCTGGACATGATCATCAAAATGGCCCGCAGCGCTATTCTGGAAAACTTCATCAAAGGAGCGGACCGCGAAATATCCCACAAGATTTTTCATCGCCTGCTCGGCGTCCGCATGGACCAGTTCCCCGCCAGCGTCGGCAACCTCTCTTCCCAAATCCGCAGCTATGAGTCGATCCGGTCCTTTGCCTCCTCGGCCACCCTGTATGTGGCCATCGACGCCCCCTTCGGCCTCTTGTTTCTGTTGGTGATCATGGGAATCGCCGGGCCCCTGGTCGCCTTGGTGGCCCTGGTATTTTTCCTCCTGTCGATTGCCCTTGGCCTGATCTTTCGGCGGCGGATCGAACTGCACACCAAGAACAGCGCCGCGCTCACCAATCAAAAACTGGGCCTGCTGGTCGAGACCGTTGAGGGGGCCGAATCGGTCAAGGCCAGCGGCGCCGGCTGGCAGATGCTCGCCCGTTGGGACCGGCTCAACCGGGATTCGGTGGATGACGACGCCCAGACCCGCCGGTACAGCGAGACCTCCAGCTATCTAGCCGGATTCATGCAGCAAATGAGCTACGTTATGCTGGTGGGTACCGGTGCGTACCTGGCGGCGACCACCACCGATCTCACTACCGGCGGCATCATCGCCTGCTCCATCCTCTCCGGCCGGGTGCTGGCGCCGATCGGCATGCTGCCAGGGTTGATCGTGCAATGGGGCCACGCCAAAATCGCTTTGGAGAATCTGGAAAAGGTTTTTGCCCTGGAACGCGACAACCACGAGATTGCCCGACCGCTCAGTCCCGACGTGATCAACGGCAGCTATCAGGTCTCGAAGCTGCGATTTGCCTATCGGGGCCGCCAAGACACCCTGACTATTGATCGCTTAGTCATCGCACCGGGGGAGAAGGTCGGCATTCTGGGAGTGGTCGGCGCCGGCAAAAGCACCCTGCTCAAGCTGCTGGCCGGCCTCTACAAACCGGAGCAGGGACAGATTCTGCTCGACGGCCTCGACCTGCAGCATATTTCCCGACTTTCGCTCAGCGAACACGTGGGATACCTGCCCCAGAATATCCACCTGTTTGCCGGCACCGTCCGAGATAATCTGCTCCTGGGAATCACCGGCGTCACTGAGGCGGAGGTGCTCGCAGCCTGCGAGACCACCGGCCTGATGGGACTGATCACCAGCCATCCCAAGGGGCTTGACCTGGAAATCGCCGAAGGGGGCGCCGGGGTTTCCGGCGGCCAGAAACAACTGATCGCCCTCACCCGGCTGCTGCTGTCCCGACCTGACATCTGGCTGCTTGACGAGCCCACGGCCTCCATGGATGAGGGCTGCGAGCAGCGGGTCCTCGCCGGCATCAAGCGGACCATTACCCCGGAACAGACGCTGGTGCTGGTGACCCACAAACCGATCCTGCTTGGCCTGGTCAATCGTCTGGTTATCCTGACTCCGACCGGGATCGCCATGGATGGGCCCCGCGACGCCGTGCTCGAACAATTGCGAAAAAATAGCCCTGCCGCGCCACCGCAGGCAGTCAATCAAGGGAGATGACCATGAACCGCCCACGCAACACCACTAAGCGCCTGCATCGGGCGCACTGGATCATCCTGATTGTCCTGGTGATCACCGGCCTGTTTTTCTTCTGGGCTTCCCTGGCGGAAATCGAGGAGGTCACTAAGTCCAAAGGGTCGGTCATCGCCCGATCACGCACCCAGGTCATCCAGGCGGCCATCGATGGCGTCATCGAAGAAGTCATGGTGGGGGAAGGGGAGAAGGTCGACAAGGGGCAGATCCTGGCGCGACTGGAACGCAACCAGGCCGAGTCCGCCCAGAAGGACAGCCTCGGGAAAGTCGCGGCTCTCGAAGCCGCCCTGGTGCGTCTCCATGCGGAGGTCCTGGGCTCGCCCCTGGTTTTCCCGGAAAACGTCAAACCCTACCCGCAATTCATAGCCAATCAGACCGAGTTGTACAACCGCCGGCAACGAGCGCTCAAGGCCGAAATCAGTGCCCTGGAAGACAGCCTCCGCCTGGTGCGCGAAGAACTGGCGCTCAGCCAGCCGCTATTGCAAAGCGGCGATATCGGCAAGATCGAAATCATCCGGCTGCAGCGCCAAGCAGCCGAGTTGAACGGACAGATCAGCCTCAAACGCAATAAATTTTTTCAAGATGCCCAGGCGGACATGACCAAGGCCGAGGAAGAGCTCTCTACCCAGCAGCAGATCCTGTCGGAACGCAGCACCACGGTGGAACGACTGGAAATCCGCAGCCCCGCCGACGCCCTGGTCAAGAAGATCATGCTCACCACCCCCGGCGCCAAGGTGCGCCCCGGTGAAGTGGTCATGGAACTGCTCCCCACCGACAGCAACCTGATTGTCGAGGGCAAACTGCTGCCGGCCGACATCGCCTTCATTCGGCCGGGGATGCCCGCCGCCGTCAAGCTCGATGCCTATGATTATTCGATCTACGGCGTCTTTCAGGGTTCGGTTATCTACATCAGTCCGGATGCGATCACCGAGGAAACCAGGCAAGGGGAGCAGGTGTACTATCGGGTGCAGGTCAAACTCGCCGACATCAGCCTGCCCCGACACGGCAAGCCGATCGAGATTCAGCCGGGCATGACCGCCGCCATCGACATCCGCACCGGTTCCAAAACCGTGCTGCACTACCTGACCAAACCGATTTCCAAGGCCTTCAGCGAATCGCTGCGGGAACGGTAAACAAGAGCCTCAACCGGTTTTTGCAAGACAGGCGGAAAAAGCACGGTTTTCGCGGTCAACGTCCACAAATTTTTCTTCCCGATCAGGGCCCGGTGCCCTGATCGGTTAAAGCAGCAAGCCCCCACCAACTCCTCGACAAGGCAGCGCGATCCCGCGTCCTTACTCTTTGCGCGTGCCCTGTTCCCTGTCAGAACTGTTGCCGGATCGCGATCTCGATCCACCTCCCACCAGCGCAACGCTCCTCATCCAAAACAGGCCAGACAGACCGGGCCGTTATTCAACCTGCAGCTCAATTGCCCAACATGGTCCTTCGATACTATTCGGCACCAACCGACCCCCTCCCTTGCGTCTCATCATGAGACTATTTCTCACAACGAGACAGTATTCGAATTATCTCCTTTCCCGCGCGACACCATGAGGTGGCAGACCCTGCCCTCTAACACACTTTTAATTTCAGACCATTTCCCTTGCCAAACTAGGCAATTCGCTCCTCCTTTGACGATTTGAGGTAAACCGAGTTGCCCTATCTTATTCTTACCAGGAACATTATTTGCATCGTCACGGGAGAATATGGACCGATCCATCTAATCATGAGCGGTTCCTTTGCCACCAAGCCGGATAAAACCGACCGATCAACGCAATAGAATCCCAGATTTTAAAATACCATCAATACCCCCCCCCATTAGTAAGGAGTAGCGATCATGAAGAAAATATCCTTAGTCGAGAAGCTGAAGACCACCAACACTACCAAGACCGTGCCGATTCTCAAGAGTGGTACCGTGGTGCAGGCCTCCCAGGATAACCAGTACCAAGTGCTGGTGGACGGGGTCGAACTGACGCCTAAAAACGCTACCTTCACCAAGAAAAAAGGGCGACTGGTGGTGGAACATGATGGCGAGGTAGTGGTGGAATTAGACTACGGTGCTGAATTCGAGGTCGTGCCAGCAGAAGTGAATATTACCGACGGCTGGGTTTCCCTTGCGCCTGTTGCCACCGAGGCAGGTGTATTGGCGGTACCCGCCATGTTATGGGGCGGCCTGGGCGCCGCCGGGGCGGCAGGGGCTGCCGTTGCCATGAGCGGTAGCGGCGGTGCGACTGATGCGGCCGTCGCCTCAGGGAGCACACCCGATCCGGTCCCGGACACACCCAACCCAGCACCGGTCATTCCCGACTTGGTCATTACCGGCACCGTCGCGGCCGGATTGATGCACACCGGCACCATCAAGGTTTACGCCTACGACAAGGACGGCAACCTATTCAGTGCACCGGTCACGGTTGACGCCAATGGCAAGTATAACCTCCTCGTCATCGGCAAAGGCAACTACGCCGGCACCATCACGCTGGTGGCCAGGGACGACAACGGCTACGATATCAACTACCTGGATGAGGCCAGCCTTGCTGAAAAGGATCTCGGCTCCCCCCTGGCAGCGGTCACCGTCAAGACTGCTGAGGCCACGATCATAATCATCAATATCACCCCGCTGACAACCGCAGCCGCACTCAAACTCGATATAGATATCGCCGCCGACGCACCAACAACCACCGCCGACGCGACCACTATCGCTAACACCAACATCGCTCTAGGCAAAATATATAAGGTCGACGATATCATTGGCGGCGACGGCATCACGATCATCACCGACCCCAGCTACAACGACCTGGACGGTTTAACTCTCGCCGAAGCCTATGGCAAAGCCCTGGCCGCCCTATCTGAGCTCGATGGCCTCAGCGGGAGCATCGCCGAGACGCTGAAGATACTCGCAGATGCAATTATCGTTGCTGGCACCAGCACAACCGGCGTAACCGACGCACCCACCGCCGAGTTTGCCGTCATCAGCGCCTTGACCCCGGCCCAGGTCGCCGCCCTGACATCCGCCCAGCTTCTGGCCCTCAACACCGCCGGCACCCTCAAATACATCGCTGACACCGCTGTTTCCAGCATCAACTTCAACGGGATGACCCCGGCCGAGGCTGCCGACCTGCTCGTTGGCCTTGATGATGCGCAAACGTCCCATCTCGTCCCCTCTCAATACACCGCCATCGGTGCCGACATTGGCGTAGCTGCAACTGAAGCTGAAAATCTGAGCCTGCTTAATGATGTTGTTGTCGGTATTAAATCGGCAACTGGCCTGGACAGCCTAACTGAAATTAACGCTCTTGCGGATGCGGTTAACGCGGTGATGACCGGGGCCGCTGGAGACACTGCGCCGACCCATGCGCAACTGGAATTGCTTGGAATTACCGGCGTCAACGCTGACAACCTGCCAGCCGTGCAGGCTGCGATTACCGGAACCAACGACGACGGTTCGGGCGTCGACACCGTCGCTGAAGTCCAGGCGCTGGTCACCACCGCCAACAACGCCCTGGCCAAAATTGCCAACTACGCAGACGCCAACACCAACCCGGCGCCCACCGTTGCCGATTACCTCGCCGCCGGGGTTACCGGGGTTGATGCCGCCAACCTCAATGCCACCAATGCCGCCATCGACGCCGTGGCAAAGCTGGATGCCGACACCACCGCAGAAGTCCAGACCATCGTCGAGGCCTACAACGCCATCCTGGCCGAAGCCAACGGCTCAACCGCCGACGCCACACCAGCTGATCCAACCGCCGCACAGTACGCCGCCATCGGTGCAACACTGGGTGCAGCCGCCACAGACGCTGAGAACCTCTCCTTGTTGAACGACGTCATCGGCAGCAAAGTAACAACCGACGTGGACACCATAGCGGAGATCGACCTCCTGGCCGCAGCCGTCAACGCCGTCATGACCGGTGCCGCCGCTGGAACCGCACCAACTCTGGCACAGCTGGCCCTGCTCGGCATCACCGGAGTCACCCCCGACAACCTGCCTGCCGTACTGGCCGCCATCGCCGCGACTGACGACAGCGGCACCGGCATAGACACGCTGGCTGAACTGCAGACCGTCGTCACAACCGCAGCCGCTGCCGCAGTAAGCGCCCTGACCACCATCAGCACCGCCGCTCAAGGGAACACCGCCACCGATACCACGCCGGCAGCCGACGTCTACGCCGCCGCCGGGGTTACCGGAGTCACCGGCACCAACCTGGCGGCGATCAACAACGCCCTGGACAGCGCCTTCGTCGACGGCGCCAAGGCCGACACCACCGCAGAAGTCCAGACCATCGTCGATGCCTACAGCGCCATCCTGGCCGAGGCCAACGGCAGCACCGCCGACGCCACTCCGGCTGATGATCCGAGCGCAGGCCAGTACGCCGCCATCGGCGCCGACATCGGGGCTGCCGCCACCGATGCCGAGAACCTGAACCTGTTGAACGACATCATCGGCAACAAAAACACCGCCGATGTCGATACCGTGGCCGAGATCAACGAACTGGCCGTGGCCGTCAACGCGGTCATGACCGGAGCCGCCGGGAACACCGCGCCGACCCTGGCCCAACTACAGGCCCTGGGCATCACCGACGTCACCGCCGACAACCTGCCCGCCGTCCTTGCCGCCATCGCAAACACTGCTAATGACGGCACGGACGTGGATACCCAGGCCAAATTGCAAACAGTGGTCACCACCGCCGCCAATGCCGCCGCCGCCGCCCTTAATACCATCAGCGCTGCCGCGCAAGCCAACAACGCCACCGGCACGACACCAAATGTGGCCACCTATGCCGCCGCCGGGGTTACCGGGGTGGACGGCACCAACCTGGCGGCGATCAACAGCGCCTTGAACAGTACCAATGTCAATGGCGCCGCTGCCGACACCACCGCGGAAGTCCAGACCATCGTCGAGGCCTACAACGCCCTCCTCACCGGCGCCGACG
>JAFLKR010000099.1 GCA_019163135.1 Desulfobulbaceae bacterium | reverse complement strand
TCAGCATGTTGGTCGATATCACGGAACGCAAAGTTATGGAGGAAAAGCTGCAGCAAAGCGAGGCTACCCTGCAAAGCCTCTTCCAGGCCGTTCCGGTTGGACTGGCGATCCTCAAGGGTCGAGTCTTCCAGGCGGTCAACGAGCGCTTCTGCAAGATTACCGGCCGCGTTGCCGCTGACCTGCTGAACCAGTCCTCCCGCCATCTCTACGAAAGCCCAGAAGAATACCACCGGGTGGGAATGACCCTGTATAACCGGCTGCAAGAGCAGAAAACCGGCTATGTGGAAACCCGATTCCGCCATCGGGACGGCTCACTGCGCAGCGTCTCCCTGTTCGCGGCGCCCATCGATCCCGTCGCCCCTGAAGCAGGAGTGGCTGTGGCCATTCAGGACATCACCGACCAGAAAAAAATGTTCCAGAAACTGCGAGACAGTGAAGAGCGCTTCCGAACCCTGTTTGAGTCAGCAAGCGACGCCATCCTGATCATCAAGGGTGACAGCAACACAGGAATCATGATTGTCGACTGCAACATGAAAGCCCTGGAGATGTTTGGGTGTGCACGACACGAAATGCTCGATCGATCACCCTGTGATTTTTCCCCGGCGCTTCAACCGAACGGCCAAACCTATCTGGAAAAAGGAGCCGCCTATTTTGCTGAAGCTCTCCAAGGAGGGCCGCAACATTTTGAATGGCTGCATAGCCGTTTCGACGGGACCCTATTCCATGCCGATGTCAGCCTCAGCGCCATTGAACTCTCAGGAGTGCCCTATATACAGGCTATCATCCGTGACGTCAGTAAACGGAAAAAGATCGAGACCGCCCTGCGGGAAAGCGAGTTTCGTTTCCGCTCTTTCTTCAACACCAATCCCGAGGGTATCCTGCTGATCGATTTCCAAGGGATGCTCCTCGATCTCAACAAAGCGTTTCTCCAGGAAAGCGGATACAGCCTCAGTGATTGCACCCATAAACATTTCAAGGCATTCATCCCCCCGGAGGATCAGGCAAAGATAGTCGAGGTTATCCTCACCAACAAATCCGGTCTTTTGCAAAACGCCCCCCTGCACTTCTCCTATATTGCCAAGGATGGTTCCATCGTCCCGGTTGCCGCCAAAGTCTGGCTGGTTGTGGATGAAAACAGCACCCCCCTCTACATGGGGGTCTTTATCCGTAACCTGACCAAGGAACTGGCTTTGGCCGAAGAGAAAACCGCCCTGGAACGACAAGTGTCTCAGACACAGAAAAGTGAAGCCATCGGCACCTTGGCCGGAGGCATTGCCCATGATTTCAACAATATCCTCGGCGGCATCATCGGCTATACGGAACTGGCGCTCTACCGGAATCCCGCCGCCGTGGACCCTAAGCTCCGCGAGTATCTCGAACGCGTTCTGGAAGGCGGCAATCGGGCCAAAGACCTGGTCCAGCAGATCCTGAGCTTCAGCAAGAACAGCAGCCTGGTCATGGCCCCCATCAATCTGGCGCCGGTGATCAGGGAATCTATCAATCTGCTGCGCTCGACCCTGCCGGCCACCATTGCAATTCAGCACCGGACGGAAGTGGCCAGCGACCGGATCCTCGGCGACCCCACCCAGATCCATCAGGTGGTCATGAACCTTGCAACCAACGCTTACCATGCCATGCGGGAGACCGGAGGATTGATCACCATCTCCTTGGAAAACGCAACCCTGACACAGGCCAGGCAATTCATGACCATGACCATCCCACCGGGGGAATACCTGCAGCTCAAGGTGACCGATACCGGTTCGGGCATACCGCCCGCGGTCCTGGAACGGATCTTCGAGCCATATTTCACCACCAAGAAGGTCAATGAGGGCACCGGCCTGGGCATGGCGGTAGTCCGGGGCATTGTCAAAAGCCACAAGGGTCTCATCGAGATAACCACCGTGCTCGGCCAAGGGACCAGTTTTGATGTGTTTCTGCCGCTCACCCAGCGCATGACCGCCGAAATCGACTGCGAGGAGAATCACCTGCCCCTCGGCCACGGCCAGCGGGTACTGATTGTCGACGATGAGGCTTTTTTCCTGGAGGTGGTCCAGGACAGTCTTAAACTGCTCGGCTACCAGGTCACCGCCAGCCAGAGCAGTCTGGCCACCCTGAAAACCTTTCGGAATAATCCCCGGGGATATGATCTTTTAATCACCGATCAGACGATGCCGGAAATGACCGGGGTACAGCTGATTCAGGAAATCCGTAAAATCAGCAGTACCCTGCCGGTCATCCTCTGCACCGGTTACAGCGAAACCGTGACCAAAGAGTCCGCCCACTATTACGGGGTCACCGAATTTCTGATGAAACCGATCAATATCCATGACCTGGCAAAAACGATTGAAGCGGTATTATCAAAGCGCAACCCACGTAAAGGACGATGAAAAGGCTCGACAAGCCCCTAGTCGTTGCCTACGATAGTATAAGGAGGTGCCTGTTGGCCGGACAATTCAAAATTCCACAGGAGGTTTTGGGTGATCACTCATAGCGCTCATTCCCTGCGGCTGTACCTGTGCCTGCTTACCGCTCTTTTGCTGGCGGCCTGGGCCGCAACCTGTTCGGACGCATCTGCTGCCGCCGCCCAGCGCGTGCTGGTGGTCCACAGTTATCATGAGGATCAAAAAGAACACGTCGTCGAGATGACCAGGGGCATCGAGGAAGCCCTGGCCGGAGCGGACTGTGTTATCCGATATTTCCACATGGACACCAAACGGCACAACACCGAACAGTGGAAACGGACCGCCGGGGAGCAGGCTCGGCTGTTGGCCGACGAATACCGCCCCCAGGTGATCATCACCATGGATGATAATGCCCAGATGTATTTCGCCAAGGATTATGCCAAGGCTTCCGGCCCCCCGTACTTTGTCTTTGGCGGGGTGAATGCCGACCCGCAGTTGTACGGTTTCCCGACCGATAAGGTCACCGGAGTACTGGAGCGGCCCAACATCACCGAAAGCATCGAATTGCTGCTGAAAATCAAGCCAGCTATCAAAACCCTGCTGATCGTTGCCGACAAATCCGAAACCACCGACCCCTTTGTGGCGTACTGCAAAACGCTCAAGCTGCCGGTAACCGTGAAGGCCTATGCGCAACCCCTGACCTTTGATGCCTTGCAGGCCGTGCTTGCCCAATACCACGATCAGGTTGACGCCATTGGCCTGTATATTGTCCGGGCGGTTGCCCGCAGCACCACCGATCCCACCAAGGTGCCGGAGCAGGAGATTGTCGCCCACATCAATGAACGGTACAAAATCCCCACGGTCGGCTTCTTCGATACCGCCGCCGAGGCCGGCACCCTCTGCGGGGTCAGTGTGTCCATGCGAGAGCAGGGATTTGCCGCCGGCTTGATCGCCCGAGGCATCCTGGACGGTAAAAAACCCACCGACTTTACGGTCAAGCCAACGGACCGGGGACGCATTCAGCTCAATTTACGGACAGCGGAACGACTTGGCGTTCAGTTGCCTTACTCCATGATTCAACGCGCCGATGTGGTCATCAGGTAGAGCGAGCATGCACGCAAACCTTAGCAAAAAAATCCTGGTTCCTGTCCTGACCACCATCGCCCTGGGACTCGTCGCGGTTCTGCTGATCACCTATTTCAATGCGCGCGTGGTCGTCCAGCAGGAGTTGACCAGAAGACTGGAGCGGGAGGCGCAACTCACGGCAAAATTGATCGACAATTGGCTGCAGGCCCGAACCACCGACATGGTCACCTGGTCCCAGCAGCAAGTTTTATCCGAGGCCTTGACGGAGGGCGGCTATTACGGCCGGAGTGCCCGCGAAGGGGCAAAACTCCTCCTCACCACCCTGCAGCAAGGCTATCCCTACTATGACAACGTCTTTCTAGCCGATCTGCAGGGCAACATCATCGCCCTTTCCGCCAAGGATGCGCCATCTCACATCCATGTCCGGCTGGCGGACCGATCCTATTTCCAAGAAACCCTGCAGGGGAAAAACGTCATTTCTCCGGTGATCGTCAGTAAATTCACCAACCACCAGGTTTTCACCATCACAACGCCGATCAAAGCCGGCGATACCGTTGTCGGGGTGGTCGGCGCGGCGGTGGATTTCGCCGTCTTCAAATCGCTCTTCCTCGACGATTTCAAGCTTAAACGCCTCGGGTATGCCTATATCACCGACGGTGAACAACAGGTCCTCGCCAGTTCAAGAGACAATGAACAACAATTGATGGCGGCCGGCCAGAACGTCATACGGCAACGTATCGCCGCCAATGACAGCGGGATGTTCACCCATAAGATGGAGAACTCCGAAATATTGACCGTCTACCAGCACCTCCAGCAAACCAACTGGTCGTTTAACCTTAATCAGTCCCTGGACGAAACCCTCCGGCCCCTGCTCCGCATAGGTCAGATCAGCGCCGCCGGGACCATCCTCATCCTTTTTTTGATTTCCCTGGTGATCAGCGCGCTTTTCCGCCGCCTGATCGTTACCCGATTGCACGTCATGCTCGAGACAATCGCCGTGGTCAAAGCTGGGGATTTCAGTCCTCGCATTGCCCAAGGATCAGTTGTTCGACCGGATGAAATCAGCGAACTCACCCATTCGTTCAACACCTTGATCGAACAACTTGATCACATTCTGACCGAACTGCACCAGGAAATCCGGGTCCGCGAGGAGGCGGAATCCGCCCTGGCCCATCACCAGGAAAACCTGGAAGAGTTGATCGCCGTGCGCAGTCTGGAACTTGAACAAGAGATCAGCGAGCGCAGGCGAGTTGAAGCACGGCTGGCCAGGATGGAAAAGATGGAGATGATCGGCACGTTGGCAGGCGGCGTGGCCCACGATCTCAACAATATCCTCTCGGGCGTGGTCACCTATCCCGAACTGCTCCTCATGAAAATCCCCGCGGACAGCCCCCTGGTCAAGCCCTTGCTCGCGATCAAGCAGTCGGGAGAAAAAGCCGCTGCCATTGTCCAGGACCTCCTTACCCTGGCGCGCCGGGGGGTGACGGTCAAGGAACCGGTCAATTACAACCATATCATCGAGGAGTATCTGCACAGCCCGGAATACCAACAATTGCAGGAGCGTTATCCCGGTGTCGAGATAGTCACCGAGTATGCCGATGATCTGCCCAATATTCTCGGTTCGCCGGTGCATCTGGCTAAAACGGTGATGAATTTGATCGGCAACGCCGTGGAATCCATGGTGCGAGGGGGACGAATTCGGATCAAAACAGAAAATCGCTGCATCGACAAGCCCCTGAAACTCTATGAAAATATCGGCGAGGGCGAATACGTGGTGCTGATAGTCGAAGACCAGGGGAGCGGTATCGAAACGGAAGACCTTAATAAAATCTTCGAGCCTTTCTATACCAACAAAAAAATGGGCAGAAGCGGCACCGGACTCGGCCTGGCGGTGGTCTGGGGAACCGTCAAAGACCACGATGGCTATATCAACTGTGAGAGCAAAATCGGGCAAGGAACCAAATTCACCCTCTTTTTCCCGGTCACCTCCCGGATTCGTCAACAACAACGACCCACGGTTCCGTTAGCTGAATACCAGGGTCATGGCGAAAAAATACTGGTCATCGACGACAGTGAAGAACAACGGGAGATCGCCTCGACCATCCTCAGGGATCTGGACTATCAGGTGACCACGGTCGACAGCGGCGCGGCAGGGGTGGCACTGCTCAGACGGGAAAAATTCGATCTGCTCCTGCTCGACATGATTCTGGGCCCCGGCATCGACGGGCTCGACACCTACCGGCAGATCCTGGCCCACACGCCGGGACAGAGAGCGATCATTGCCAGCGGGTTTTCCGAAACCGAACGGGTCGACGAGGCCCTACGCCTTGGGGCGCGACAATACCTCAAAAAGCCTTACACCATTGCTACATTGGGGGTTGCGGTTCGCCATGGACTGGATGCGAACTGACCGTGCATATCGGGTCTGCGGATCGAGAGCCCGTCGGATCCGCCACCAACGCACCACCAACGGCACCAATGCTGCACTCTCCTGATTATTACCATCTACCCACCGTACGCCTATGAAATCCACGCATCGGGGCATCCTCGCCAAGGCTTTGCTCATCATCTGCTCGGTGGTGATCACGCTCACCAGCGGCCTTATCCTGACCTCCTACCATCTGGTGACCAACCGCTTCCAAACCCTTGAAACCGCCGAAGCCCGGACCAACCTTGAACGGGTGGTCAGCGAGTTGAACAATGCCCTGAAAAACATCGAATCAACAGTTGGCGACTGGGCACCCTGGGACGATACCTATCGGTTTGCGAAGGAGCTTAATCCCGACTATATCGAGAACAATCTTTCCGTTGAGTCGCTCAAGATCCTGCATCTCAATTTCATCCTCATCTTTGATACCCGCGATGAACTGGTTTTCCGCCAATTTTATGATCTGCGCGGAGAGCGAACGGTGGCCCCGGACACGGCGGTCATCAACGCCATTCGCGCCAGTCGACAATTATTCCAACACGTTTCCGAAAAAAGCCGCAAGTCGTGCCTGGTCATGGCCGCTTCGTCCCCGGTTCTCCTGGCCGCCGCGCCCATCGTTACCAGCAAATTTTCGGGGCCCATTCGGGGAACGCTGATTCTCGGCAGTTACCTTGATCCCCAAAGGGTGGCGCGGATAGGCGAACAAACCCGATTATTGGTGCAAATGCAGCCTTACGCAAACATGGCGGAGGTTTTCCGTACCCGCAGCGCAACCCAGGCTGACAATCGGTTCGCCGTCCAGCAAACCGATGCGCATACCCTTGCCGCCCATACCCTGATCAACGACATTTCCGGGCAACCGGGCATCGTTTTAACCATCACCCAACAGAGGACCATTTATCAGCAGGGCCTGGCTATGTGGCAGGAACACATTCTGTCGATGGTGATCATGGGGATTTTATTCATCCTGACCCTGGTGGTGCTGTTGCACCGGGGCATTCTTCGGCATTTGACCACTTTGACCAGCCAGGTTGATCAGGTTGCCGAAGAGGGCCGCCCCGATCTGCGGGTGGCCGTTGAAAGCCATGATGAAATCGGCCATCTGGCCACCCGGATCAACACTATGCTGGCCTCGTTGCAGCAGTACCAAAAGCGCCAGCAAGAAAACGAACAGCACCTGAAAAATATTATTGATTCGGTAAGTTGCGGCATAATGATCGTCAACGCCGAGGATCGCTCCATTAAAGCTGTAAACCGGGCAGGAGCCGCTCTGCTCAACCGCGATATCGACGATATTGTCGGGAAAATCTGTCACCGGTTTGCCTGTCCGCAGGAAAGCAACAATTGCCCGGTCTTAGACAAACAAGAATCGGTCAATCTCAGCGAGCGGAACATCCTGCGTGCCGATGGCAGCAGTTTGCCCGTGCTCAAAAGCGTTGCGGTGGTGGAGCAGGACGGCCAGCAATATCTGATTGAAAGTTTCATCGATATCAGTGGGTTGAAAAAAGTACAGCAGGAACTGGCAGAGAGCGAGGAAAAATACCGCCGCTTCTTTGAAGACGATCTCACCGGCAATTTCATCAACACCACGGCAGGAGAAATCATCGATTGCAACCCGGCTTTTGCCTGGATTCTGGGATATGAGAGCATTGAAGAGGTCAAACAAATTAATTTTAGGGAGCATTACTTCAATCCGGAAAAACGAGATCTCGTCCTGGAAAAATTACGCAAAGAAAAAAGAATTGTCCGCCATGAAGGAGCCCTGCGGCACCGTAACGGCACTCCGGTCTACTGCATCGCCAACCTGATCGGTGAGTTTGACCAGGAGGGAGAACTCCGCTTCATCCGCGGATATCTCTTTGACGACACCAAACGGATTCTGCTTGAAAAGGAAATCCGACAGACCCAGAAGATGGAATCCCTCGGCACCATGGCGGGCGGCATAGCGCATGATTTCAACAATATCCTGGCCGGCATCATGGGGTATACGGAAATTGTGATGCGAGATCTTGCCAATGACCAAAAAACCAAGAGCCGCAAGTATCTGCAGAATATTCTCAACGCCGGAGAGCGGGCCAGGGAACTGGTCCACAAAATTCTGACCTTCAGTCGGCAGACGGAAACCGAACTGCGTCCCCTGCATTTGCAGCCAACGATTGAAGATGTGATTCAACTGATCCGTGCCAGCCTGCCGACCACCATTGCCATTGCGCGCCACTTTCATTCTCAGGCCACCATCCTGGCTGATCAGATTCAGGTGCATCAGGTGATTATGAATCTGTGCTCCAATGCCGGGCACGCCATGAAAGACTACGGCGGGACCTTATCCATCACCTTGGATGACCTCACCCTCGACTCGGCCTTCACCCTTCGGCATCCCGAAATCACTCCCGGCGAATTCGTGCGGATTCAAATTGCCGATACCGGCAAAGGGATACCGGCCCATCTGCTCGACCGGATTTTCGACCCCTTTTTCACCACCAAAAATAAGGGCGAGGGCACCGGACTCGGGCTGTCCATGGTACACGGGATCGTCAGCGGCATGAAAGGCCTGATCACAGTGGATTCCCAATGGGGCCGGGGCACCCGCTTTGACATCTATTTACCCAGGATTATGGAGACGGAAGCCCTTGCAGTCGTTGCCCATCAGGCCGTCCCCACCGGTCACGAACGGATTGTCTATGTGGATGACGAAAGTTTTCTGGTGGATATCGGCACAGAAATTCTGCGCGGTTTAGGCTATGAGGTGACCGGCTTCACCAACAGTGCCGAGGCCCTCAAATATCTTAAGCAGTACCCGGAGGAGGTTGATCTGGTTATTTCCGATATGACCATGCCCCAGGTCACCGGCCTGGAATTGGCGCAGAGCCTGCAGCAAGTCTGCCCTTCGCCGCCTATCATTATCTGCACCGGCCACAGTGAAGGGTTTACCGCAGAAACGCTGGCTACCATGGGGGTGCATGGTTTCCTGCTTAAGCCGGTCACCGTCAACAAGTTGGCGGCTACGGTTCGCTCTGTTCTGGATAAAGAAAAATCGGGGAAGCCCCACAACAGTCCCCCACCTGACATCTCTAAAAATTATTAGACTTTCATTCCGACTCAATCTGATACAATCAGGAAACCGACTCATTGCAGACGCGCTGATCAAGCCACAGAGAGAAACGAATATGGTCACAAAAAGTTTCCATCCATTGCAACCGGGACTGGAGGAGGAGGCGCACGGCAGAGCGGCCATCCCACGGCTACTGCTCGTCCTCCTGATGCTGCTCTGCCTGCTAAGTGGTTGCGATTCTTCCAATCCCAGGAGAACACCCAGCCCGACCCTGGCCCAGGAACTGGTATTTTACAACTGGGTGGATGATATGCCCGAATCGGTGCTGGATGCCTTTACCAAGGAATTTGGCGTCAAAATCAAGACGGTGACCTTTGAGTCCCAGGAAGAAGCGGTGGAAAATATTGGTCACGATCAGGTCTACGATGTCGCGGTCATTGAAAACCCTTTCATTCCTTCGCTGACCTCGACCCAGAAACTGGCCAGAATCGATTTCCGCCAAGTACCCAATTTTAAAAACATCTCGGCTAATTTCCGCGATCTGGCGGCCGACCCTGGCAATCAGTACACCGTTCCCTATCACTATGGCACCACCGGATTGCTGGTGCGCACCGATCTCATCGGCCAGGCGGTGACCAGTTGGGCCGACCTGTGGAATCCGCAATATGCCGGCAAGGTCGCGGTGCGGGCCCAACCCAGGGAACTCCTGGCCCTGACCCTCCTCTCTCTGGGATACTCGCTCAATTCCGAGGACCCTCAGGAAGTGGAGGCCGCCGCCACGCGCCTGCTCCAGTTGAAAAAAACAGCGCTCCTGGTGGACGTCGACACTCCCAAGGCGGTGGCCGAACTCCTCAGCGGCAAGGTGGTCATGCTCCTGGGATGGCCGATGGATTATCAGTTTGCCCATGCCGCGAATCAAGCCGTGGCCTATGTCCTCCCCCAAGAGGGGACGGCCCTGTGGAGCGATAATTATGTGATCCCCGCCAGCAGCCCCAATCAATACACCGCCGAAGTCTTCATCAACTTCCTCCTTCGTCCCGAAATCAGTGCCCGGATCATCAACGAAAAAAAATACCCCAATGCCAACGAAGCGGCCTACCCCCTGGTTGACCGGGAAATCCGCAATGATCCGGTGGCCTCTCCGGCCCCCAAGGTACTACGGGACGCCCACTTTTTCCTCCCTTTGAGTGCCAAGGGCGCAGCGCTGTACAAACATGCCTGGGACCGTTTTTTAGCCGCCCCACCCGCATCAGAGGCAACAAAATGAGCCAGGATTCGGAGAACACCTCCGGTAGGTTTCCGCTCCCCCTGATGCGGGGCTTCAGCCTGCGTCGTCAGGTGCTGGCCGTGTTTGCGGTCGCAATATTACTTCTGCTGGCCGCAAGCATTTCGGGAATTCTTTTCCTGGTGCAGCGGACCGAGCAGGCTGGCTGGCGCGGTCGTCAACAGGAGGCGACCCAGCGGGTCGCTCAAACCGTGGGCGACTTCATGACCCGGCAGCAAAACTTTTTGCAGATATTGGACCTTTTTGGTCGTGATGAGTTGGAGGTGTTTTCGGAGGAACTGGAGCAATTGCTGCGCAAACAGCCCTTCCTGCTGGAACTGGTGCATATTGATGCCGCCGGCCGGATCAGGGCGCACGCCCCCGCCGATCAAGGCCTTTTGGCCAACCTGTTTACCATTCCCCAGTCGAACTGGTTCCTGACGGCCCGAAACGGGGAGAACTATGTTGGTGACCTGCAGCTTTCGGGCACCGGCGAACCCTACCTGATCTTCTCCATCCCCATGGCCTCGGGAGGGGTCATCGCCAGCCGCCTGCGCATGACCATCCTCAACGAGGTAGTCGCCAATCTTCATTTCGGTAAAACCGGCATCGCCTACCTGGTCAATCGCGACGGACGGGTGATCGCCCATTCCTCCTCCCAGCTGGTGTTTGCCAACACCGGCCTGGATTATCACCGCGACTTTCTCCAACTGATTCGCACCACCGAGGACTTATGGTCCGGCGAATATAACAATTTCAAGGGAGAGCAGGTGGTGGGCACGATGATTCCGGTGCCCGGCACCCCCTGGGTGGCAGTGACCGAATTGCCGCGGGCCGAGGCCTATGCTTCGAGCCGTCAGGCCTTTGGGTTTATTGCGGTGGCGGCATTGCTGGCCTGTCTGTTGCTGGCGGCGCTCATCATCACGCTGCTCGAAAACCAATTTCTCAACCCCATGCGACGGTTGCAAAAAGGCGTTCGCCAGATCAGCGAAGGCGATTTAAACTACCGCATTGCCTTGACCGGGCCGGTTGAAATCCGTCAGGTAGCGGCGGCCTGCAACGACATGGCCCTTCGGTTGCAAGAGCGCCAACAGGAAATTAGCGAGCAAACCGAGGCGCTGCGACAGGCCAAGGAATTTGCCGAGGCCTCCAATAAAGCAAAATCGCAATTCCTGGCCAACATGAGCCATGAAATTCGCACCCCGATGAATGCGATCATCGGCATGACCCATCTGGCGATGACAGTGCAGATGGCCGACAAGCGGCAGCGCTTTCTCGAAACCGCGCTCCATTCCGCCGAAAGCCTGCTCGGTCTGCTCAACGACATTCTCGATTTTTCCAAAATGGAGGCCGGCCAGCTCCAGTTGACCCGCATCCCCTTTGACCTGCGCCGACTGCTGGAGAGCGTGCAGTCCATTATGAATGTGCCGGCCACCGAGAAGGGGCTGGATCTGCAGGTTATCGAACATGCATTCAGGCCATCGATCTTTGTCGGCGATGACCTTCGCTTGCGGCAGATTCTCCTCAATCTGGTCGGCAATGCCATCAAGTTCACCAATTTCGGCGGCATCGTCATCAGCGTAACCCACGAAAACACCAGAGAGGACGGTAAAGCCACCCTGCATTTCACCGTTGCCGATACCGGCATCGGCATTCCGCCGGAAAAATTTGCACTGATTTTCAACAATTTTGAACAGGTCGACAATTCCTATCTTAGAAAATACAGCGGCACCGGGTTAGGGCTCTCCATCTGCAAACAACTGACCGCTTTGATGGACGGACGAATCTGGGTTGAAAGCCGGGAAAACGCCGGCAGCACCTTTCATTTCACGGTCTGTCTGCCACCCTGCGCTGCTGAAGAGCTCCCGACCGAAGGGGCCGCCGGGGAAACGACTGCAGGTCCGATGATCCGCGGCCTCGACATCCTGGTTGTCGATGATAACGTGGTCAACCGCGACGTCGCGAGCTTGATGCTGGAGCAGGATCATGCGGTCGCTACGGCCAGCAATGGTATGGAGGCCCTCTCCCTGCTGGCTTCCAAAAATTTTAATGTCATTCTCATGGACGTGCAGATGCCGGTGATGGATGGCCTGACCACCACCGCCATCATCCGGGCGCTGGAACAAGGCACACCGCTGCCGATTGAACCTCCCGGCAATATCGGCCCATTCCTTACCGAAAGACTGGCGGGCAAGCATAGTTCGATCATCGCCATGACCGCCCATGCCATGGGCGGTGACCAGGAAATGTGCCTGACTGCCGGTATGGACGCCTATCTCACCAAACCGTTCAATCCCGCTCAACTGGCTGCGGTCCTGCAGTCCCTGGTGGATAATAACCCCTCATTGCGGACAAGAACCGCAGCAGAACAGATCCCTCCGCCACAGCCCGCTCCTGTTGCCCCCCTGCCGGTCAAGCCCACACCCCAGGAGGTGACGGCGCATCTCCTGCGAACAACAGGGCTTGACCCCGCCCAAATTGAAAAAATCTACGCCGCCGCCCAAATGAGCATCGCCGATACCCTTAAACAGGCAAAGCTCGCCCTAGCCCAGAAAGACCGCCCCGGCCTGATCCGGGCCGCTCACACCCTCAAGGGTACTCTGCTGCAATGCGGACTGGACGACTGGGCGGGAAAGGCCCAGGCAATATACCGTGGCGGCAAGGCAAATCAGGATTTGCCGTATGCCGATTTATTGCAAGCCCTGGAGCAAGGACTGAGCCGCCTGCTGCCGGCGCAAGGTCGATAAACACCTATCTGCAGAGTTTTGAACCTCTTCGCCAGGGACGAGATAATGATGCCTTTTAAGAGCAATACCATCCTCCTCAAAACGGTCGGCGTCGTTTGCGTGGTCATCGCCGCCCTTATTTTAGTGCAGGTGATAACCTCTCATAAGCTGTTCATCAGCCAGTTCTCCGGATTGGAGGAACAGGAAATGGTGATCAAGATGCAGCAGGCGGTCAGCGAGCTGAAAGGATCTCTCCAGAAAATTGAAACCATTGCCAGG
Source organism: Desulfobulbaceae bacterium (assembly GCA_019163135.1). Taxonomy (GTDB): domain Bacteria; phylum Desulfobacterota; class Desulfobulbia; order Desulfobulbales; family Desulfobulbaceae; genus Desulfobulbus. The sequence continues at coordinate 262 of JAFLKR010000099.1, read as the reverse complement.
GATTGGGCGCCCTGGGATGAAACCTATGGATTCGTCCAAGGAGAAAATCCTTCCTTTGTTGCGGATAATCTGGCGGATGCGGCCTTCATTAACCTGAACATCGACTTCATTGTGTTGATCAATACGGATAATCAACTGATCTACACCCAATTTTTCGATCAGACCACGGGCAAAAAAGTTGCAGCGGATGCAACGGTAACCCGGGCGATCGGCAAAGAAATCCTGCAAGGGCTGGGATACCGGGTTACCACGTTCACGCTCA
>JAFLKR010000193.1 GCA_019163135.1 Desulfobulbaceae bacterium | reverse complement strand
GAACCAAAATCAGGAGGAACGAATGTTTGCCACAACCATTGCAGGCGGAATGCAGAGCATTACCGCTCCGGACGTCTGTAATACCGTAGTCGGACCTGCGGTGTCGCCGATTCCCTATCCGGATCTTGGCGTGCCTTCCTCGGCTACGCCAACGGCGACCAAGGTATTCATCGTCGGGGCGCTGGCACTGACCAAGGCTTCCAAGACAGAGCCCACCAACGGCGACCAGCCGGGAGCTTCCGGCGGTGGCGGCGTGGTCTCTGCCAAGATCATGGGGGCTGCCGAATACATCATGTCCAGCATGAAAGTCAAGATCGAAGGAAATCCAGCGGTGCGGCTGACCGACACCATGAAGCTGAACGAAGGCAATACGGTCGGCCTCAACTGCGCCCCCAGCCAAACCAAGGTGATGATCCTGAGTTGATGTTTTTTGAACTCCGGACAACCCGTGCTTTGCACAAGATAAACGCACGTACAACAAGAAAGAGGATATCTGCATGAAAAAACAGCTCTGGCTTACTTCTCTGAGCTCTGATCGGAGCATCCCCTCGGCTGTCAGCGCCAAGCTTGGGCCGTACGGCTTTGACGTCGCCGGTTCTCTCTGGAATGACGACCTCGAACGCATGGGCTGGCAGGATTCCCGGGACATGCTGATCAATCCGGCGCTGGCAGGCTGGTTGGTGGTGGCGCCGCCTGAAGAACTGGCCAAAGCTTCCGTACGTTATGGCCTGTCGCTGCTCGCGCTCTCCGTCGCTGCTCGCCATCCTGGCCTGCCTCTCTTTATTATCTCCTGCGGAGCCGCGGCAAACATTGCCGACCTCCCCACTCCTCTTGCCAGCGCCCACCTGCTGACGCTTGACGAGCCCGCCCTGTGCGCCAAAATTGTCGCTAAAACCAGCGTGCCCGCACCTTCTCGCCACCTTGACTACCGTATCGATATTGCAGGGGATCAGCAGATGGGGCAATGGTTTGAAATTGGGCCGGCGCAAGGAGCGTGGAAAGGGGTCATGTTTGGGATTTGTGGCGGCGAAATCACCTTTCAGGCAGTGGGGCCGGCGAGTACGCTGCCGAAGAATACTGTACTGAACTATCCGATGCAGGGTATGCAGCTCACGCTCGGCGAGCGGGCATTTACGGCCTGGGGGGTGCAGAATGAAGTGCCGACCGGGACGTCTTATTTTGTCAAGGTCAAGGGTATGCCGGAAGCCTTGGTGTTTGGGTCGTTTCCGGAGGGTGACGAGCCGGAATTGTTTACGTTGCGGTTGGTCTGATGTCGTCCCTGGAAATGCACGCAATGCAGATACCTGAGCAACCCTTTGCCATTGTCGCCTTTGGCCCGTTTCTCCCTGCGGAAACGGCTGCACAATCGGCTGTCATGCAACCACTCCCGATTCAATCCGCTGATCATGGTCTGGCCCTGCTTCGCCCTTCGTTGTATCTGCCGCTGCCCAAGGCACTTTCCCCGGACGGGGGCATACAACTGGAATTCACCTCGCTGGCAGATTTTGCCCCTGATGCCATTGTTGCGCGGACCCCATGGCTCAGGGCGCTGAGGGATGGAAGCCACGCCGGATCAATGCAGGCACAGCCAACTACAGCGGCAACGACCCTCGACAGCATTCTCGACATGATCGATTTACCCGGAAAGGGGGAGGGCGGGGCCAGGCGGTCTGCTGCAGAGGGGAATGAGGCTGATGCGATTGTCGCCGGGGTGCTGACCCGGATTTCTGCCGATGACGATTTCCGGCGGATGGATGCAGCGTGGCAGGGAGTTGCCCTGCTGTTCGAGGCGGCCGGTGCGGAGCAACTTCGCCTTGCCTTGGTGCCGGTGACCCGGGAAAATGCGGCTGAAGTGCTGGCATCAAGCGCCCCGCTGCTGGACGATGACCCGCCGGATTTGATTGTGCTGGACACGCCGTTTGATGCGACCCCGGTCGGCATGCTGCTGCTGGAAGCTGCCGCCAACCTGGCCGAACGCCAATTGTCTCCGGCCATCTGTTGGTTTGGCCCGGATTTTTTGCATCTGGATGCCTGGTCTGGCCTGGAGCATCTCCCCTATCTGCCCCATCATTTGGAAGGCTTTTCCTTTGCCAAATGGAAAGCGCTTCGTGCCCAGCCCGCAGCCTTCTGGACGATAGCCGCTTGCAACCGTTTTTCATTGACGCCTTCCAGGCATGACGATGCGCCGTCCGAACTGTTCAGGCCAAGTAAGCCGAACTACCTGGCCCCGGTCTGGGGTGTCGCAGCCCTGCTGGTGCAATCGAATGTGAGAGCCGGCAGTCCGCTGGGCATTGCTTCCCAACTGCTTCGCGTCCAGGACGATAACGTTGCAGGCTGGATGCCGCTTGAAATCACCATCACCGGCGATCGCGCCCAGCAGATGGCGGCGAGCGGTTTACTCCCGCTGGTGCAGTCGCGCGGCAACGGCATTCACTTGGCGGAAGCAGTGACCATCAATGGAGAGTCAATTCTGGCGCCGTTGATCCTCTCAACGATCATCCACACCCTCATCGGTTTACGCCAAAGCTATGGCCCCAGCAGCGCTCCGGATCACCTGGCGGGTGCCTTGGACGAAGTGTTTTCCCGACATCCCCGCTTCAAGGGGGTGCTTCCCTCTAATGCCGTCACTTTCGAGGCGGTTGGCAGTGACGCCCAAGGTCGCGTTATTCTAGGCGTAATGTTGAAACACAGGGGGGCTGGCGGCAAGAACATTGAATTTACTTTCAAATGGTAATGTGGTAACTGTGCCCGTTCATATGACAAGCTCTTTTCTCCTTATATTCACAGTGCTTCTGTTGACTTCCTGCGCCAGCGACAGCACCTTGCGCGGCCACGGTTCACTGGTGACATTCGGCCTGAATTATACTTACGAGTCGGGTCAGGTTGTGGCACTGCTTCCATTTGTCAATTGCGAACGAAACAGCTTTAATGATCTTATCACCAACCGTTTTGCTGACCAGCTGACCTCGGTCGGTTTTTCAGTGCTTAACCCGGATAAAGTGAAACAGGCAGCGGCAAAGGCGAAGATAAACCTTCTGGAAACCCCTTCCAATGCACAATTTGCCAGCTTGGGGAAAAGCCTCGGTGTTCGTGTTATTGTCGTGGGCTCGTACAGTTGCCTCCGGAACGCAACAGGAGAAGGCGAAGAGGCCATTGCTATAATTTCCGCTCGTTTTCAGGATGCCGAAAGCGGGGAGACGCTTATCTCCGCCAGTACCCACTCGGATGGCATCACGCCGGCAACCCGCGCTTTGGCTCTGGTGATCCGTAGTAACGCTATGAGGGATCTGTTCCGCAAAGGAATCGACAGTTACAATCAAAAAAACTATGCTGAAGCCATCACCCGATTCAGCACACTTATCGCCATGGATCCGAAACGGATTGAGGCGTACCATAACCGTGGGGCCTCGTATTTGAAAACCGGCGACTATCAGAAAGCGCTGGCGGACTACGACCAGGCCTTGGCCGTGCTTGAGGAAAAAGAAGGAGCCGCTCCGGGGTCTTTTTCACCTTCCTCCCAGGAGGAACAGTCGGAAAGAGCGGGGCTGCTGTTTGGTAGAGGTATTGTGCTGGTTCAATCGGGAAAGCCGCAGACCGCAGTTGCCGATTTTACTAAAGCGCTGGCCGCAGGGTATGACCCGGCGACGATTTATGCCAATCTCGGCAATGCCCGTTTCAAGATGAAAGAGCTCAATAACTCGCTCGTTGAGTATGGGAAAGCCATTAAGGCCGATCCAACCCGGGCTGATTTTTTCTACCAGCGCGGGCTTGTTCTTGAAGAGGTCAACACGCTGGATGCCTCGAAGGATTTTTCAAAGGCAATCAGCCTGGACCACCGTTATCCGCTTGCCCTGGCGGCCCGCGGCAGAGCGAATTTGAAGCTTGGTAATCAAGCGGATGCGATCAGGGATTACACCCAGGCAATCGGATACGAACCTGGCAATTGGGAATATCTGGCAGGCAGAGGCGCCGCCTTTTTTCAATCAGGGGACTATGATCGCGCCATCAACGATTATTCCGATGCTATTGCAGCGAACCCAACCTATTACCAGGCATATCTTGGCCGTGCTGTCAGTTGCGCCGCTAAGGGAGACGAAACCTGCGCGGCTAAGGATTTCGACAAGGTGCTTTCGTCCGGGACCGTTGTGTCCGGCACCGCCTATCTGGAGGCCGGAATTTTTCAGGCAAAACAAGGGCAGTACCGGGAAGCGATCAACATTTTCAGCAAGGCCATCGAAACCGCCGGCAAGGATGGGGTCGTTTATTCCAACCGGGGCAAGGCCCTGCAGATGATGGGCAGTTACCGTGATGCTGTCCTCGATTTTAGCCGATCTCTGGATTTACGGGCAGACAACTCGCAGGATTATTTTAATCGGGGCTATTCCAATATGCAGAACGGAGGATACCGCCAGGCCATAGACGATTTCAGCAAGGCTGCCAGTCTTGATCCCGACTATGCGCCAATATTCAGCAACCGGGGATACGCTTATCAGAAGAATGGCAATTACGACCAGGCCATCAGCGACTACAACCGCGCGCTCGAACTGATCAAGCCGGACCAGAGCGAGTCCTCGTATCGTTATCGGTATCCCGATGCCCAACTGAGTCAAGTGGCGGGAGTGTTTCAACCGTTCTTCATATATTATAATCGTGGGTTATCCTATTTAGCTTCCGGAAAATATCGGCCGGCTCTTGAGGATTTCAACACGGCAATCGAACGTACCCCCCAAAGTGCCGAGGCTTTTGCTAATCGCGGCAAGGCAAACCAACAGGTCGGCGAGATAGAACAGGCCCAGGCCGATTACAAGCACGCGATCGAACTCGATGACCGCTTGGCCGATGCCTATTTCGGGCGGGGTTCCTTGAGTGAACAATCCGGTAATCTTCCTGCGGCAATCACCGACTACACCAAAGTCATAGACATTAAACCCGATTTTGCACGGGCCTATTACAGTCGTGGTTTGCTCAGAACGCAGATAAATATTGTCGAACCGGGGATGACAGATATTAAGGCCGCCGCTCGCATGAACTTGCAAGAGGCAAAAGATTATCTCCTGACCAGGGGTGTGGATTGGTGATGGCAATCGCCACGCACCAAAGGAGAAGAGAATGAAAAAATTGCTTATTTCAGCAGTGTTGCCGCTGCTTTTTCTAGCTGTCGGCTGCTCGCAAACGATAACCGGGGCCGGGCCGATTGACACCTCCATCATGCACAAGGTGGAAGAGCAGTGCGCCTCGTATTTTTTGGGGATCGGCCCTTTTGGAGACTCCTCTCTCAAGCAGAAGCCGGATACCATCCAGTACACCGTTAATAACTATTTTGTGTACAGCACCTTCTGTACCGCAGGGTACAACAAGTAATTCATGCGGCCCCCATTATTTGTCATCGTTTTATTACAGGCGCTGGTATTGTCAGGCTGCTCATGGTTTGCGCCTAAGCCTCCCCCCCCGCCTACGCCTTTGGAGGCTGCTAAAGAGGCTAATGAAAAAGCCAGGATAGCCAACGAGGAGCTCAAAAAAAATTATGCCGTGCCCCAGGTAAAGTGGACGTTTTCAGCCAAAGCGATCGAGATCCGTTTCAAGGCTGATGCCGGACTCAACTTTTATGACGGTGAATCACATGCCCTAGCGGTCGCTGTGTACCAGCTGAGCGACCCGAATGTCTACCTGAGCTATGGCGTCAATCGCGAAAAACTGACTGAAATCATGGATGCCCATCGTTTTGATCCTTCCGTGACCACGTTTGACCAGTTTTTTCTTCAGCCGGGAGAAGAACGGGTGGTCAGGCTGGACCGAGCTGAAAACAGCCGTTTCGTCGGGATAGTGTCGGGCTTTTTTCAGGCCGATCCCGATCAGGCAACGCGACTTTTTGAAATCCCTGTCATCCTTACCCCCGGAAAGCAGGAAGTGCTTGCTGCACCTGGTGTACTGAATCTTAACATCTTCGCTGGACGGAACATGATCCAACAGTACGGGAGCAATTGATATGGAATTCACCAGGCCAATTTTTTGGCGGCACGGGCTTTTCCTGCAGCCACAGCATTTGCAGCTTAATGATCTTTTTCTGGAATCACGTCTTGCGCCTTTATGGGAATTCTTGCAGCCGTATTTCTGGGGTGTTGCCGAGATGGACATTCAGGAGTCGGCTCTTGCGACGATGTCATTTGAAATCCTCAGTGGAAAATTCCTGTTTCCCAGCGGTGTGTATGCTGTTTTTCCTGGCAACGCGGTTGTTGAGCGGCGTTCGTTTGAAGATGCTTGGGAAAACTGGGACAAACCAATCACGATCTATCTCGGACTCCGCACCATGAGCCAGATGGAGCCCAACGTGACTGTTGTTGAAGAATTGAGGGGGCTTGCTGATATCAAGACCCGTTTTGTCGCCGCCTCGGCTCCAGAGGAGGTCCGGGATCTCTATCTGAACGGCCAGGCCGGGCAGGTGCAGGGGATGCAGTATCAGCTCAGGCTGTTCTGGCAGAACGAAACAGCGTTGCTGGAAAATTACGAGATCATTCCCATCGCCAGATTGGAGAAAGTTACAGAGCGGGTGCGATTGCTGCCCAGTTTTATTCCGCCCGTATTGTCGTTGCGCTCCGCAGACCGTCTGTTCGCCCTGGTGCGGGATATTCGTGACCGGTTGGCGGCGCGCGGCCGGCAGTTGGAAGGGTATAAAAGGCTGAAAAACCTGGAGACGGGCGAGTCGGAATCTCGTTATATCTCGTATATTATGGCGCTTTCTTGCCTGAATCGTCATATCCCCGTGCTTTCGCAGATGTGCGAATCCGGAACCGCCCACCCCCATGACGCCTATCTGGCGCTGCGGCAGTTAGTGGCGGAACTCTCGACCTTTTCCACCTCGATTGACGTCATGGGAGAGACCTTGAACGGGGAAAAGGTGCCGCCCTACAACCATACGACGCTGTGGGACTGTTTCAGTCGGGTGCAAAATGCTGTAGAGATTGCCTTGGCGGATTTTATTACCGGTCCTGAGTACATCATTCCGCTGGAACGGGATGGCGACAATTTCCTTGCGGAAAAACTGAGCGAGGATGTCTTTCAACCTCGCAATCACTATTACCTGGTGTTCTGGACCTCACTGGATCTGCAACAGATTTTCGAATCGCTCGCCCATCTCACCAGGGTCACGTCTCGCTCCTATATGCCGACCATTACCAAACGGGCCCTGGCCGGGATCGAACTCAGTTTCCTGGCCCAACCCCCGCGCGAAGCGATTGGCAGCGCCAATAGTTATTTCTTTCGGCTCAATGATACCGATAAACAGTGGGAGTCTGTGGTCAACGAGCGCTGCCTGGCCATGCAATGGGAGGGGGCTCCCAAAGACCTCAAGGTAGAACTCATGGTAATCAGGAGATAATATGCGGCTTGTTGACTGCTTCTTAAAACCTCTTGCATACGCTGCCTACCTCGGCGGCCTCAGCGACGATGCGGCTGTCACTCTGCCGCAGGCAACCAAAAATATTCACCGCTTGCTTGCTGAAAGTGAAAAAATGGCGAATCAGGCAGGCTTTGTCCAGCAGGAATACAATGAAGCCCGTTTTGCCGTCTGCGCCTGGATTGACGAGACCATCCTTAACTCTGACTGGCCGGAGCGAGACAGGTGGCTGGGGGCGTTGCTGCAGCGGATGTTCTACGCCACCAACAGGGCTGGAGAAGAATTTTATACGAGAATGCAGAATCTGAGCGAGTCCGACATCCAGGTGCTTGAGGTGTTTCATCACTGTCTGGCCTTGGGCTTCAAGGGACGCTATTTCGCGCCGGAAATGGCCGATGAACTGGAGACGATCAAAAAGCAGGAGTTTTCACGGCCTTTCATGGATAATATCCAGGTTGCGGTTGACACTCAGGGGAGATTCTTTCCTGAAGCATATCCCCAAAAGGCAGTGCCCCGACGACGCAATTTGCCCCGCATTGCCTTGTCGTACGTCACCGTGCTCATGATTCTGGCACCACTTCTTTTCCTCACCCTGACCTATTTTTCTTATAGCAAGCTGCTTGATGGGATGGTTGAAAACATGATCCATCTGGAGTCCAAATAGCATGAAGCTTCTGCTCAAAATCTTCAAATTTCTTTTTATCTTCGCCGTTGTCATTGGCGTTCTTTTTGGCGCATTCTGGATGACGTACATCAAAGGTTGGCCACTCTGGAGCGGAGCCTCACTGATCCTGCTTTGCATTGGGCTGGTGCTTGGCTGGCATGGACTGAAAAAGTTTCTGATCAGGCGGCGGGAAAAGCAGTTTGTCAAACAAGTTGTTGAACAGGGACAGTCGCTCACGGATGTTGCCGACAACCGCTCGATTGAATATCTCTTGAGCCTTGAAAGACAGTGGGCCGATGCCCTCGCACTGCTTAAAGCATCACATCTGGCCAAGCAGGGAGATCCCCTTTACGTACTGCCATGGTACATGATGCTGGGGACACGCGGCAGCGGCAAAACTTCGGCCATTCGCAACGCGCGGCTCTCTTCCCCTTTCCCCGAGGCTGTGACGCCGACCGGTTCCGGAACACGTTTTTGTGACTGGTGGTTTACCGAACACGCCATCATCCTGGACACTGCCGGAAAATATGCAACGGCTGCGATGCCCCCCGCGGACCAGGACGAATGGCAGCGTCTCCTCACCCTGCTCCTGGCAGCCCGCAGAAAAGAAACGCTCAATGGGTTGGTGGTTACGGTCTCCGCGGAGCAACTTTTCGAGGCGGACGGCGACGCCCTGGCGGAGGAAGGGCGCGCAATCAGGCTGCGGATTGACGAATTGATGCGGGTCTTGGGCGCTAAGTTTCCGATTTATATTCTGGTGACCAAATGCGATCAGATTTACGGCATGGAGCAACTTGCCAAGAACCTCCCCGAATCGGTTTTCAAGCAACCGATGGGGATGGTCAACGAAGATTTGGCCAGGCCGCTGAGCGATGTGATCAGCCTGACGCTGGACACCATCTGCGAACGACTGCGGAATATGAGGTTCATGCTGCTGGACAAAGTGCAGGGGGACAAAACCGGTCTCCTGCTGCTTCCCGAGGAAATTCGCAACCTCCAACCGGGACTCGAAATTTTTATGCAGGGGGTCTTCAGAGTCAACCCGTATCAAGAGTCGCCCCTTATGCGCGGGATATTTTTTTCCAGCGCCCTCCAGAACGGAACATCGGTCTCCCGTTATTTGCAGTGCCCGGAATCTGCGGATGACGAGGCCCCCACGGCCAGCGCCCCCCCTTTGGCACCGGTCATCAAAAACGATGCTGCCGCCGTAGTGTTACGAGATGTCCTTCCCGGAACCAAGCGGAGCCTGTTTTTGTTTGATTTTTTTGACAGGGTGCTGACCGCTGATCGCTGGCTGAATATTCCGCTCCGATCGACGTTGCGGCGTTTTCGCGTCAACTGGGGGGTCGGAATGATCGCCTGGTTGGCGATTCTTGGCGGTGGGTTCGGACTAGCAAGCACCTCGTACATGCTGAACCGGTATGTCATTAACGAATATGTTGCCGAATTTAAGGACCCAACGCACCTGACCGGCAGCGTGCTGGAAGATATTTTACTCCTGGATCGGTTTCGGACCATCATCCTGAAGATGGAAGAGAGCAACAGGCGGTGGTGGGTGCCGAGGTTCGGACTGACCCAGAGCGAGGTGGCCGTGACTCGTCTCAAGAAGAATTACTGCGAGCTGTTCGGTGCCGTCTTTTACGATAAAACCATCAACCAAAAGCTGGATGAGAAAATAGCAAAGATCACTCCCCAAACGCCCGGCAGAGAACGGGGCGCATATGTTGCCAATATCGTCAGTCGATTACGTTTTATTAACGCCCGGTTGGAGAAGAAAGATCTGGATTATATGAAAAAACTGCCGGCAGCATCGGGCGCTTTTCTTGTGCTGCTGGATAGCAGGGTGACGCCTGAACTGGCCCGGCAATATCAGGATATTTACCTGTACTATTCAGCCTGGCAGGACAACCTTACCCCCGCTGTCATCAGCAAGCAAAAACTGACACTGATGCTGAATCAGGCCCTTACCGGCCCTTCCGGGCAATACGACTTGGATTGGGTCCTGGAATGGATCGACAGTACTGAAATGAATCAACGCATCACCTTGCGCTCGTTCTGGGAAGGGAGTGGTGATCTTGATGATATATTTATAGAACCCTGTTTCACGGTGGCCGGGAAAAAGAAACTGGATGATTTTATAGCCCAGATTTATAACTTGGTTACCCCCTCAGCAACGCTGGATGAGCAAATCCGATTGTTTAATACGGATTATGAGCATCAGTACATCACCGTCTGGGAAAATTTCGCCAGGGACTTCGCACAAGGGGAGAACACCTTTGCGTCCAAGCACGAGATGTACGTGCAGGCGGCTGCAATCGGCATCGATAAGATTCCTGCCGAACTTTTTATCGAAAGAATGGTCAAGGAACTTGCGCCCTTTTCAGAGGGAGTGAATATTCCACCCTGGTTGAAACTTGCAAGAGAACACGAACGAATTCGGGTGCGGGTGCAGGCGGAAGACTTCAATAAACAGGCGGGCGGTTTCAGTCAGGTAGCAGAAGGGGTGGTGGAAAACAGCAAGAACCTGCTCAATGGGGTTATGGCAAAGAAAATTGCATTGCCGGACAAGGCTAAAACCATGTCCTTCCTCGATGCGGTCAAATCCTATGGGGAATTTCGGAATGCCCTTCAGGATATGGCCAGGGGGATAACCACCGATGCAACCACCATGCGTCTGGCAGTTGATATGTTTTCCAGCGGTGGTTCCGCCTCAGCAATGCCTCGGAGCGGAGAGTCAGGGGGCGCACCGCCGTCGCAGTTTGCCAAAGTGCAGGAATCCTATAAATTATTTCAGGCACAGATGCGGCATGTTGGGGATGATCATATTTACTGGGATCTGGTTAATTCGTCGCTTGAATTTTTCGCCATGATCGCTGCAAAGCAGGCGGCCTGCTCGTTACAGGACCAGTGGTCGTCGCAAATTTTATCTGAAACCAACGCTGTCGGCAAAGCTTCCCTGCAGGATTTGCTGTTTGGAGCGCAGGGACTCGTCTGGAAATTTGTTAAAGGGCCGGCAGCGCCATTTATCAAGGGGGGGCCGCAAGGATACCAGCCAGCATCGGTCATGGGGCAACAGCTTGCATTCAATCCGCAGTTCATCGATTTCATCAACCAAGGCAGTGTCGATCGTCAAGAGACCCAGGAGAGCTATACCGTCAAAATCAAAGCGTTTCCGATTCACGTCAACAAGGAGGCAACCCAGAAACCTCAAGCGGTATTGTTGAGTCTTTCATGCGGGGATGAGTCCCAATCGCTCAACAACATGAATTACCCGGTGCAGCAATTTTTCAAATGGAATTTGAAGAATTGTGATGAAACGGTTCTGCGGATAAAATTCGATGCCTTGACCTTGGAACAGAAGTTTAGCGGAAGACTGAGCTTTATCAATTTCCTGTCCGAATTCAAAAACGGTGAGCACAACTTTATTCCAAATGATTTTCCTGCGCATGAGAATGATCTCAGGGCGATGAACATCCGGCAGATACGGATTAAATATTTTTTCGAGGGGCACCATGAGCTCCTGAACCTGCCCGGATATGCCCCAATGGCCGTTCCGCCGATTATAGCGACCTGTCAGCAGTAAGGACTACATGAATATCCGTGAACTGGGGCGTTCTCCCATCAATAGCATCAATCCCGCCGGAGATGACATCCGGTATGACCCGCTCTTCGAAGCACTGCAGGCTGAGATTGACGCCAAGCCATCGGCCGGCGCAGGTGGTGTCAACTGGCATAAAGTTGTCGAAATGGCAACTAATATCCTGGAAACTAGATCCAAGGATATTCTCGTCGCCTGTTATCTGGCAGTCGGTTTACTGCGTACCGCAGGGGTGCCGCAAGGACTTTTGAATGGTCTGGTGATGCTCAACGACCTGATGCAGGTGTTCTGGGAAGACATGTTTCCCCCGGTAAAGCGCATGCGTGGACGTGCCCAGTCGCTTGGTTGGTGGGTGGAGCGAACAGAGGCTTTGTTAGGGGAGGTCACCGATCTGGCCCCGGTTTCAGCTGAGACGCTCCAGGAACTCACCGCCACCGGTAAGGCGCTTGACGACCTGGTCTCCGAAAAATGCCCGGACGCCCCCTCGCTGCGGCGGATATTGGAATTCATCCGTGTCCTTCCCATGGAAGCTGCTGAGATCCAGCCTGAAACCATCGAAGACACCCCGCCGTCCACCGCCCCAACCGTCGCTAAAAGTGAGCAGCAGTCCCTGCCGACTCCATCTGGACAACAAGCACGACCGCAGGCGGAGGTCTCCTTTTCGCAGCAAACCATTTCTAATCAGAATGACGCCAACAGTCTTCTGTCGTCGGTGATCGAAAAGAACTATCTCCTGGTGGATTTCATGCTTGCCGGGCCTACATCGGACCCTGCATGGTATCGCCTCAACCTCCTCTCCGCCTGGTTCGAGATCAATAAGTCCCCCCCCGCAACGGACTACAAAACGCTTATTCCCCCACCGGATATCCAGATAATCAATTCGCTTATTGCCATGAAAGGGGCGGACAATTGGGCTGGGGTTATTAAGAGCGGTTGTTATACCATCCGTCGCTACCCCTTCTGGATCGATATGAATCGATTTGTGGCGGAAGCACTGGGCATGATGGGAGAAGCTTTCAAGGAAGGGAAGCAGGCGGTCGAGGACGAAACCACCCGATTTGTACGCCGTTTTGTCGAGATCGAGAACTGTACGTTTAGCGATGGCACTCCTTTTGCTGATGGTCAGACCAAGAGTTGGCTGCGCGCTCTGGCCAGTGGCGGTACGGTCACTCAGACGGGAATGCCCACTGGTGGCGATGATCTTACTGGGAAAATTGCGGAACAGTTTTCTTGCTGCCGGGCGTTAATGAATAGTGGCAAACAGGGAGAAGGGCTTTCGCAAATGCAGCAATTACTCCAGTCCAGCAGATCAGGGCGTGAACGCTATTTCTGGCGGTTGTCGCTGGTTCAGTTGCTGACCCTGGCCGGCATGGAAAAGTTGGCTATTCCTCATATTTGCGAATTACTGAAGGATTATGATTCCTATCACCTGGAGGAATGGGATCCGGAAATGGCGCTTCATGCCTTAAAGGCGGTCTGGTCCGTTTTGCGGACACAGAACGATCCGGAATCCAAACGAAAAGCCGACGATGCCCTGTCGCGCATCTCGATGCTGTCACCTTCCGACGCCTTTAATCTTATTAAATGACCCGTCTCGAACAGCCAAATTGATCTGTAGGGGCTCGGTCCTTAAAGCCAGGTCTGTCAATTTGTTAGTAACTCCCCACTGTTGGTACTTTCCCACTTAGAAAAAATATCGTTTGAATCCAGTAACGGGTTGAAATATCAACACTTCCCTTTCGCACGGGAAGATTATTGGTATCGATTGAGGCTTGTTGGTACATCTGGGCATGTCGTGCCGGCCAACAAAGGTATTCAACATTTACCAAGAGATTCAACCTGTGACAGTTTTTTCG
>JAFLKR010000165.1 GCA_019163135.1 Desulfobulbaceae bacterium | reverse complement strand
TATTAAATGGTCGGGGCGGAGTGATTCGAACACTCGACCTCCTGCTCCCAAGGCAGGCGCGCTAACCAGGCTGCGCTACGCCCCGACTTAAATGGCGTACTCTGTAGGAAGGAAAATTATCTACACCATTCAGCCCCGGCTTGCAACACTTTTCCCCGAACGTATAACTGGAAAACAACCTCGACCACCCCACGACCCCCACGGTAACGAGACCGCATTTTCAATATCTTGCACCCGCGCTGCCGATTAAGGGCAAGGAAGGAATGCGGCCGCTATATTCCGCTGGCACAAACAACCGCTGCCCTTTAGAATAGGCGCCAGTCATCCAACCGGTGCCATTGAGGCTCCGAACAAGCGTATCCTCAGGAGAATGCATGCCGGCAACACCGCCCCCCATTCAGCGCAGAACCTTTGCCCTTATTTTTCTCGCAGCGTTCCTAATGCTTGGCCTCGTACTCTGGCCCTTTCGGAACCAGTTGTTTCTGGCTTTTCTCCTGGCAAGCGTTTTTCATCCGGCCTATAAACGGATTGGCGCCCGAACCCAACCCTGGATTGCCGGCACTCTGACCTGTGTGCTGATCACGCTTTGCGTCTTCCTACCTCTGCTCTTATGCATCGGGGCCATCTCCGCCGAGATCCCGGCGGTGATTCAACTCGGCAAGCAAAATGACCTGGTCGTGTTGCTGCAGCAATTCCTGCAGAACAATACCCTGATCAGCCGAGCCAACACCTTCCTGGCCGAGTTCGGCATCCACTTGGAACTCAATAAACTCCCCGCCCTGATCACCAACCTCTCCACCACCATCGGCCTTTTTCTTTACAACCAGATTTCTGCCTGGGCCGCCGACATTATGCTGTTCCTGTTCCAGTTCTGCATCCTGATCTCCGGCGTTTTCTTTCTCCTCATCGAATTCGATCGGCTGATCGAATTTCTAATCAAGCTCTCCCCGCTGCCCGAGCCCCAAAATAAGTTCATTATCCAACGATTCTCCACCATTTCCGAAGCCATTCTCATCGGCAACAGCCTCAGCGGCCTTATCCAGGGCGTTTGCGGCGGAGCTTTCTTTGCGGTCATGGGCTTGACCTCCCCGGTCCTCTGGGGGGCGATCATGGCGGTGGTCGCCTTCATGCCGGTGGTCGGGGTAGGCCTGGTCCTGCTGCCGACTGCGCTGATCCTCTACCTCAAAGGATTCGGCTGGCAAGCCCTGATCACCCTGATCTTTTACATTATCCTCTCCTTCTCGGTCGACTATCTGTTTAAACCCCGGTTCGTCGGAGTTCAGGCAAAACTGCCGCCCCTGCTGGTGCTGCTCTCGATCATCGGCGGCATGAGTATTTTCGGTCTCATGGGTATTTTTTACGGGCCGCTGGCGGTTACCGCCTTTCTGACCATGGCTGATATGTACTTCCGGGAATACCAGCCCTATTTCGAACAGACTATGGACCACCAGGACTGAACCTGCCAAGCGTCTCGAAGAACGCGATATTCTTGACACTGAGCGGTATTTCAGGTATCAGCATTCGACCGATGACCGGCGGCTTTTTCAGAGGAAGAGCACCCCACTTGGTCGGTCGGCAGCCGCCCCCGGCGAAGACGTCGCCTGAAGGCCGCAGGGTCACAACCACGACGTCCTGCGGTTTCCCTGAACGCCAATCCCCTATTGCTTATCGATTTGGAGCATTATTTCCATGGATTTATCTGCGCTGATCCAAAGCGTGATTCTCGGTCT
Organism: Desulfobulbaceae bacterium; assembly: GCA_019163135.1. Lineage (GTDB taxonomy): Bacteria > Desulfobacterota > Desulfobulbia > Desulfobulbales > Desulfobulbaceae > Desulfobulbus. The sequence goes on along the minus strand of JAFLKR010000165.1, from coordinate 11,864 downwards.
GGCTGAAGGTCTCACCGAATTCCTGCCGATATCCTCCACCGGCCATCTGATCATGGCCGGCGACCTGCTGGCCTACACCGGCGAGCAGGCCAAGACCTTCGAAATCTGTATTCAACTCGGAGCGATACTCGCGGTCTGCTGGTTTTACCGAACGCGCCTGACCGGGGTGGTGACCCATCTGTCCAGCCAGGCGAGCGCCCGACGTTTTGTCGGCAACCTGATCGTCGGAGTCCTGCCCTCGGCCATCTTCGGGCTGCTGCTGCACCGGCTCATCAAGGCGCACCTGTTTAATTCCGTGGTGGTGGCGATTGCCATGATCGTCGGCGGCTTTATTATCCTACTGGTCGAACGGCGCGAGCGCCAGCCCCGGATCACCGAGGTCGACGAGATGGACTGGCGCGACGCCCTCAAGCTTGGCCTTGCCCAAGTGTTTTCCCTGATCCCCGGCACCTCCCGTTCCGGGGCCACCATCATCGGCGGCATGCTTTCCGGCCTTTCGCGGAAGGCGGCGACCGAATTTTCCTTTTTCCTTGCTATCCCCACCATGTTCATGGCCACGGGCTACGATGTCTATAAATCCTGGCAGCATCTGGCGGCTACGGATCTCGGTTTTTTTACCGTCGGCTTTGTCACCGCCTTTTTCAGCGCCCTGCTGGCGATTAAAGCTCTGCTTCGCTATGTCGCCCACCATGATTTCCGGGTTTTTGCCTACTACCGCATCGTCTTCGGGACGATCGCCCTCGTCTATTTTCTCAGCTGAGCCACTATGATTACCGAACTCATCAGTAAAATTGCCGTTTGGATCCTTGAAACCACGGCCTACGCCGGCGCCTTCATCCTTATGGCCCTGGAAAGCATGATCGCACCGGTGCCGAGCGAAGCGGTCATGCCTTTTGTCGGTTTTCTGGTCACCGACGGCAAATGGAATCTCTGGCTTGCGGTGCTGTCCACCAGCCTCGGGTCGCTGGCCGGGTCACTCGTCTCGTACTGGATGGGCTATTACGGCGGCAAACCGTTGGTACTCAAGGTCGGCAAATACCTGCTGCTCAACCGCCACGACCTCGAATGGACCGAGCGGTATTTCAATCAACGGCAGGGACTGCTCACCGTCTTCGCTGCCCGGTTCATCCCGGTGGTCCGCCATTTCATTTCCATCGCCGCCGGCATGGGCAAGATGCCCATGGTTCCGTTCATGCTGGTCACCGTTATCGGCGCCACCCTGTGGAACGGTTTTCTCCTCTACCTGGGCATGCGGTTGCGCGAACACTGGACCGTGGTGCAGAAATATTCGCACCAGATCGATATCGTCATCGTCATTCTGGCGGTCATCGGCGTTGCCTGGTTTCTGCGCTCCCGTCTGGCCGCCCGCAAGCACAAGCTTAACAATTAGCAATCAGGCGCGGCCAAGGACAGATAATCCTCCAGTCGCCCGCGCCGATACGCAAAAATCCGTTCCAGGGTCTTTTTGATGTACAAAAAATGGAGCAGGCGCCCTAGCAGACCAAAGGGCGGCTGATAAAAAACCCGGTCGATCAGCAGCACCCCCTCCTCCTCCGGCCGAATTTCGTGGTAATGATACCAGAAGCGGTACGGCCCCAGTCGTTGTTCATCGACAAAGGAATACCCCTCGCGGATATGCTTGATCTCGGTCACCCAGGTGTGGGTGCCCAGCAGAGGAATGGTGATCTTGTACTCGACGATCAGGCCGTTATACATCACCTCCGGGACCTCGGTAACGATGCGGAACCGGAGATCGGTCGGGGTGATCCGGTCGAGATTAGCCGGATTCTGCAAAAATGCCCAAGCCTGCTCCATTGATGCGGTTACGCGCTGCTGCCGCTCCAGGATGTACATAACACCTCCCTCCTTGCTCGCTCTATTAGCCCTTTTCGACCCTTATGCCTTAATGCCCCAGACCATATAAACCGGATCGCTGAACCAGAGTTCCCGGTGGGGATCGTCCTGCGGCCGGGGCAAGCCGCGCCTCGAAAAGGTGGTGACGGTGCCAAAACCGCCAACGGTGCGGAACAGTTCCGCCACCAGGCCCAAACGTTCAAACTCATGAATTTCCGTCCAGATCCGGATGGCTTTGGGCGGAAACCAGCGGTTGGAAAATGCAAACGCCAGCAGGCCACCGGGCCGAAGCACCCGTCTGATTTCGGCCATTACGGCCTGGGGGTTAACCAGGTATTCCACCGAGGCGGTACAGACAACGGCATCAAAGCTGGCATCAGCGAAGGGCAGGCGCGGATCGAGATTCAGGTCGTGGACCAGGGTCTCCGTGGCCCGCTTGTTTTGCTGCAATTCCTCCTGGTTCATGCCCAATACGGTCAAGCCCCCCAACTCCAGGCTGTCCGGAAGATGGGAGGTCCAACTGCCCATGAGGTCCAGCACCTGGGCTCCGGGCCGGATCAACTCGGCATAGCGGTGGCCGATCTCCTCCCGAGCCACCCGATCGAGGTGATGGACCAGGCGCGGTAGCCGGTAAAAAAGTGCATCCGGCTGCGCATCGGCACGCTGGACAAACTCTCCCGCCAGCAATGTCCCCGCCTCGCCGCTACTGCGGGCCTGCATCCCCGGACCGTCGCTGCTGATCCGCTCCAGCCAATCCTCGCAACGTCCCCCCCGTTCCTTTTTAAGACGGGGATGGAGGGCTACGATTTCGGCCGCCAACTGGAGATCGCGACCGGCCAGAGGATGGTTGAGATCAAAAACCAGCTGGCCTCCCTCTTGTCCCAGATAGCGGCAGGGACTGGTGGACGTCGGGTAGACACCGCCGACGCCGTGAAGCAGGCCCTGGGGATAAAATCGTCCAGGTTGAGGAAGCAGCACCCCGCCCTGACTGTCCCTTCCCCGGAACTGAACCGGCCGGATCAGCACCCGCTTGCGCGCATCAAAGGGGGCCGAAAATCGTGCCGCGGGAATCTCCACCTCGGCCCGTGCCCCTACGCCCTTGTCCTGCAACCCCGTAACGAGTTCCGGTGCCAGGACATCCCGCCAAAAACTGACCGGATCGGCCCACAATAGTTCCCGATGGCTGGCATTCTCGCTGTTCCAGGTCAGGGAAAATTCCACCGTGGCCCGACTGTATGCATCGATTGTTTCCATAGTTACACCTCTTCTTAAGGATGGTCAGGCACCGGAAAGAGGGAGGGCTGTCCCGGTGTCCAGGTGCGGACATAGCGGTTAACATCAAATTTGCGGCGCGCCCCGGCCTGGTTCATATATCTGATGGTGCCGAAGATCGGCCGCTCGGCCCAGCCACGGTCATGGACTCCGCCGATCGACCAGGCAATGCCGGCGTAGCCGTTGGTTTCGCGGCCATCAAGGGCATAGCGGTCGTTGAGATGGATGGCGACCCGCAGCGCCCGGGCCGGATTTTCGGTCCATTCCAGGATTTTCTTGGCCCAGTACATCCGCAGGTACCCGGGCATCTTGCCGGTGCGCACCAACTGATTCTGGGCGCCATTCCAGAGCGGATCATGGGTTTGCCCCCGGTCAAAGGCCTCGTCGCTGTACAGATAGGGCCGCGGGTCCCCTTGGTGGGCCGCCAGCGTGCTCCGTGCCCAAGGGGAAAAGCCGGAAACCTGGTCATAGTCGGGGGTGTGGAGGCAAAAATTATCGGAGAGTTCGCGCCGAACCACCAGTTCCTCGACAAAGTCATCAACCGCCTCCCCCTCCAAGCCGCGTTGCCGCAATTCCAGGACAATGGCCTGGGCGGAAATCATGCCGAAATGGAGGTAGGGGGAAAGATCGGAACAGACGTTTTTGTTAGGATCGTTGCGCTGCCCGTAGTCGGCGAGACGGTGGGTGAAAAAGGTTTCCAGAGTGGCCAGCGCCCCGTTTTCTCCAGGTTGCAGCCAGACGACTGGAGGGACATCGGTGTCCACCTTGAGACGAGCCCGCAACGATAGAAAATCAAGTCCCGCCGGTGGCACGATCCAGGTAAAGGGATGCGGGGCCAACTCGGGAAAAGGTTCGAGGAATTCGCCAAGATGCCGGTGGATCTTGGGACGGAAAGTCCTGGCCATGAATTCCCGATGCTCAGAGGCCAGCCAGGCGGGGACAATATTGCGGGAATCGACCTCCTCCACCACGCAGGCGGCCGACTCAGTCAGCACCCGCAGCCATTGCCGCTTAATCCGCAGAGGATCAAAATCAGTGACCACCAAAGAGGGTTTGTGTTCCTCGCACAAACGCCGCATCTCGATTTCCGGCGCACCGCAGCGAAGAATCAAGGGGATGCCGGCAATCTCCAGCAGATCTGCGGTCTCCTCCAGGCCCCTGAGCAAAAAATCGTACTGCCGAAAGGTGGCGCCAAGAAATTCGGGCACCAGGCAAAACACCACCGCCACCGGCACCCGCAGGCGCAAGGCTTCTTGACGGGCCCGAATCAGCCCCCAGTTATTCCTGGCCCGAAAATCCCGATGCATCCAATACAACACCGGCCCGTCATCGGGCCTGGCACCTTTATAAGGCCGCACCCGGCGTGGATTAATAAAATTGTCCATCCTGCCCCCCTGGCCGGGAGTGTTTCCCGCCAGATATTAAAAATAGCCGCATCCCTCTGGTGGCGATCAGGTTGCCATCCATCCACTTGGTTTTGTGCTGGCTAAAATAGTAATCAGGAAAACCACTACCACAATGGGAGCAAGAATGAACCTAAAGACTCGTGATCCACGCTCGCCCCGCAGCTCTTTCACCCGTATCCGCTCTTGACGAACGGACCCGGCGGTATAATTATCTCAAGCAATGTTTTTTATGCCTGTTGTTTTTCTTTACCAAAGTGTCACCCCTGGGGCACCCGCCTCTTCCATGAACCAATGGAGCTGTTGACTATGTACCGACTACCCAAGCCCTCCAAGACAACCGTTCTCGCCTCCTGCCTGCTCTGCCTGACCCTGTTGGCAGGAGGCCACCACACCTCCTATGCCCAGAGCGAAGAAGATCTGGTGCTGCTCGACCGTTCCGCCAAGGCGTTTTCCTCGGTAGTTAAAAAAGCTGGCCCTGCGGTAGTCCATGTGGGGGTGGAAAAAGCGACGACCGGCAAAGATCTCGGGCAATTTCCTTCCGATCTCTTCAATGATCCCTTTTTTGAACGATTTTTCGGGCCGCAATTCCGCCACCCCCGCACCAATCCCAAGCAGGATAAACGGGCCTTCAAGCAGAAGGCCGCCGGCTCCGGCTTCATCATCGCCTCGGACGGCTACATCCTTACCAACAACCATGTGGTCGAGAATGCCGACAAAATTACTGTCCGCCTGGCTGATAAACGGGAATTTCCCGCCAAGGTGGTCGGCACGGATCCGCAATCGGATGTGGCCATCCTTAAGATCGACGGCAAGGATCTGCCCATCCTCGCCTTGGGCAACTCCGATAGCCTTGAAGTGGGCGAGTGGGTCATCGCCATCGGCAGCCCCTTTGAGCTGAGCCAGACCGTAACGGTCGGGGTGGTCAGCGCCAAAGGCCGCAACCGAATGGGGATCACCGATTACGAAAACTTCATCCAGACCGATGCCGCCATCAATCCCGGCAACTCAGGCGGACCGCTGCTCAACATCCGCGGTGAAGCGGTGGGTATGAACACCGCCATCTTCTCGCGTAGCGGGGGGTATATGGGCATCGGTTTCGCCATTCCCATCAACATGGCCAAGAGTATTGAACAGCAACTGCGCAAAAGCGGTAAGGTCACCCGTGGCTGGCTCGGCATCCTTATTCAGGATATCAACGAAGACCTGGCCAAATCGTTTGGTTTAAAAGATACGAGCGGCGCGCTCATTTCCGAGGTGACCGAAGACTCACCCGCCAAGAAAAGCGGTCTGCTGCAGGGCGATATCGTCACCGCAATCAACGGCACCCTGGTTACCGATGTGGCAGATCTGCGGAACAAAATTGCAATGACCCCACCCCACACCGATCTGACCCTGCGGATTCTGCGTGACGGTAAGGAGAAAGATCTGGTGGTGAGCGTAGGCGAACAACCCGGGGACATGGCTTCCATCACCAAAAAAATAACAGGGACCACCTTGAGTGAAATGGGGCTCTCCCTGCAGGATTTAACCGATGAAGTGGCCGAGCAGTTCGGCTATAGCAAGAATCAGGGAGTTTTGATCGCCGATGTCGAACCCGACAGCCCCGCTGCCCAGGTAGGGCTGCAGGCCGGACAACTGGTGGAGGAGGTCAACCGGATCAGGGTCCAGAACCTAAAGGAACTGCAGCAGGCTTTAAAGAAGTCCGCTAATCCCAAGCAGGTTCTGCTGCGGGTCCGTTCCGGAGAGCGTAGCCAGTACGTGGTTCTGCAGGTCCCCTAACAAAAAATCTCATTAAACGTACCGACAGCCGATGGAGCAGGTGCTCCATCGGCTGTCGGCCTGCGTGGTCTTTGAGTGCTGGTCTGCATTTTTTCAAGCCCCCGGCTGCCCACCCTCCTGCAGCAGTTCTTCGATTTTTCCTATTAAATCCCGAAGACTGAACGGTTTTTGGATGAAAGGCACCCGGACATCAAGGCTCTCTGTTGCTTTGATAATATCAGCCGTATATCCCGACATAAAAAGCACCTTGATTCCTGGCCGCATCAACTCGACCTGCCGGCTCAACTCTCTGCCATTCATTTCGGGCATAATCACATCGGTGAGCAGCAAGTCGATTCGCTGGTCTTTGCCCGCACAAATTTCAAGCGCTTCCTGCGGGGTCGTCGCCACCAACGGGGCGTAACCGCTCTGTTCCAGCATGTCCGCGGTCATCTGGCGGACCGTTTCCTCATCCTCAACCAGAAGAATGATAGCACGCCACCGCGCTTTCACGGGCTCGGGGAGGACCTCGACCACCTCCTGTGCTTCCGTCTCACAGCGCGGGAAAAAGATCTTGAAGGTCGACCCCTGGCCGGGGGCACTTTCCACCAATACCAGCCCCCGATTTTGCGAGACAATCCCGTATACCGTCGCCAGCCCCAGCCCGGTTCCTTTGCCGGTTTCCTTGGTGGTGTAAAAAGGCTCGAAAATATGTTGCTGGGTTTCCAGGCTCATGCCGCAACCGGTGTCGCTCACCGTCAGCTGCACATAATCGCCCACCGTGAGCTCGGGATGTTCATGGGTAAAGCCGGCATCAATAGGCACATTCTTAGTTTCCACCACCAGTAGGCCGCCCTCCTCCATGGCGTCACGGGCATTGACAATCAGGTTCATGATCACCTGATCAGTCTGGGTGGGATCCATAAAAATCGGCCACAATCCGGCTGAAAGCCTGACCTCAAAACAGATATCCTCGCGAATAAACCGCCCCAGCCCCTTCTGCACGCTCTTGACCAGAACGTTGAGGTCGAGCACGCGGGGGGCTATCACCTCTTGCCGCGAAAAAGCCAGCAACTGCCGGGTAATATCCCGGGATTGGGCGGCGGCCTTGATGATCTGATTGAGGTAACCGCGCGCCTTATCCGGCGGAACAACGGTACTATGCATCAGATCGGCGTATCCCATGATAACCGAGAGTTTGTTGTTGAAGTCGTGGGCCACGCCACCGGCCAGGCGGCCGACGGCTTCCATTTTCTGCGCCTGCCGCAGTTGGGTCTCCAGGTTCTGCTTTTCTTTCTCCTCCTCTTTTCTGCCGGTGGTATCGACCAAGATCCCCCGCCGCCATCTCGCTGACCCGTGCTCCATGACCACAGTGACAAAATCCTGCATCCAGAAGATGCGACGGTCCTGAGCGATAAACCGGTATTCAAGGTCGTGATCTTCCCCTTTGGCCGTACAGGCAGCGCTATAGGCCCGCACCCGATCTCGGTCTTCGGGATGGAGGTGCTGCAACCAGAACCCGTCGGCGTACCAAGCTGCTACCGGATACCCCAATAATCGCTCAGCCTGTTTGCTGACGTAGGTGAAGGTGAGGGTTTCGGCATCTGCTTCCCAGACAATGCCGTCCACCGAATCGACCAGATTGACAAAGCGAGTCCGCTGCCTGCGCAACTCCTCTTCGATCCGTTTCTTCTCGGTGATGTCCCAGGCCACGCCCAAAACACCCATGAACTGCCCGGCCACATCAAGCACCGGGGTATTGATGGTTTCCACCAACTCCCGGTGGCCGTCGTCGGCGTAGGTCAGCCACTCCTCATTGAAGCTCGACTGACCGGCGGCAACCGCCCTACGGTCGTTGGCCCGAAAGAACTCCGCCAGCTCGGAGGGGAAAAAATCATGATCGGTCTTGCCGATAATATCCGGCTCAAGCGCACCCAACAGCCGCTCAAAACGGCCATTGCAAAAAATGTAGAATCCTTCAGGATCTTTCATCCAGACCAGGGCCGGAATGGTTTGGAGCAGATTGCGCAGCCGGGCCCGTTCATTTTCAAGGACCCGTTGCGCCTGTTTCAGCTCGGTAATGTCACGGGCAATGAAAAAAAGGCAGTCCTCGCCCCTGACCTTGATCGGTACCAGGAACATCAAGGCATTGCGTTTTTCCCCAGACTTGACGCCTAGAAGAAACTCGTACTTTTCCAGCCACCCCTGCTCCTTGACAATCGCCATCGCTCCGGCCCGAGCTTCCGTAGTCCACAACCCCATTTCAATCGAGATCCGGCCGAGGAGTTCTTGCTCCTCCCAACCCGATATCCTGGTGAAGCCTTCATTAACTTCCAGGAAACAACCGTCCGCCAGACGGGTTATGCCGATCATGTCTGGAATCAAGTGAAAGATGGCGGCATATTTCTGTTCGGAAAGACGGAGTTCCTCCTCAGCCCGGAGCCGGTCGGCAATCTGCTGCCGCAATTCCTGATTGCGCAACCGCACCCGATAGGGTTGTGCCACCAACCACCCGATGAAGGCCGCGGCCAGGAGGCTGTTGGCCAGACCGATATAAAAAAACATTGAAACCGTCGCGGTCAGCTGCGGCCAGCCCCCCTTGGGGACAGCCACAATTTGCCAAGCCCCGCCGGGGATTGAAACCTCCATGACCACCGGCTGCAGGGTAAAAAGGGCTTCTTTGCCCCATATCAAGGCACCGGTATTGCCTTGATCATCGATTTTACGCAGCCCGACCTCCAGAGCGGCAGATGATCGAATCCCGCCTGCATCCAACAGGGCATCAATATCAGTGACCACCGACACAACCCCCCAATAGCGGGGGGTCGCTCCCGGCGACACACCCACACTGGTATATATCGGCACCCGGGCGATGATTCCTCGCCCCCCTTGCACCAGATTATGGGGGCCGGAAAATACCGGTCGCCCTGTCTGCATGGCCCGTTGCACCGCCGCATACTGTTCCGGGATGGTCGCATAGTCAACACCGAGGGCCTGCCGGTTGGCTTCCAGGGGATAGACCAGGGTGATGATGTTGTCGGGGGCGGCGACAATATTACGGATCTGGGGATGTCCCTTGATGACCTGCCGCACCAGGACCTCATACAGGGCCGGAGTTATCCCGCCCTGATAGGCGATAACCTCGGACAGTCCTGAGGTCGCGCTGAAAACCGTGTTGATGATTCCTTCCAAGCGGGCGCGGAGCGTGGCGAGATCATGGGTTGCCTGGCTGCGGGCCTCGCTCTGTCGACGCTCGGTATCGAGGATGCCGAACTGGAGACTGATCAACAGGCCAAGCAACAGGGTCAGGCCGGCCATGCTCCCGGAAAACAGGGCGCGGCGGCGGGAAATCCGCTTTTCTGTCTCATTATGCACCACACCACCTCCAGTAAAACCGCCCGATTGGATGGGCCCATCCATAAGCTTTTCCGCGCAATAGTCTCTATTCAGGATAGCAGGGGAAGGCGCGATGTCAAGCGGCTTCAAGCAGGCCTCGCCAAACAGGGGCAGGCAAACAGGGGCTTATTTTCGAGCCGATCCTTGCGGTCGTCAGGTCGGCGAACACCCGCATATTTGTATTGACTTTACCCATGCCATGGGGTTTATCTTTACACGTTCAGGTGTTCGTAACAGAACTTTAAAGGGAACTCCGTGGAAATCGGAGACGGGCCCGCCGCTGTAACCGGGGACGAACGTTGCATGATGTCACTGACCTCCGGGTCGGGAAGGCGCAACCAGTAGGGTGAACCGGGAGTCAGAAGACCTGCCTGAACATTGGGGAAACGACCGCGAGGACGGCGGCGCACCTGACATGGTTTTCTGTGGATATAAAGGGCTATCCCGGATCGATTTTTTCGATCCGGGATTTTTTTTTGTTTTTCGGCGTCGAATCGACAGGACCAACCGGAAGAGTCGCAATTAATTTTCAGAAGTTCCATGACCAAACCCTCGCGCCAGTAACGGATGGCGAAGGTTCGTTCATGGGTAAAGTATCAGGCGCTCATTGTTGAGCTTAAAAGGGAACCCCGTGCAAATCGGGGACGGACCCGCCGCTGTAACCGGGGACCAAGTCCGCTTGTTGCCACTGTCCGATGTTTGGACGGGAAGGCGCGGCCGCGGGATGATCCGGGAGTCAGAAGACCTGCCTGATACTTGTAGTAGGCGTTCCCGTGGACAAAGGAACGACTGACAGATCTTGCGGAGCAACAGGGAATCCCAGATCGATAATCCATCGATCCGGGGTTTTTTCCTCGGATTCAAAATTCCAATTATTTTTGAGGAGGAAGGTTGATGAAGAGATTGTTGTTGCTGGCACCGCTGTCAATGGCGGCCCTGATGCCCCACCTGGCCTGTGCTGCCGACCCCGAGGCGGCGGTCACGGTCATGGATGAGGTGGTGGTCACCGCCACCAAAACCGCAGAAAAACGAAAAGATATCGTCAACAGCGTGGTGATCAAGGACGCTCTGGATATTGCCGAAACCCCGGCCACCTCGTTAGGGTCGGTGTTGGCCAACGAACCGGGCATCGACTGGCGGACCCGGGGGAATTACGGCGGCGCCGCCGAAGAAATCCGAATCCGCGGCATGGGCGGAGACGGCACCCTGGTGGTGCGGGACGGCGTGGTGCTCAACTCGCCCTCGCTGGGAGCGGCTGATGTCAGCCAGATCCCGCTCAACAGCATCGAACGGGTCGAGGTGGTCAAAGGTCCCGGCTCCCTGCTCTACGGCTCCGGGGCGATGGGCGGCACGGTGAATATCATCGGTAAAAAGGCCAAACGCGACGGCTACGTGGCCAAGGCCGAGACCGGATACGGCACCGAAAATACCTACCACCTCGCGGCGGAGAACGGCGGTTTCGTAATCGGGGATTTCGGCTATTATCTCACCGCCAACCGCAAGGAGACCGATGGGTTTCGCGACAACAGCGACCTGACCCAGGACGATGTCTCCCTGAATCTGCTGCTCGACAAAGGTGCAAATTTTCAGGGAAACCTGGATGTCGGTTATGTCGATCGAAAATACGGCCTGCCCGGGGTGCAGCCTCCTGCCGGGACCCTGCCCTACTCCATCAATGGTACTGAGTTCTACAATGGTGATTCGGCCGCCCTGCTTAACCGGGGCGAAGATGAAAACAGCCATTCAGCCCTGACCTTCAAAGGCCAGCCCTCGGAGTGGCTCAACTGGCGGATGAAGGGCGACTATGCGGTGCTCGACAGCACCAATCTCAGTCGGTATAGCTACAACGGCAGCGGTACCGAGACCAACGTCACCAACACTGTAAGCGGGGTGGAAGGCAATCTCGACCTGCAACCGTTCTCCCGGTTGGGCGTCTTACTGGGAAACGAGTATCGCAACTTCGACTACGAAAACAAACAGCAATCCCTCGACACCAACGGCGCCCCGGTGACCGACGGCTGGCTTGATCAGGATCATCGGGTCTTCACCAACGGCACCTTTGCCGAGGCCAGTCTCCGTCCTCTGGACCAGCTCAAACTGGTGGGCGGCTATCGCTACGAGACCCACAGCCTGTTTGGCTACGAAGACGTGATCCGCTACGGCCTGGTGATCACCCCG
>JAFLKR010000207.1 GCA_019163135.1 Desulfobulbaceae bacterium | reverse complement strand
ATGGCATTCGCCCAGATGGCATTCGCCCAGATGGCATCCGCCCGAATAATGTTGGTACGACCGACGATAGGGCGACCGGCCGGTCGCCCCTACATAAATATCTGCTCAAGATGTGCGGCAAGGAGCGGTTGATCGAACTGATGCACGACTTCGTGCTGTTCGACGGTGGCATCAAGAAGTTACCCCGCGTCCACCAGTATTTCGGCATCAAGGCGGCGCAGGCGCATGTCCACCGCCGCGAAGGTGGTATCATCTGGCACACCCAAGGGAGTGGCAAGAGTATTGTCATGGTGCTGCTGGCCAAGTGGATTCTGGAGAACAAGCCCCAGGCCCGCGTGGTGATCGTCACCGACCGCGACGAGCTGGACAAACAGATCGAGGAAGTTTTCCTTGCCGCCAGTCATCCCATGACCCGCGCCAGCAGCGGCAGCGATCTGATGACGCAGTTGGGCCAGGCCACACCGCGCCTGCTCTGCTCACTGGTACACAAGTTCGGCCGGAAGAACGTGGATGATTTCGATTTTGACATTGTAGGGGCGAATGGCATTCGCCCTGACGTGCAATCGGGCGTATGCCATCCGCCCCTACAGGCGGTGGGGGAGCTATTCGTGTTCGTGGACGAATGCCACCGCACCCAGAGCGGCAAGCTGCACCGGACGATGAAGGCGCTGATGCCCAATGCGGTGTTTATCGGATTCACCGGCACACCGCTCTTGAAGCAGGACAAGCAGACCAGCCTGGAGGTGTTCGGCGGCTACATTCATACCTACAAGTTCAGCGAAGGTGTGGAGGATGGGGTGGTGCTCGACCTGATCTATGAGGCGCGGGACATCGACCAGCGGCTGGGCTCGGAAGACAAGATCGACACCTGGTTCGACGTCAAGACCAAGGCGCTCAACGACTGGCAGAAAGCGGCCCTGCGAGAACAGTGGGGCACCCTACAGAAGGTGCTCAGTTCTCGGTCTCGTATGGATCGGGTGGTGGAAGACATCATTTTCGATTTCAGCGTCAAGCCACGTCTCTCCAACCAACGCGGCAACGCCATCCTGGTGGCCTCCAGCATCTTTGAGTCGTGCAAGTATTTCGAGCTGTTCCAGAAGACACCTTTCAAGGGCAAGTGTGCGGTCGTCACCTCCTACAATCCCCAGACCAGAGACATCACCCTGGAAGATACCGGCGCCAACACCGAGACGGACAAGGAGTTTATCTACAATACCTATACAGCCTTGCTGGACAAGGTGGAACCGCTGCCGGGCAAATCGAAAACCGAGACCTATGAGGACCAGGCCAAGCAGGTGTTCAAGGGGCAACCGGCCAACATGAAGCTGCTGGTGGTGGTGGATAAACTGTTGACCGGTTTCGATGCACCGAGCTGCACCTATCTCTACATCGACAAGAAAATGCAGGATCATGGGCTGTTCCAGGCCATCTGCCGCGTCAACCGTCTGGATGGGGAGGATAAGGACTTCGGCTATATCGTGGACTACAAGGACCTCTTCAAAAAGGTGGAGAACGCCATCGCGGTCTATACCTCCGAGCTGGATCACAGCGCCGGTGGCGTCAATCCCGAAATTCTGCTGCAGGACCGCCTGAACAAAGGCCGGGAACGGCTGGACTCTGCGCTGGAAGCCATCGCCATGCTCTGCGAACCGGTGGCGCCGCCCAAGGGAGAGCTGGAGCATATCCACTACTTCTGCGGCAACACCGAAATTCCGGAGGATTTGAAGGCGCACGAAACGCAACGCGCCGCGCTCTACAAGGCGACAGTGGCGTTGGTGCGGGCCTATGCCAATATTGCCGACGAACTGGGTAAGGCCAGGTACAGCGAGGCTGACACCAAACGCATCAAAAAGGAGGTGGATCGCGCTCTCAAGTTGCGCGAAATCATCCGCAACGCCGCCGGGGAGAACCTGGATCTGAAAGCCTACGAGGCCGACATGCGGCACCTCATCGACACCTATATCGAAGCCGACGCGCCTCGGAAGATATCGCCCTTCGATTCGTTGCCGCTGCTCGATCTGATCGTCAAGACCGGTATCGCCAACGCCATCAACAGCCTGCCGGAGGGACTTAAACGCAACAAGACCGCCGTTGCCGAGACCATCGAGAACAACGTCCGCAGCAAGATCATCAAGGAACACCTCAACGACCCGGCCTACTACGACAAGATGTCGGCGATTCTGGATGAGATCATCAAATGCCGCAAAGAGCAGGCGGACAGCTACGAGGCGTATCTCAAGCAGATTGCCGAACTGGCGAAGAGCGTGGAAGCGGGGCAGGCCGAGGAAGCGCCCGAACAGTTGAATACGCCGGGGCGGCGGGCGCTCTATAACAATCTGCGACAGGGGGCGGTCTCTGGCAGTCTGTTTGGCCTGGCCGAGCCTTCGCCCGAGTATGGGAACGCTGCCAAGGAGAATGTCATCAAGGCCGCCTTGTATGGGATTTTGCAAGACGTGACCGAAGTGGAGCGCATCTTCCTTATTATTGTAAAGCAGACGGAATATTGATGGCCACGCAGATCCAGCTTGGCGAGATCACCGTGGAGGTGGAACAAAAGGACATTAAGAATCTGCATCTGAGCGTCTATCCCCCGACTGGCCGCGCGAATGTCTGGAATATCTTGTTGCCCATGAAATGATGCATCTCATTGAACCCACGCACAATAGCCATTTCATAGCCCTGATGGACCGATTCATGCCGAATTGGCAGTTGTACCGGGGAATGCTGAATCGGTTACCGGTGGCTCATGATCGCTGGAAATATTGAAACAACGGGGAGTCCTTGGAGGTGATCTTTTTCACGCATTCGAATCTGGCCAGATGGTTTTCCGGTAGCCAGTCTTGAATCGAGGGTGGGAAGAGATATTGTTGCGCTCTGTCGACGGGGACAACATTTGAACTCATAGCCTTGGCCACTGCGGGTAATCTCTTGAAATTATATGATATAATAAAAAATTCCCACCGGTCGCAACTTTTATATCGTAAACTCAATGAGTTGACGTCGGGCTAGGTGATCCTGCCTTCCGCATAGGGGCTCTTACTCCGACAGGCTCCTAGCGGATTGTTTGATTTGTTAAAATATTATTAGGCATATATTAAAATTACCGGAGAACGGGTCTGGATAGATAAAAATCGTTATTGCATATTGTTTTGCGGTTATTATAATCATGCAGGATAAAAATCTTTAGCTTTTAAAGCTGCAATCAATTATCTGGTGCTATGCGGTGTTTTGTAATTTTCTGACTTGATCCATATTGAATGAGGCTCGTTATTGTCACGTCATCTAGCGATTGGTGATATCCACGGATGTTATGAGGCCTTGCGAACGCTTTGGGATTTTGTTGGGTTTCGCGAGGATGACACCATTATCACCCTTGGTGATTATTCAGGCAAGGGCCCCGATACGCTGGCTGTTATTGATTGGCTTAGCCGGATCAATCGTACCCACAAACTCATACCACTCCGTGGGAATCATGATATCATGATGTTGAATGCCCGCATGAGTGCTGCGAAATACCGCAAATGGATTAATTTGGGTGGGGATATGACTTTACGCTCTTACAACCCAATTTCTCGAAAAATTGGAAAGTTGACAGATATTCCTGAATCGCACTGGGATTTTCTCGATAACCATTTGCAACCCTTTTTTGAAACAGATACGCATTTTTTTGTTCATGCCAACGCCTCTCCGGGTTTACCGTTGCACAAGCAACCTGACTTGAAGTTGTATCAGAAAAAATTTAAAAATCCCTCTCCTCATGAATCCGGAAAGATTATGGTATGTGGTCACACTGCCCAAAAATCAGGAGTACCGGTTACGAATGGCCATGCGATTTGTTTAGATACTTTTGCTCACGGGAGAGGATGGTTGTCATGCTTGCATATTGAATCAGGTATCATCTATCAAGCCAATCAATATGGCCAGACGCGGCAACTACGGCTTAATGAACTTGAAATTAATAACTCGGTCTAATCAACTAGGCTTCCTGGGAGGAGGCAGTGCCAGAACAACATGCCCCCGGACAGGAGGGCAGTTATTTCCAATCCGATACTAATTTGGTTACAACGATTTTAAAACCCGCCTTTCCTTTCTGGTTTCCAATGATGAGCGTAGGTAAACCGACTTCAGTTTTTTTTACCCTCCAATACTCAATTCAAATCATATCCTGACCGTATTGTAACACTATGGTGTTAAATAATGCGTTTTGAATAGTAGAGACAGGTAAAAATAAACTTAAAATTGCGCTGTATTCAGTGTAATTATACTAGGGGATCTGGACGATAACCAATTGACCATAACACTAAATAATTACGCCAAAAGTTATGGATACGAAGGCCTGCTCCGAGGTCCAGTTATAGCATGTTCCATTCCTCCACCCAACTCGTTGATATCACAGTCCGGGCAAGGTCGATCAACAAAACTTGACCTCTTCCCAGTCTTCTTTCCCGTCATCTGCAAATCTTTGACGTTTTCTCCCCGAGAAACAATATGTCCATTAATAAATTACGCGCCCTCTGCATTGCCGAACGATTCCAGTTCGATACCCTCTATGAATCCCTGACTTGTCAGATGCATGCCGCACGAATGCGAAATGTGATCATCCTTACCCCCGATGATGGGGTTTACGCATTTATCTTTGACTACGGTGTTTGCGTGCTGTACCGCTACGACTACGAATCGGAAAAACGCCTGGTCGACCTGTTACTGAAATATGCGGTCAATCCTCTGGACCCCTTTATTGAGGAGGAATTGGACTATCAGAAGAGCTCGGAGGATGGTCTCCGCATCCGTAATGACCTGATCGAAGTCGACGACGTCACCGAACTGGCCTGTCTGTCGCTGGCACATGCCCTGGCTCAGTCGACCAAACTTGCTGTCTTTGAAACTTCGATCGAAGAAACCATCAAAAAAACCAAATATATCCCCGTAACCTTGGCGAGAAAAGGTGCCATCTCGCTGTCCCGAACCAAGTTGGCCAAGGAACGCGGCCGAGTTTATCTCGAAAAATCCCATGTCATCCTTCAATTCAACCTCCTAGACACACCTGAGTTCATCTGGGAATATCCTGAGTTGGAGCATTATTACCTGGCGCTTTCCCGGTATCTGGAGATCACTCCCAGAGCAACAGTTCTTAAAAACCGGCTGGAGGTTATTCAGGAACTGTTGGAGATGATGGCAGACGAGCAAAAACATAGCCATTCCAGTATGCTGGAGTGGATCATCATTATCCTCATCGCCATCGAAATCGGACTTTTTTTCTTCAAATAAAATCACAGAACGTCTTGACAGGGAACTGACAAGCTTCGCCCTTATCCAACTGCGGCTATACCGCGAATCCCAATCTTTTTATCAAGGGTAAACCCGAGAAACGCCGCGAGGCTCGATGCCGCGCATGGCATTGAGTTTAGTGAACTGGCACTTGTGAGTAACAAGCACGTCTGGCAAATCGACCAAAAGCTCTCCGCTGATTCATCACTGAAATTTAATACAATCCTTAATCTTGCCGTCTATTTTATTTAAAGAGGTTTGAAAATCAGTTGTTTTCATTCCTAACATTTCCCGAAACCGGTCAAGCGATCCACCCCTTTTTTATTGAGGGCCCTGTAGATATTTCCTCCTGTGATTAAAGGTTTATTGTTTCGCCAGATCTCGCAATAATTTTACTTCTACATTTTAAAGCAGAACTATCTATGAATAAAACAAAAATCATTGCCACTCTTGGTCCCGGAACCCAGACCGTTGAACAACTGGTGGAGTTCATCAAGGCCGGAATGAACGTTGCCCGTATCAACCTGTCCCATGGAAACCGTGAAAGTCATCAGCACCTTATCGATATGGTCAAGGAAGCGCGGGAAAAGGCAGGTGCCGACACCGCCATACTGCTCGACACCAGGGGGCCTGAAATGCGGGTACAGGAAATGGCTATAGGTATAGACCTGATTAAAGGTCAGGAACTGGTCATTTGTCCAACCCGGTCAGAAGACCCGGCCAATCGTATCGGTGTCAATTATCCAGGATTCGCCCGGGATGTGCAGAACGCCTGTAAAGTACTGCTCGATGACGGTAAACTTCTTCTTGAGGTTACCGCCATTAACGGCGATGAGGTCACAACAAAAGTGCTCGCCGGCGGTCACCTCAGTAGCCGCAAACGCGTGGCCCTGCCAGGATTGGCTATCAACCTGCCATCCCTTTCCGAAGAAGATGAAGCGGATATTGCCTTTGGCGTCAAGCAGGGGGTTGATTTTATCGCCGCCTCCTTTGTTCGCCATGCCGATGATGTCTGGGCTGTTCGAAAGATTATCGAGGCATGTGGTGGGCACCAGGCGATCATTGCCAAAATAGAAAACCGTCAAGGCGTTGAAAACATAAATGAAATACTGGAAGCAGCGGAAGGGCTGATGGTTGCCCGGGGTGATTTGGGAGTTGAGATGCCGGCAGAAGAGGTCCCGATTATCCAGAAACGGTTAATCAAGGCTGCAAATCTGGTGGGGAAACCGGTCATCACCGCCACCCAGATGCTGGAATCGATGATTACCAATCCCTCACCGACGCGAGCAGAAGCAAGCGATGTGACTAATGCCATCTTTGACGGAACCGACGCGGTGATGCTCTCAGCCGAAACCGCAGTGGGGCAGCACCCTCTAGAGGCTATTCGTTTTCTCACTCGCTGTGCCTGCATCGCCGAAGCATCACTCGACTATGAAGGCATCCTAGCTGCAGGGTTGAGACATCGCCGGGCCGTAGTCACCGACGCCATTTCCTATGCTAGCTGCGCAACAGCTGCCGACCTTCAAGCCGCTGCCATTATAGCCACCACCTCTTCCGGTTCAACCGCCAGGATGGTTGCCCGTTATCGCCCTAAGGCACCCATTATCGCCGTAAGCTCAAATATCACGACCATTCGCCAGCTCCAGCTGATTAGTGGTGTTATACCGCTCCTGTCCACACCGGCAAGCACCATGGACGAGCAGTTGGACATGTCAATCCGTGCCGCAACCGAGGTAGATCTAATAAAAAACGGTGACTTGGTGGTTATAACTGCCGGCCTTCCCATTCAAACCATGGGTACAACCAATATGCTTAAAGTACACATTGTTACATGCGGTAAGTAACCGCGCTTAGGCATTACCATTAAGCTTTATTTTCAATTCCATGAAGGATCCCCTGGTGAAAGTATGCTTTGGAGAAAGGGGGAAGATTTCGATAAACCTAAAATTGGACCAGGAGAAACTATTCTTGTGGTCGAGGACGATAAGGGCTTTTTGAATCTGGGTTCTATCATTCTGGAGGAATTGGGCTACCGGGTGTTGAAGGCGAACTTTCCATACGAAGCGCCGCAACTGGCCAAACGATGCACTCATGAGATTAATCTCCTCATCACCGATGTGATCATGCTCGAGATGAACGGGAACGAACTGTCTCAGCACCCCATCCTCAAGTTGATGTATATGTCCGGTTATTCAGGAGATGTCATCGCCCGCCATGGAGTCTTTAACGAGAAGGCTCATTTTCTGCAGAAGCCTTTCGCTTCGAAAGAATTATCCGTTAAGGTCAGAGAGATTGTAGGCGATAAGTCGAAATCATAAATATGATATTTTGTTATATTCACCCAAATTTTTATATAGTTATAGAGTCTTCGCTGTCTGCGTTAGATGGAGTTTAGTTATGAGGGTATCTAGGGGGAAGCTTGTCTGTATGGCTGATATACGAACAATAAAATTGTTAGAAAATAGCATCTCAGGCGGATTAATCGTCTGGTAATCTAAAACCATGAAATTATATTTTGCCTACGGTTCGAATATGTCTGTGGTCCAAATGACCAAGAGGTGCTCGGATCACCAAAAAATGGGCACGGCCCGACTATCGGGGTATCGATGGATCATTTCGACTCGCGGTTATGCCAATATTGTGCGTACCGACGATGAAGAGGTTGAAGGGGTTCTCTATGCGATATCCGCTGCCGACGAGATCGCTCTCGATGGATACGAAGGTGTGGTTACGGGCTGTTATTACAAAGAGACGATAATTGTCCAGCATGAAGGCCGGGAAATGGCGGCCATGGTGTACATCGATCCGACTGTGCGCGAGGGAAATCCCAAAAAGGAATATGTCGGCAGGATGGCCGCAGCCCTGCTTGAGGCCGATCTTTCCGCCTCGTATGTGGCCAAATATATGGGACGATTCATTGTGGACAACAGATGAAGTCGATCGGGTCGAGGGGTCGCATGGGTCGCGACGAAAGAGGGATGTCTGGCAACAGGCCAGCCGGGCGTGATCCACATGGAAAACAAACCGGTTTCATGTTTGAAAAAATCCTATGCGATCAACTCCTTTTTTTCTGTTTGCTCAAATGACAACGCCTTTATGAAAACTGAAAAAAAATCCACCCGCCCTGCCATTCGGGAGCGCCAGATAATGCAAGAGGTGCTTGAAGAACTACAGGCCATCCGGGCAAAGATGATTGACGATGTCGCCAACTGTGCCTTTCGTCTCGATAAAATTCACCCTGACTACCGGAAAAGTGCGGAGAATCTCCTGCACTATCTGGTGTTGCGGCGGCGTGATCGGCGGGAATTGCAACAGCATCTGGCCATGTTGGGTCTGTCGTCCCTGGGGCGTTCTGAATCGCATGTGCTGGCAACGATTGATGCGGTTATCAGGGTGGTGTGCCGCTTGCTGGGAAAGGTGGAAATTTCCTTGCCCAAAGCAGAAGCAACGGTTGATTTTGCCCTCGGTGAGCAACTCCTTAGGAAACATACGGAATGTCTGCTCGGTAAAGCGGCCCAGGGGCGAGGGGTTCGAATCATGGTTACCATGCCGAGCGAGGCGGCCTACGATTATGGTCTGGTGCACAAACTCCTCCAGCAGGGCATGGAATGCATGCGCATTAACTGCGCCCATGACAATGCTGCTGCCTGGTTGCGGATGATCGAGCATCTACGGCGGGCCCAGCACACACTCGGGCTTTCCTGCCAAGTGGTCATGGACTTGGCAGGACCAAAACTGCGGACCGGCCAATTCCAACAGGGTCCGGCGGTCGTGCGGATTCGACCGCAGCGCGATGTTTTCGGCCGGGTGATTGCCCCCGCCCGAGTGTGGATCACCGCCGGGTCCGCGCCGAGTCCGCCGCCATCACCAGCAGATGCCATCGTCCCGGTTACGGCCGAATGGTTGCCCAACCTCTTGGTGGGGCAGCAGGTGCGATTTACCGATACCCGGGATGCCCGCCACACAATGACCATCGTGGACGTGACCGATCACGGGTGCTGGGGGGAACTGCGCAAAACGGCTTACCTGATTTCCGGGACCGTGCTGCGGTGTCAGCACAGTAATGAGGGGGTTGCGCAAGAGACCCTGGTCGATGACCTGCCTCCCAGCGAGGGCAGGCTTCTGTTGCGGCAGGGCGACCCACTGATCTTGACCCGGGATCTCCGAACCGGCCGTCCTGCAGCCTATGCGAGCAACGGTCAGCTGCTTACCCCGGCAATGATCGGCATCACCATCCCCGAGATTTTTGATGATGTCCGCCCAGGAGAAACCATCTGGTTTGATGACGGCAAGATTGGCGGTGTCATTGAGACGATTGAGGAGCGCCAAGTGTTGGTCCGGATTACCCACGCCCGGGTGGCAGGAGAGAAGCTGCGCGGAGACAAGGGCGTCAATTTTCCCGAGAGCGCGCTGCGGTTGCCGGCCTTGACTGAAAAGGACATCGATGACCTTGCCTTTGTCGCCCGCTATGCCGATGTGGTTGAACTCTCCTTTGCCAACAGCGCCGAGGACGTTGAACTGCTTCGGCAGCACCTGGCTCGCTTGGGGAAGCGTCAGCCTGCCATTGTTTTGAAAATAGAAACCCAGCGCGGTTTTGAAAACCTGCCCGCCATGCTGCTTGCCGCCATGCAAATGCCCTGTTGCGGGGTGATGATTGCCAGGGGCGATCTGGCGGTCGAGTGCGGATTCGAACGCATGGCCGAGGTGCAGGAAGAAATCCTCTGGATCTGCGAGGCGGCCCATGTCCCGGTGATTTGGGCCACCCAGGTGCTTGAGTCACTGGCCAAGGATGGGATTCCGTCTCGAGCCGAGATCACCGATGCCGCCATGGGGCACCGCGCCGAATGTGTGATGCTTAACAAGGGGCCCCATGTGGTGACCGCTGTTCAGGTTCTCGATAGCATCCTGCGGCGGATGCAGGCGCATCAGTTCAAGAAGCGGGCCATGCTCAGGGAGTTGCGTCTGGCGCATGCGCTACAGGCCAACCCGGAAGCCACCGGAGATTTCGAAGCCCCTGATTCCAAGGAATAATGGTGCCTCGCTTGGCGGGTCTGTCTCCCCGAGTGAAAACCATTTCCTTCAGGCAGCGGAAAGGTCAACACGGCTCGATGTACAGAATAACCTCGGTCGGGTGAGCCAGGGGTAACCTAGGCTTTGGATAAAACAATGATTATGGCCACCAAGACCCCGCCGCCAAGTGCCACCAGGCTGTATTTCTTCGGTTCTTCTGCCGCCTTGGGCAACAGATGGGTTGCGCCTACATAAACCAGGGTGCCGGCTGATAGCGACAACATGGAACCCAGCGTTGATTTATCAATCATGCTGATCATCGGGTAAGAAACAAGCATACCTATCGGCGTCGTTAGCGCCGCTGCCAAAAAAGAAAAAAGGAGCGCATGCGGCTTCTTGACACCCCCTTTTATTAAGAGCAGATAGGTGATTATTCCTTCAGGAAACTCATGCAACACCATCCCGGCGGTTGCTATAAACCCGGTGAAAATACTCACAGTAAAAGAAATGGAATAGACAAATCCGTCTATGAATGAATGTAAGCCAATGCCCAGCATCGGTATAAGCCCTAGGCCGAATTTAGCTTTATCAGGTTCTTTTTGACATACAAAGGCGGTGATGAAACGATCGAATATGTGCAAACTGAAAAAGCCGACCAATAGATAGATTGGCGCATGAGGATTCATGGACAATGATTTTGGAATAATATGAAGAAACGAGGCAGAGATGAGAACGCCAGCTGCAAAGCACATGAAATAGGTGGTGTTGCGCCGCCCCCAACCTTCAAAAAACCGGATTGCGACAATACCGATTGAGGTCACGACAGCCGCTGAACAACTAGCTGCGAGGGCTGACCAAAAAGTATTCTCCATTGACAGATCCCCTTCTCGCTTTTTTTCGGTTTGCCCGCAAAATCAGCCTTGGTTCTAAAAATTGGTCCAATCTTGCCTTCGGGTGTTTGGGCGGAACCGTCATAGCCAAGGCATTATAGAGCGTTCCGGCATTCATCCGCAAGCGTGGCCGCCAATGTCGATTTTTCCGTCATGCGGAATGAAATGCCGGCATTTCTGAAGACATACTCCGGGCCTTTGTGATGGATGTCTTCTTGCAAGAGAACCACATCGATTTTCTGCTGCACCAGCCATTCAGCGACGCGGATGCCCTTCGCTTTTTCCAATGCCTGGTGCGGGTTGCTGATGACTCGTTCCTCTTCAACCGCCTGATCGCCAAGGTGGACCGTCACAATTGCAAAGTAGGGTGCTTCCCCGAAGTGCCTGCTGATGGCACCTTCACGATCGGCGAGCGGAACGGCATAACGCCGGTGCGTTATATTCGAGACTTCGACATGCAGGAGGACACGCTCGATAAAAGGTACCGCTTTGCGTATGTCAGACTCGATGCGACGTAACACCGCTTCTGCCTGCTTGAGCCCGACAACTCGCAAGGTTACCCCGGCCTCGACATAACGAAAACGTCCGGCATTCCGGCCGGTCAACCACCTGAGCTCAGAAACGGCCGGGACATCGGTGATTAACCGACGGATGCGGTCCAGTGTTCCGGCGTCGAGCGAAGCATCAAGCAACACGCGCATCGCGTCCCGCAATAATTCCCAACCGGTTTTGATGACAGCGACGATGATCAACAGGGCTGCGATCCGGTCATATGGAAACCGTCCCCCTTGGAGGAGCAGCGCCAGCAAGGCCAACGCGGTGGTGAACATATGGACTCGGTACTCCTTGGCATCGGCGATGAGCGCCGGCGAGTTGCCGGCCACTGCGGCCCGCAGTTCGAAATGACTGAAAATGAGGGGGAGTGCGGTCGTGACCAGCAGTAAACCGATCATCCAGGCGTCAATCCGTAGAGGTGCAGGTGGTGAGAGCAACGCTTTGTGCCCTATTTCGTACGCGCTGACAAAGATCAAGAGGGCAATGCCGGCTGCCAATAGGTTTTCCACCTTGTAGAGTCCGTACGGGAAGGCTTCCGACTTGCGGGTAGCAAGTCGGAGACCAATCAGAATGGCACCGGACGAAACGAGATCCACGACGTTGTGTGTCAATTCCGCAGTCACCGCAAGACTGCCGGAAGAGATGGCAATGAGGCCATGGAGCCCCGTCAGGACAATATTCAGCGCGAGTGAACACCATCCCCAGCGTTCGAAACGGATGGCGTCATTTTGCGGGCAGTTGCTCTCACCGGCCAGTTCCGCCTGATGGGTTTGTTTCACAAGAGCTCAATCTCCTCGAAGTAAAGCAGGCGCAGAGGACGTGGAAATTTTTTATTTTCTCTCAACTGTGGAATATGGATATTATTTTTTATTATAGAGAGATACAGGGGGGAGGGCAATGAGGGATATTTGCACAATAAATAGATAGTAAATATATCCTTTAACAGCGTCTTCACTGCCGTCCAGGGAGAAACAGATGGGCTTCGCCGAGCAACATGGCCAGTGAGGGCAGGTTCCCCGCTTTTACCCGCCACCAGCGGATTCACCTGGCAGAGCACGTCAACATCAAGGCCGAGGACTTGCGCCGGGCAATCAACGGAGACTGCGCGCCAGGTCGAGAAAACCAAAACAGGCCGCAAGGAAGGCGCTGCAGGCAGGAACTGCTCGAAGCACTGACGGCTGCCGCCGGCAATCAGCGTCAGGCCGCCCAATCCCTGGGCATCTCACGGGCGATTGTTTGGAATCGGATGAAACGCTGGTTTGCTCTCGATCCGGCCCCGAATTCGCACCAATTTTAGTGAATTCGCACCAATTTTAGTGGCGCTACTGTAGCGGCGCTGCCCTTGATCATCAGCATAGGTGTGGGATGGTCACCGCATATCTGTGGCGCCCTCGAGGTAACTGTAGGCAAATCGGTAAGGAAAATGGCCCATCAGCCGCACGCGACCCTGCGGTGTCTGGAAAATTTTCTTCGCATAAACGTAAAGTTAGACCGTGGCAATCTACAATAATTCCTCCCTTGCCACAGCGGGAAAATTTTTTGCAAGAATTTGAGAAACAATGGTTTGCCGGTCGCAACATTGCGGCTGCCCGCTTGCTGTGACATTGGGGAAATCGCTGGGGTATCAAGCGGTGTGCCTGTTGTTTGGCTTTCTCCTCCCCCAAGGGCCGTGTGCGCCGCTATGATAAACAACGGGGAACCCTGCGCCTGCTCGACAAGACGAGTATTAAGTTCATGCTTACAAGAACGTACACGAGTTGAAAGCAACCACTTTTTTACCCCATAACCACAGGAGGCTCTGTATGGCGGACAATCAGGAAGTTGGCTGTGCCCGTCCCACCGGAGGATTGGTCGGACAAGCGGATGCTACAGATGAACAACAGGCACTACCACCAGCAAAGGAGGCTAGAAAAATGATACAGGTCGGAAAACCTGCCCCTGATTTCGTCGCGCCGGCGTATCATAAAGGGCAATTCACCTCGGCGAAACTATCGGATCATTTGGGGAAATGGGTCGTTCTTTGCTTTTATCCGGGTGATTTCACCTTCGTTTGAGCAACCGAAATATCGGCGGTCGCCGATCATTATCCTCAATTTCAAAAGCTTGGCGTGGAAGTCTTCTC
>JAFLKR010000050.1 GCA_019163135.1 Desulfobulbaceae bacterium | reverse complement strand
CGGCGGTCGCCGATCATTATCCTCAATTTCAAAAGCTTGGCGTGGAAGTCTTCTCTATGAGCGTGGACAGTGTCTTTGTTCATAAGATGTGGAATGACCATGAATTATCGAAAATGGTAGCTGGCGGCATTCCCTTTTCAATGCTCTCAGACGGAGGTGGGAAAGTCGGGACAGCCTATGGCGTGTACGATGAGGACGCCGGAGTCGAAAACCGGGGCCGGTTCATTATCGACCCCAACGGCATCATCCAGGGATACGAGGTGTTGACCCCGCCTGTGGGCAGGAATGTTGCCGAAACCCTGCGCCAGATTCAGGCCTTTCAACTGGTCAGGGAAAGCAAGGGTGCCGAGGCTACCCCTTCAGGATGGAAGCCTGGCAAGATGACCCTTAAACCCGGTCCGGACCTGGTTGGTAAGGTGTGGGAAGTTTGGAAAGTCAGCATGGAATCTGATTGATTTCCGCAAGCTTTTCGTTTTCCGCAGCATTATGACGACCTGGGGTGCGATTCGATGGTCATCTCCATTGTCACCGGTCACCCCAGGTTGTCAGTCGATTCCTGATTGATGACGGGGGTAAAGCGTCGGCGATCCCCTGCCCATCTATCGCCACCTTGAAGCCCGAGGTCGCACAGGGAACCTTTCGCCGCAATCTCTTTTGTCGGATCAATATCGTTCATCTGCAGCTGCTGTCCCTGGGCTGACGCCAGGAAGCGCCTACCATCCTGATCAAACGGTTCATTAACCGAACCTTCAATCGCTGATGCGGCAAGGCGGTGATCGGCCGCATAAGTGCTGGATCGAAACCTGGCCGAGTCGCATGATTGCAACTATGCAGCGTTTGCAACCGTGTAACAGCGCAATTTTCGCCCTCACCTTCGCCTTGTAAAATTTAATCCTAACATTTCAGCATGATTTTATTATCACTCCGTACCGTTCAAATTCTGGCATAACCCATGCTTGGATAAAGATATGAAACGAAAAGGTGCGGCCGGAAAAAAATGAGAGACCGCGCGACAGACTGGAGCGATATCCCGAAACCGCACACCTTGCGATCAGCGTAGCAAGACTCACCGTGATGCTGTCATGATACGACCGCATCAACATAATCCTTTAAATCAAGGGAGGATCTGATCATGCCAAGAGGAGATGGAACTGGACCCATGGGTAGGGGGTCGATGACTGGACGAGGCGCCGGATACTGTGCCGGAGCGGGAATGCCGGGATACGACAATGCCGTTCCCGGGCGTAACGCAGGGCTCGGGTTCGGTGGAAACCGCACGGCACTGGGCCGACGGGC
The DNA here is from genome assembly GCA_019163135.1 of Desulfobulbaceae bacterium. Lineage (GTDB taxonomy): Bacteria > Desulfobacterota > Desulfobulbia > Desulfobulbales > Desulfobulbaceae > Desulfobulbus. The sequence goes on along the minus strand of JAFLKR010000050.1, from coordinate 12,659 downwards.
GGGCAGGCGCGGATGGCGCAACAGGGGTTACCTTACCGGCCTAACTACGGGGACGCGTTTTTCAGGTAATCCGCCATCGTCACCGTTCACCGATCCGGCCAAGGAAAAACAACTTCTGGAGCAGCAAGCCAAGGTACTGCAGTCTGAGTTGGATCTTGTCAGAAAACGTCTTGGCGAGATGGAAGCGGGCAGCAGGACCTGACCTGCGAATCTGCCCCGTGTTACCCAGAATCCGTGGGGCGGGAAAGGCACTCAATAACTGCCGCCGGCACTTGTGCCATCTGCGGCTTTCTTCCGGGAAAAAATCTACGACCCTGACCATGAAGTTGAACAATCAACAAGGAGCAAACATGAAGATACTCTTCACCACATCCGGAAAAGCGCTCAATTCGCCGTTGGAACCGCGGTTCGGCCGATCTCCCGGGTTTCTGGTTTACGATCTGGACAACGGGACCTTCGAGGCGGTTGAAAACCCCAACGTAAACGCCGCGCAGGGGGCCGGAATTCAGACAGCGCAAATCGTAGTGCGACTGGAAGCCAAAGCGCTGGTGACCGGCCATTGCGGGCCAAAGGCGTTCCAGGTGCTGCAAGCGGCGGGCATACCCATCTTCTACTCCGCAGCCGCGACTGTCGCCGAGGCGCTTGCCCAGTACCGCGAGGGGCAATTGGTCCAGGCACAGGCCGCAAATCGGTGAAGCGCTGGTCATGACCAAACCCGGCCACTGGAATCATCAAGTCCTTGTGTTCACCCTTTTGGTGAATGTTTCGACAGGGAAAAGGAAAGGGACTTTGTTATGATTGCAGCATGTTGCACGAAGACAAAGACCCTTCAGCTGCCGTTTTCGGGTTAAAGCTTGGGCCCTGTGATGGGCAATCTTTGGCCTGTCGCCGATTGCCCCCCTTTAACCTCTTGTGAGCTACGTCGTAACGAATTGGAATTGCGTACAATTTAAAGAATGACGGGTGGGGCGGCCCGAGGAAGTTAAGTTTACGTTTCGATTTTATTGGATCTGTGTTAAATAATCATAGATTAATGGAAATACAGTGAGTAGAAAAACTCTCGCAAAAATTTCAGGCCTAAGGAATGAAGCAGATACAAGCTGAAATCATTAATTATAATGCTTATCCAACCATGGAGAAGGCAGCCTGCCAAAGTGCTCCTCGCTATGAAAGGTTTGGCTTGTCTTCAACGGGCTTCAGTTTCTTTCTCCTGCTGCTGGTCAATTGTTATGCGCCTATTTTACTGCTCTGGTCAGGCGCTATTCCTTTCGCCTACCGGTTTCATGTCCTGGCCGTTGTGCTGCTGAGTTTCATCTTGCACAGCGTTTACCGGGGCTACTGCTTCCGCGATTTGGGATTCACCTGGGAAAATAGCTGGAATTCAATCCGCTGGAATCTCCTGTTCTGCGCAGTCGGGGGGATAGGTTTATATCTCACCTATCGGACAGGCTTATTGATGCCTCGAGAATACAGTTATTCTCTTGCTTGTTTTCTCTTTTATATCTTGATCCTCGGTCCGGTTCAGGAACTCATTTTTCGAGGCATCATGTTTGCCGAGATGAAGAGATGCCGGATCATTGATCCTAAAATGATGCTCCTGATTTCAACCATCACCTTCTCTTTTCTCCATATCATCTACAACCATCCTCCGTTGCTCCTGATTACTTTTGTCAGCGGCCTTGTCTGGGGGATGATTTATCTGCGCTGGCCCTCAATCTGGGGCATTTCCTTTTCCCATTCCCTGCTCGGCGCGCTGGCCATGTTTCTCGGGGTGCTGTAGAGCGTGTAGCTTCGTTTTGCGCCATCAGGATATTTTTTCTTTTGCCGTTGCTCCCCTAAAACCCCACCAAGCCAGAGACCTCAATTTTACATCTATTCCCGACGCAGCGATGCTGTTGCACACCTTATCAAGTGCTGCAGCAATCTATATCCAGGACTTGTTTTTGAGGATAACAAAGCCCTGGTTTTCAAACCTCAAACTTTGATTTTGGCCAGGAATTCTTTTTCTTTCTCCCCGCATTCGTAGCACTGGTAGATTCCAAACCCAATGCTGAACTCGATGGTCATCGAAATCGTCTTGCCGCAGGTAACGCAGGCAACGGTTTTGTTTTTCACATCCTTGGTCTGATTGTAGGTTCTCGTATCCTCTTCGGTGTACATTTTACGGCTCCTCTCCTTAAAAAACGTGCTGCGGCCTCTGGGGGCGTCGAGATGGAACTTCCAGTGTTCTCAAGAATTTTTCCAAGGGCAGGCTGAGCACTCGAAAAAGTACGCTTTCCTTGAAGTCTTCTCCATAATCTCCTCATTCACAAAAATGTCTTCCCCGCAATAAGGACACTTTTCAGAAGCGATACAGTTAGCCAGGTGTCGGTACCACCCGTTTTGTCTAGAATGCAAAAGGTCTACCTTCTCTTCCAATGGCTCTTTCATTTGGGATTTTCCCGAGAGTAAGTTTTTGCTTTGGTGGTGTCTTGATGAAAAATTTCACTTGAAGATTATATCACCATGAGTCGGGCAGATGGGTTAGTTTTCGATTAAAATTCAGTTGCAATGAGCGGCGAGGGAACCCTCACAGGGTGTAATTGTCAGGCACTTCCTGGGGAATCGTCTCTCCCAAACAATCAATCTTTTAGCGAGGATCGGGGGGCAGGTGCTTCATTTTTCGCATTGAGGAGATGCTTCTCCGAGCGCTTGCGTTCAAGCAGGCCAAAAAAACGCAACGCTATCGGATAACTGCAAAGAGCCGGCGGCAAGGCCAGAATGCAACCACCGGCAAGCAGGACAATTCCGGCATCAAATCCCATCTGTCCGAGCAGGGGCAGAGCCTCAATCATTCCCACCTGCTGCACCTGCACAATTGCGGCTTGCAACGTTTCCCAACTGGCCCTCCCGGACAAAAGAAGATTGCCAATCAACCAGGCCAGATAATACAGGGGAACATAGGTCAGAGGATTGCAAAGGATCGTGCAGACCAGCAAGGCGGCGACTGTGCTGCCGCCAGTAACCATAGTGATCACTACAATCAACACGGATTTAAACGGCATCAGCGGAGCCATACCGATAAAAATCCCTACGGCCGTTCCTTGGGCCAGCGACGCTGGCGAACCTTGCAGTTGCCTGAACTTTTGCAGGAGGCGGGGGAAGGAATTTTTCACGCGTGTTCTCAGGTCGTTTCAGAGTTGTTTTTGCTGGATTCCTGCCTGAATACCTCCTGGGTAATTACCCCAATATTTTCACGTGTTGTAATAATACGCTGTATTCTGATGGATCGGCGTAGCGGGAGTGCTCAGATACCGCATCCGTTTCATCTCGCTCCGGCCCCGGGTGACCGTATCAAGAATCAGGCCGCAGGCCATGCAGAGAAAGCTGATAATCATCATGCTCATGGAGAGCACGGCGGTCGGCAAACGTCGGACCAGGTTGGTGGCAAAGAACTCGCTGAGGATAGGAACCATGAGGACAACTGAGGTTATGCAAAAAAACAGGGCCAATAACGAGAAAAAGGACATGGGTTTTTCCTCTTTGATGAACACCAGGATCATCCACAAGATGCGAAACCCGTCTTTAAACGTGCAGAGTTTGCTGGTCGAACCGGTAGGGCGGTCCTTGTAGATTGTTTCAACCTCGGCGATCGGCATCCGTAAATGCAGGGCATGGATGGTGAGTTCGGTCTCGGTTTCAAAACCGACGGCGAGTGAGGGAAAACTTTTCACGTACCGCCGTGAGAAAACGCGATAGCCGCTTAGCATATCCTTTAAGCGATTGCCAAAGGTCCAGGCCACTATGCTGGTCAGTAGCCAGTTACCGAAACGATGTCCCGTTCGGTAGGCCTCCTTGATATCCGTCACCCGGGCGCCGTTGACCATGTCAAGCTGCTGGTCGACCAGGAGTTGGATCATCCTGGGGGCCGCAGTCGCGTCATAGGTCGAATCGCCATCTACCAGGACATACACTGCAGCTTCAATATCGGCAAACATCCGGCGGACCACGTTGCCTTTCCCCTGGAGCGGTTCGGAACGGACGATGGCGCCTGCCTCCAGGGCAAACTCGACGGTGCGATCTTTGGAATTGTTGTCGTACACAAAGATCTGCGCTTCGGGCAGGGCTTGGCGGAAGTCGCGAACCACTTTTCCTATGGTGGCCTCTTCGTTATAACAGGGGATCATGACAGCGGTTTCAGGGATTTTATTCATGGGGTCACGGCGAGATTATGGGTTGGCTGCACATCACAGAGTGCAAGGTCGGCATCAAAAAGATGGTCTTGTACAGGTCGGCAAGTTTTCGGAGACAAGGTGAGATCGAAATATTGCAGCGCCGCACTGCCTGTGAGTAATTGATCCTTTGGAATGAGTATCTTATAGGGGCCAGTATGCTTGTTGACCCGATCTTTGATGCGTTGATTAATCCCCATGCCATTTTCAGGGCTGGTGAAATTACTCTGAATCCGGATGAAAGGGATATGCGGCGGGAATTCGGTGATCACGTGGGAATAGGGCTCAAACCCTGCCATGAGCATCATGAGATTGGCGCTGCCCTCAAGCTCCGGGCGATCGATGCTGACCGTGCGATCCAGCCATTGCGGTGCTCGACCCCAGTTGCCGGGTTGGAGCGTAATAAGGACGGTACCCATAACCAGACTAGCAAGAGCGGCCCGGATGGGTGTTCGGAGCGGTAACAATCCCAGGGTCATGACGATCAACAAGGGTGCCAGCATCTCCAGGCTGATAATATAGCGATAGATGGCAAACAGAAATATCCAGGCCACATACGACAAACCTGCCGCCCACAACAGATAGCGGGTTGGCACCGGGGCGGTGATCGGTTTGATTGGGTTCTTTGCGCAGCGGAAGACTCCTCGCAGAGCCAGGCATGCCGGTAAGAGAAAATACCACAGCGGTAGTCGCAGATCGCGCCACGGAATTTCACCGACGCTAAAGGGATTTTTACTGAAAATGAAGGGGAACAACAGGCGATCAAACCAGTTTTCGGGAAGAAAGGTAACATCCCGGGCGCTGGCAATGGGGGCCAGCGAGGACTGGAAAATATTGTTGAAATACGGGAAAAGCGGGTTCCCATACTGGGTATAGAGATGAAAGGCCCAGGGACCAAGCGAAAGCGTCAGCCCAAGGAGCACGCCGATGCCGAATCCAAAGGAGATCCAAACCCGTCGCTGCAGCGATCCTGCGGTGAACAGCAGCGCCCCGCACAGGCCGATGCAGAAAATGACGGCGGGCAATTTTAAGCCCATCATCAATCCTGCTGGAAAACCGCACAGGATTGCCAGGCCCAGGGAGCGCTTCCAGTCGGTGTCTACCAGCAATGGGTACAATCGAAGGGTGAGCAGGATGGAGAGAAAAACGCCAAGACTGGTGATGTTGTCGTAAAAGGTGGTGCCGATCTGCGCAATGCCGCCAGCTCCGAACATGCCCACTGCGGCCAGGATGGTGCAGAGCAGGACTTTCTGCCGCGGGCTGGGAATGATCAGCGCGGCATAGCTCAGCATGAACAGCAGCATGAAATTCAGGCCTTGCACTGCGGCAAGTATAAAGCCTGCAATCCTGGCGGGCAGGTGGGAAGCCAGCAGGAAAAAGGGAACATCCAGGGCGGGGTTGTAAAAATAGGGAAGCTGAGACGGCAGCAGGTCAAAGCCGAACCGACCGTTGACCAGGGCGTAGGCGTTATACCAATGATAATTGCGCAGATCCCAGTTGGCATCCTGGCCCAGGTAAAGCCCGAACATGCCGGTGAGCAAGGGGGCTGCGATCATAGCAATCAGGGCCCAATATCTAGCCGGGCTTCGTGGAGGCGGTAAAAAAAGGAAAGACGTTTGATGGTCCACAGGGTAGCTCTTCTGTAATCATGGCTGAGATGGTGAATGACGATATCGGGCAAGGTAACCGCCAACTGTTATGACCAGGTTACAATAGTATTTGAATATGATAGCAACGTTGGTTCCCGGGTCGGATCAAGCCGAAGCTTCTCAGGCGAGGGCAGGATGTACGGTTTGGCACTCAGGCAGCAAGGCACTGCTTGGCGACGGCGTCGGCATATTATTGAGGTTTTCTTTATACGCAGCTTCTTTTAAGAGAGCGATATCGCTCCTTTTGCTGTTCAGCGCTTCCAGGCTGTGAACTGGTCCCCGCAAAAGAGTGTCAAGTAAGGCGGCGATTTCATCGGCGCAGTGGTTCGTGTCAACCGAGAGCTGCAAAACGCCGCCGGCCGCGCTGTTGACCGCCTTGATTCTGGCGGAAACCTGTTGAGTGTTTTCGGTGGTGCGGGCGGTCAGGTCGACAATTGCCCCGGTCAGGTTTTTCTGGAGATTTACCGCACCTCCGATGGCGGCTGTCACCTGCTTTAACTGGTTCGCCCCTTGGTCGATGGAGTCAAAACAGTCGATGAAGGTCTGGCAAGTGGCATTGATCGTCTCAATTTTACCCAGGACATCGCGGGTGGCGTGCGCCGTGTCCTGGGAAAGTTTTTTCATTTCATCCGCCACCACGGCAAAGCCCCGACCATGCATACCGGCTTTCACCGCTTCGATGGTGGCATTGATGGACAATATTTTAGTCTGATCGGTAATGACATGCACTGCGGCCACGATTGTATCAATCTCGGAAACCGACTGTTTAAGTTCGCCCAATTGTTGTCGTACCCGTCCAATTTCCCCGGCAATATGCTGAACCTCGACCGCCTGGGCGTCAAGTTGCGCATGGATATCGCCGACAACACTGCTCATCTGCCGGGATGAGGTAGAAACCTCATCGGTGTGGGCGGCGGTATCGCTGGCCAGATCGGCAACCATTTTCGATTCCAACTCGGTGATTTCGGCAAGGTCCTGGAGGGAAAGCGACATCTGCGCCATCTGCCGGACTTGATCGTCCAGATGGTGGATTGAGGTGGTCATGGTATCCACCAGCGTCTCGATGATCTGTTGTTCTTCGCTCTTGCGGCCCTCTTCCTGTTTCAATTCAAGCAGCACCTCACGGAAGCGCCTGATTCCTGAACTGAGCACGCCGATCTGGTCGCGGCGGTTCTGCCAAGGGACCTCGGGATAGTTGCCGGTGCCGAGGGCATCGACAATCGAGGTCAGCCGGTGCAATGGTTTTTCAATAATGATGCGGGTCAGGAAGAAGAGAACCAGCACATTGGCAACAATGGTCGCCAGGCCGATGGAGAGGCTGAAGCGCCGCTGCTGCTGGTTGGCGCTTGCCATTGCGTGTTCCATCCCGCTGATTTCATCGACGTAGCCAAGGATTTCGATTCGGGTTTTCTCAGCTTCGCTACTTTTATCCGCGGCGATTTGACGTAAGGCGTCAATTTTTTGTTCAAGTCTGGAATTGCTGCTCTGGTCGGCATAGGCTGCGGCCATGCTTTGCTGCAATTTTGACAAATCTTCTTCAGGCTGACTGCTGATCAGGCGCATCCGTTCGATAGCGTCGGTGAAGTTCCCCTGCGCATCCACAAGGCCGTGGGCAAGAGTGAGCTGACCATCTGAAAGCTGCACCACCATCAAACCTTTGGCGAGATCCCTTTTTTCGGTGCGGTTGAACCCCGCACCGTACGCATCCCGACCGACTACCTGCTGCTTCTCCTGCACTTGGAAATCGCGTTCCACCTGTGCCAGCAGGTCCTGTTTCGGATCAATCTGGAACAAGCGGGGCAAGGCGATGAACTCATGTTGGAGTTTGACGATGGTGTCTCTTAGGTTGACATCCACTTTTTCTCGAATGGCCAGCACTTTAGCTACCATCTGCTCGATATTCAGGGTTGATTGATAATTGATGGAAAGCAGTGCGCCGATGAAGCAATTGGAGGCCAGCGCCACCCCGATCAACAGTTTGGCGCCCACTGTCAGCCAACTTTTACCTGCACTTTTTTGTTTTTCTTTGATCACCGGATGATATCCTTTGTTATTTTAGGTTGGTCCCGATTAGCAGACGGTTACGAGAGGGGTGAGCGTCGCTTTCAAAGGCTCTGGTTCGAGTTCATGAATGTAGAGGGAACTGCCGGCTATATCCTTGGCATGATGTTTGGCAATGGCCGCCGCCTCGGAAAGATCGATGTGGCAGTGCAATTCCGAAGGATTGACCAGCAGTGCGCCAACGGATAGGGTCATCTGGCCGTATTGCCGCTCCTTGCCCTCCCGGTCGGTGGCCGTGATCTTGCAGCCGATATGGCCATTGTAGAGACCGCCGATACTGTCGTCGAATTGCTGCAGGATGCGCTGGATGGTAGTCTGCCAGGTGGTGCTGTGGAAAATCGCCACAAAATCATCGCCGCCGACATGGCCGATAAAATCCACCTGATCATCGATATTGGCAACCAGCAATTCGGAGACAAACCGCAGCACCTTGTCGCCTCGGCTGAAGCCAAAGAAATCATTGAAGGGCTTAAAGTGGTCGAGGTCGAAATAACAGACGACAAAAGGCACGTTTTCGCGGAACAGTTTCTGCAGCTTTTGCTGGATAGGAACATTGCCCGGCAACTGGGTCAGGGGGTTGGCATGGCGGGCTCGGTTAACCTGCAGTTTGGTGATTTCGTGGAGGAGATCGATCAGCCGGCCTTTACCGGCCAGGCAGGAGCCGTCCAGGATGATGAATTCATCGGTGTAGAAGTCGAGAGAGGTCGTCAAACGATAACTGGCCTCTTCCAGGGGCAGTCTTTTATCAACCTGCATGACATTGCGGTTCATAAACCGGAGTACCGGCTGCTTGCCGTACAGATCCTTGCCGTAGAGGCTGGCATAGATGTCCATGAAGTCTCGGCGCAGGATCAGGCCCAGCACCTCGCTTTCATGTTCGACCACGATCGACTCCAGTTCGGGGGTAGTGGTGAAGAGTTCGCCGGCCTGCCTGACCTTCGTCGTGGCCTGTATCGAGATCGCCGGCCTGAGGAGCATCTCCACTGTTGGCGATTCGTCTCCCTCATAACTCCGCAGTTCTTTGCGAAACAGCTTGGAGGAAATGGTTAACGGCGGCACCTCCACCGGACGGCAGAAGTAGTACCCCTGCAGCATTTCCACCCCGATTTTACGCAGGGTCGCATACTCCTTTTCGGTTTCGACCCCTTCGGTGATTACCCGACAGCCCAGCGCGGTTGCGGTTTTTAAAATGGCGCTGACAAACTGCTGCTTGGTGCGATCCTCATCGACTCCCTGGATGAAATGCCGGTCGATCTTGACGATATCCGGGCGGATTTCGGACCACAGTTTCAGGCCGGAATACCCTGCGCCAAGGTCATCGAGAGCGACCCGAAACCCCATCTGCCGATAATGGATCATGGCCTGCTGCATCAGCTGCACGTCTTCAACCGGATGGGTTTCGGTCAGTTCAATGATCACCTGAGAAGGGTTGAGGCCAGCCTGTTGGATGAGTTTCAAGGTCTGGCCTTCGCGGAAATGCTCGTGGACCAGGCTGTACGGATCAACATTCATGAACAGTCGGCCGGGTAGGCCGAGTTGGGCAAACCGTTTGATCACCACCTCACGGCAGAGAAGATCAAGTTCCGCCACGCAACCGGCCCAGGTGGCCGCCTCAAAGAGTCGGGTCGGAGAATGGAGGACGGTGTTCACCGGTCCCCGGATCAACCCTTCGTAGCCGTAGATCTGTCGGGTCTGGATGTGGACAATTGGTTGAAAGACCGCTTTGACATTTTGCTGCCGGATAATGGTATGTAATAAATCTTCGGTTATCTGGTCCATGGTGCTGGTTGCATTTCCTGGGTGATATTCTACTGCAATGTTTGTGATTCAAAGCCGCCGTGCCAGGCAGCAATACTTACCAGTAGGTATATTTACCGGTTATTTGTTACAGTTTGATCAGGAAATGATTTTAATCTGGTGCGAGTCTCACGCAAGGGACTGTTTTGCTGCTGGCGGGCCTGTGTCCTCTCTTTCCGCACTTGCGGCAATTCGACAGTCTGCCTCCATCCCTCCGCACACCTGTCGGTTCGTGCTCTATGCTCTCCATTTCAAGCGAAGAAACCCTGTCTTCCCATATTTTTTCTTTGGATTTTGATTAGTTGTTGGTCTATAAATTATAAGATGGTGGCCATTGCCGGTTGACGTACCGTCCGGGCATTCTGCACCTTGAGCAGTTGGAAGCGATGGAGCTGTTTATCGCCTTGGTCTTCCGGTGGGGTGAGGGGCATGGCAATGGAGCGTTTTTAATGACAAGGACTTGGTCGAAGAAAAAATTTTTCATGAAGGGTTGAGACGGCTTGCATTATGGCTAAAAATAATTTTGTTGAGGTGTTGAAAAATTATATCGAATCAGAACGGCTTACCTTGCCGGTTTTCGATGCGGTATCATTACGCATCCAGATGGAACTGATCAAGAAAGAACCGAATTTCAACACTGTCGAAAAACTTATAATTTCCGATCAAGCCCTGTCCAGTAATCTGCTTAAGATTGTCAATTCAGCACAATGTCGCGGCTTGGTTGAGATCTCCACGGTAAAAGCCGCTATTATGAGGATTGGGATGTCGGAGATCGCACGAATTATTTCCATGGACATCAACAGGAAGATGTTCAGCTCTCGTGACCGCCAAATGGATGCGATTATGAAGAAGCTGTGGCAGCATTCCATGGGATGCGCCTTTGTTGCCGGCTTGCTCTCCAATCGACTTGATTTCGGAGTGATGCAAAATGAGGCTTTTTTTGCCGGCCTTTTTCACGATATTGGTAAGCTGCTTATCTTGAAAGTTATTTCAGAAAAGAAACAAAAGGACAAGTCCATTACGGTGTCCGATGCATTGTTGGTCGGCGCTATGGATTTACTGCATACCGAACAAGGATATTTGCTGATGCAGCAAATCAATATGCCGAATATTTTTGCTGTGGTAACCCGGGATCACCATTCGCAGGACTTTGACCGTGACAATTACCTGCTGGCCTTGGTGCGAATGGCCAATCATTTTTGTCATTATGCAGGGATTGGGTTGGGACACGATCCCACCATTGCGTTGCTCGAGACCGAGGAGGCGGGGTTGTTGAAACTTTCGGAATCAGACCTGGAGGCCTTGACGGAATTTATGAAGAGCACCCCTACGCTTTCCGGCTGATTGACCCTCTACGCGGTAAGGGAAAAGCTGTCGTCTCTTGGTTTGTTTGTTGCTTGGTCAATCAAGTATTTTTTGCGTACCCCCGGGGCAACCACTTGCTTAATCGATCCCTTCCACCGCGGTGGATCGGTCGTCGGCACCATCAGCCTCTCTCACCTTACTTAAAAAATACGCCCCCAGCAGAAAGAGCGGCAGCAGGCTGAGCACCCCCCAGCGGCTGTCTCCGCTCAATCGGCTGATCAGTCCCATCAGAAAGGGGCCGGTGATGGCGGCAAATTTGCCGAAGATATTATAAAATCCAAAGAATTCCGCACTCTTTTCCGGGGGGATCAATTTGCCGAAATAGCTCCGGCTCAGGGCCTGGATGCCACCCATGGACGAGGCCACCAGGAAAGCGATCCCCCAGAAGGCTGCTTGTTTGAGCCCCGGATCGGCGATGGCGGGCAACATGAAGGCGCAGACCGTCACCAGGCCGTAGATTCCGATTCCGATCATCAGCATTCGTTTGGTGGAATATCGCGCAGCCAGCCGTCCGTAGAGCAGGGCAAAGGGAAAGGCCACAATCTGAATAAAGAGCAGGACCGCAATCAGGAGGGTGACTCCGAAACCCAAGTCCAAACCATAGGCGGTGGCCATGCTGATCATGGTGTCGACCCCGTCGATGTAGAAAAAATAGGCGAGGAGAAAGAGAAAGGCTTGCGGGTAACGCCGGACCTCGCGGAAAGTCTGACCGATCCGCCGCAGGCTGTCGCTGAACGGCGTGTTCGAAGCGGGTAGGGAGTAGACCTGGTGCAGATTTTTTATGGCCGGGAGAGAGAGCAGCAGCCACCAGAGGGCCACAATCAAGAACCCGATCCGTGAGGCCGGCGCGGACAGGTTGTCACCGTTGCCGCTCGAAAGAAGGAGCCCGATGATCACCACAAAGGGGATGACCGAGCCGATATAGCCGTAGCCGTAGCCCCGGGCGGAGATGGTGTCCATGCGATCTTTGCTGGTGATGTCGACCAGAAAGGCGTCGTAAAAGATGTTGGCCCCGGCCCAGCCGACCCTCGCTATGATAAAAAAGAGGAGGCAGAGCAGCCACTGGCCGACCGAAACCAGAGGCAGGGCGAGGTTGAAGGTCAGGCCCAGGAAGAGGAAGGCGAGGAAGAAGCGTTTTTTTTGTCCCGGATAATCGGCCATGGCCCCGAGGACAGGGGCCAGCAGAGCGAGAATGAGGGAGGCGGTGGCGTTGGCGAATCCCCATTGGGCCGTGGACACGGCGCTGGGCAGACCGGCTGCAATCACATCCTTGAAATAGATCGGCATGATGGCGGTGACCATCACCAGGACAAAGGCGGAATTGCCCACATCGTAGAGAATCCAACTTCGTTCTTCCCTGGTCATCTTCATGCGGGTATCTCGGTGGTCAATGAGGGTGAGGATGGTTGCGGCCAGATGGCTGCAGGGTAGCCGCCAGGACACGAATGTCAAGGGGCAGATTTGAGGCGATCGCTCGGCAGGGCGGCTAAGGCGTACCTGCTGTCGCGGGGGCCGTTACACGGAGGACGAAGAGCGGTGGTCGAGGAATTGCCCCCCTACACGGTTACTGTAAATG
>JAFLKR010000131.1 GCA_019163135.1 Desulfobulbaceae bacterium | reverse complement strand
TGCGCCATGCGCACATGACCGGAACAAGCACCGCAGTCCTCCGCTATCTTGATCACCCGTTAACCAAGGCAGGCCATCCTCATCAGCGCTCAACGGATGAGGTTATGACACGAATGACCGGTTTCAATGACGGTATCCGCCTCCGCCATTGGGTCGACCAGAATTCTGTGAAAATTTACAATGAGCAGAATGTGCTTCGTGTGGAGACAACCATGAATGATCCTGGGAAATTTCGAGTATTTCGTCATAAGCAAGGACAGCCGGAGCATGAACCCAAACAACGACTCCCCATGCGCAAGGGAGTAGCGGACATCCCATTGGGGGCGGCTGTTTCTCAACAGGTTAACGACCGGTTCATGGAGGATCTGGCTCTGTTGCAGGATGCTACCCCTGTTCGTGATTTCATCAGCGATATGACCAGGCCTGTACTCAAATCAGGGCGTCGTTTTCGGGCTCTTGATCCTACCGGAAAAGATCTTGAGTGTCTTCAGGCAATCAGTCGGCCGAGTTTCAGAATTTCCGGATTTACCAATAAGATGCTCCGGGAACATTTACCTGGAACCGGCTCCGGAGCACGGCAAACCGACAAGCAGTTATCAGCAAGAATCAGCCGCTTTCTACGTCTGCTCAGAGCACATGGGGTTATTCGAAAGCTGCCCAGGCAAAATAGGTATCAAGTGACGACCAAGGGAGTGAGATTAACCAATGCGTTGAATGCATTCTTATCTGCATCTACCGAGAATTTATTGAAAATGGCTGCCTGATTTTCTTGTTTTTTATGTCAGACTTTCAGGGGTAAGGTACTAACATTTCATCCTAAGCATGAATTGGTAGAGAGAACTCTCATTCTTTGCTCGCATGTCTCTCCAACACAACAAGCCAGTGCACACGACTTCTGACATTGGTGCACTCAACTTCTGAAAATGACAAAAAACCTCCGATTTTTTTATCCTGGATGAACAATTTCACCAAACGACATGACAACTTCCGGCAACACTGTTTCTACAAGTTGTCATTTTTATAATCGAAAAACATTCTTTTCGTCTCGCCTCCCTCAGAACAATTCGACCAACTTCTAGTTTTTGCGTCATTTCTCTACTCTAAAACAAGACAAGAATATTTTAGAACTCTGGCATCACCTTTGCTTAGGCTTGTTAAGATAACAGCCATGGCAATATGGATGGTCATTGGCCGAGAAAAATCCACCGCATTAACCCGTGAAGACAACGTTCGTTTTCACGACCACTTAACGTCAGGAGGATATATGGGACAAGAAAGCGAACAGCAAAACAAATCAGGAGAGGGGGGAGGCTGGATTAGCGAGGATTGGCTGGCACTTATTCTCGGTCTCATCATTTTTGGACTCAGCTTGGGATCGTTCCAAAACATGGACCTGCTCGGCTGGGGCGCAAAGGCTGGCGTCTGGATCGATCCGGGCAAGGCGATCACCACCATATCCGCCAAATATCAGGATATTGGCGGCGAGATCACCAAGATTGACGGCCAAAAAATCACGATAAAAAAGAAGGACGGCAAGGAGTCAACCGTCACCGAAGAGGGTGATGTCGCCAAACTGCAGGTCGGCCAGAAGTACGAAAAGAAGGGTATGTCCGCTATCGTTTCGGTCGCCCTCACCTATCTCTTCGCCCTGGCGATCATGACCTTGGGCGCGGTCGCTCTGGGGGCCAATGTACCAAAGTTTATGATTGGCTTCACCCTGGCCTTCTGGCTCAGCTATCTCTGCTGGCTCATGGGCCATTTCGGCTATATCGCTGCCACCAAGGACCAGGCGGCCAAGTTCGGCATCCCTTGGTCTATGAGCATGAGCGGCGAGTTCGGTTTCATCTTTGCCTTGCTTCTCGGCCTGATCATCGGCAACTTCTTCCCCGGCTTGGCCAACACCATGAAAGAGGCGGCCCGCCCTGAGTTGTACATCAAAACCGGTATCGTTATCATGGGCGCCGGCCTCGGCATCAAGGCCGCCGAAAGTTTCGGCTTGGCCTCCAACATCATGTTTCGAGGGTTTTGCGCCATTGTGGAGGCCTATCTTATTTATTGGGCGGTGGTCTATTATATCGCCCGTAAATACTTCAAATTCAGCCGAGAATGGTCGGCTCCTCTGGCCTCCGGCATCTCCATTTGCGGTGTTTCCGCCGCTATTGCCACCGGCGGCGCCATCAGGGCTCGACCCATCGTACCGATCATGGTTTCCTCCCTAGTCGTAATCTTTGTGGCCGTGGAGATGGTGATTCTGCCCATTATGGCCAAGTATTTCCTCTGGACCGAACCGCTGGTGGCCGGTGCCTGGATGGGCCTGGCTGTCAAATCAGATGGTGGCGCCATCGCCAGCGGCGCCATCACCGACGCCCTGATCCGCGCCCAGGCGCTCGACATGGCAGGCATCAGCTATGCTGAAGGCTGGGTCACCATGACCGCCACCACGGTGAAGATGTTCATCGATATCTTCATCGGCGTCTGGGCCTTTATCCTGGCCTATATCTGGTGCGCCAAGATCGACGTCAAACCTGGCCAGAAAGTCAATGCCGCCGAAATCTGGCATCGTTTTCCCAAATTCGTCATCGGCTACGTGCTAACCTTCGTCATCCTGGTGGTCATGTGCTGGCCGTCAGCTAAAATAATGGGGCCGGCCGAGAAGAATTTGGCCGAACTGAAGGCCTCTATAACTTCCATAGAAACCAAGATAAAATCGACCACCGACGCCACGGTGCTGGCCAGCCTCAAGACCGAAATGGACAGTGCTAAGGGGAAGCAAAAGGCAGTCAACGAAACCATGAAGGAACCCAAGAGTTTCCTGAGCAAGGCCAAAGCCTCCAGCAATCAGGGGGATGTCTTCAGGGGACTCTTTTTTCTCCTCTGCTTCTTCACCATCGGTTTGGTGTCCAACTTCAAGAAACTGATGGAGGAGGGACTCGGCAAACTGGCGGCGGTCTACTGCATCAGTCTGTTCGGTTTTATTATCTGGGTCGGCCTTTTCATCTCATGGCTCTTTTTCCATGGCGTCAAGCCGCCAACAATTTAGCAAGGAGAAACCAACATGGAACAGAAACAACAGCCCAAACTGGCGGAAGAAATGAAAAAGATGGAGTACGAGCCCATGCTGCCGATCGAATTATCGTTGGTCCGATGGAGCATCGGTATCGGTGTCGGTTCGCTTTTCTTCCTGTACTACCTGAGCCAGTGGCTCTTCCCGGGCGGGCATTGATCTACATCTAACCGCTTACCCTAAAATTGTGAGGCTGAGATTCGCATGACGGCCAAGGCCTCACGGTATTCTTCGAGGCGTTGTTCCCATTGGGGCAACGCCTCGAAATCGTCGTGCCACGCTGCCAGCTCTTTTTCTTTTATGGACAGTTGGCCATCGGCAGCGGCCATAGAAGCTTCGGGGTACCCCATACCGAATTTCTGCTGTCGCTCTTCAAGCCTGGATCGCGTTTTCTTCACCACCTGTTGACAGTGATTCACTTCCCGGGCAATAGAGATCTCGTATTCATCGGTATGCATCTTCAATATCCTCTTATGATTGAACGGCAAGATATTAACTCAAATCTCATTCTTAGCCTGACTCACTGTAAGTGAATTTTTTATGATGGGTCGAATCCTTTCTGACGGGTCCCGCCAAGAACTACTTTTACCTTCTGGTTTTTTCTTGGTTTTGGCAACCACGCTCGCAAAAATCCGTGTACTCACGCCCCATTTTTTATATTTACTGAACAGTCGGCCCAGCGTCAACTATTGCTCTTTCTGGCGGCAAAGCACCTTGGGCCTATCTTTTTCGTGTAATTCACCGGTAACAGCTTGCCAAAGGGAAAGAGACATGAAAAACAAACGTCCCCTCAGGATAGCGCCGATTCAGCAGCAATCCGCATTCCGCACACCCCTCGTTCCCTGGCCGTTGGCCTTGAAATGAAGAGCCAAAAATGCTAGTGCATACCGGAGTTGGCAGGAAAGAACCGCAGCTGGTCGAAGTTTTTTGGGACCGACCCCGTCCACAGGCTTCGAGGGCGCCTTTATCGTTTGCAGATGGTCAACGCCGACACGAATCAATGAAAAAATCTTGATAAATTATACTCAAAGGCTACCCTCTCTGTCGGGATATTTCATTTCCACCATCGGTTGACCGACAGCAGACCACCTTCTTCTTTTTCTGGATTCTGTAATGACCAATAACCAAGCCCCCCCTAAGCAGCAGAAACGGCACACCGGGTTCCAGGCCAGATTCCTGTTGGTCATCGCCGCAATTCTTATTGTTTTTTCGGGTGGGGTCGCTTTCATCATCTATCAACATGAGATGGATAATCTTGAAGCGAATGCCTATGAAAAAACCGATCTGGTGATGAAGGCCATTGAAGCCAACCGGGACTATGTGCAGGATATCCTGCGTCCAACCATGTACAGGGAATTGCCGGACCATAAATTTATCCTTGCAGCGATGTCCTCTTCATATATCAGCCGGATGGTGATGGAGCGCTTCAACCAAAAAGCCCATGGGTTTATATATCGTCGGGTTGCGGCCAATGCCATGAACCCTGACTATGAGGCCAATGCCCTTGAAACCGATATGATCGAGCGCTTCCGCAACAATCCCAAGCTGCAGGAATGGCAAGGTATCCTCGAGTTGGATTCTAAAAAATATTACATTCGATTTCAGCCGGTTGTATATAAAGCTGCCTGCTTGAACTGCCATGGCGACCCTGCCGACGCCCCGAAAGAAGTGCTTGCGCTCTATGGCAACACCAGCGGTTATTTTCACAAGCCCGATGAAATTGCAGGGGTCATCAGTGTGGGCATGCCCATTGGTCTCAACTTAGGCAAGATCAACTCGTTTGCCATGGCGCTTTTTGCCGGAGTCATTCCTTCCATTTTCATTGTTTATATAATCATCAGCACGTTCTTCAATCGTTTTATCGCCGGCAATCTCAGGAACATTCTTAGCTTTTTTCGCACCACCATTACCGATGACAAAGGCAAAAGCATATTCGACAGCTCAGAAAAAATGGACGAGATTGATGAATTAACCAAGACCGCCAAGGCGATTGCCGAACATCTGCACAGCAATCAGATGCAGTTGGTAGAATATGCGGCCGAGGTAAAGGGCAGCAAGGATCTCCTCCAGTCGGTTTTTGACGGGATTTCCGACCCGGTCGTCCTGGTTGACATGAATGGCAGGATGAAGATGGTCAATGCAGCCTTTCTTATCCGCTATCAATTGGCCATGGAACAGGTCCTTGATCAGCTACCTGCTGATCTCCTGAAAAACGAATGCTGTCCATTGGTCGTCTGCACCGATGTTTTTGCCGCGCTGCCGGATCATCCCATCAGTCGTGAAGTTTTGATGGCGAGTGGAGAAATATTCCTTATTTATTTTTACCCCATACAAACGCAAGCAGGCGAAACAGGCAGCATGGTCTGTTATGTCAAAGACATCACCGAACAGAAAAAATTAGAAATCAAAATTCAACAGACAGAAAAAATCGCTTCCATTGGCCAGATGGCCGCCGGGATCGCCCATGAAATCAATAATCCGCTCGGCGTCATCCTTTGCCATCTTGATCTGATCAAAGGCGAACCAAACCTCGCCCCAGAAGTGCAATCGGATCTGGAAATTATCGAGAAGCACGTGGGAAACTGCCGGACGATTATTTCCGACCTCCTCAAATTTGCGCACCAACACGTCTCGGTCAAAGAGCCGGTCACTATCAACAACCTCATCGAAGAAGTTGCGGTCATGGTCAGCAGTCAGTTTAAAAAACAGCAGATCAACCTCGAGATGGACCTAGGCCAGACGATCCCCGTGGTCACCGTCGATGTGGATAAAATCAAACAGGTGCTGTTGAACATGCTGATCAACAGTGCTCAGGCGATGGGCGAAACCGGCACGGTCTCGGTTTCAAGCCGTTATGACGCCACCCGGCATACTGTAAAAATTATCCTTGAAGACAATGGGCCGGGCATTTCCCCTGAGATCATCGATAAAATATTTGATCCGTTCTTCACCACCAAACCCCCTGGTAAAGGGACAGGGCTTGGATTATCGGTCAGTTACGGCATCATCCGTGAGCATAACGGGGATATTACGGTGGAAAGCCTTCCTGGAAAGCCTACCCGGTTTGTTATTTCATTGCCGGCTGCAGGAGAAGAGCAATGACCAGAAATCGACTACTTATTGTTGACGATGAAACCGACATGCGCAATGGACTGCAACGTTTGCTCAGCCGTGAATTTCCGGGTTTACAGGTCGTCACCTTGCCCGATGCGGAGCAGGCGATCAGTTATTGTGAAAAGGAAACCATCGACCTGGCCCTGCTCGATATCAAAATGCCGGGCATGAACGGTCTGGATCTTTTGAAATATTTGTTGGGCAAAGATCCCTGGCTGACCGCCGTGATGATGACCGGTTACGGTTCGATTGAAACCGCAGTCGAGGCCATCAAACTGGGCGCCTATGATTTCATTACCAAGCCTTTTGAAAAAGAGGTTATTTTTCGGACACTCAGTAAGGCGATCGAACGGAACCGACTGTTGCGGGAAAACTCTACCCTGAAGCAACAGATCTGTGAAAAACCCCAATCCCTCGGCTTCACAGGGCAATCACCCGCCTTTTTGCGGTTCAGGGATAACCTTGAGGCCGTGGCCCGGACCAACTACACCGTGCTGGTCAGAGGCGAATCGGGAACAGGCAAGGAACTGACCGCCCGCGCCATTCATCAGCTCAGCGATCGGCGCGCCCAACCGCTCATCATGGTCAACTGCCCCGCCATACCGGAACAACTGTTGGAATCAGAGCTGTTCGGGTATGTGCGCGGCGCCTTTACCAACGCCAATCAAGATCAGGAAGGGCTTTTTTCCGCCGCCAACGGAGGAACCCTTTGCCTGGATGAAATCGGCGACCTGCCCTTTGCCATCCAAAGCAAGTTGCTTCGAGTTCTACAGGAACGTGAGATCAAGCCCCTGGGGTCGACCAGGACCATTAAAGTTGATGTGCGGATTATCGCCCTGACCAACCTGAATCTTGAAAAAATGATTGCGGACCGATTATTTCGCGAAGACCTTTTTTACCGACTCAATGCCGTCACCCTCGTCACGCCCTCGCTGGCGGAAATGATCGATGATATTCCGTTGCTGGTCGCCCAACTCACCAAAAAAGTCTGCGCCGAACTTGATCTCCCGCTCAAACGGTTTGATCAATGGGCCCTTACCGCGCTCATGAGTCGGGCCTGGCCAGGCAACGTCCGAGAATTGGAAAATGTGGTGCGACGGGCCGTTATATTTAGCCCCAAGGATCTTATCTCGGTAAGTGATATTCATTTCATTGAAAATCCGCCGAAATTCTCCCTGGATCCAACCTCTGGCGAGGATTTCATGCACAGCGGCACCTTTGAGGCGTATAAGGACGCCAAAGATCGCATCGTTGATGATTTTACCTGTAATTATGTCGCGGCCTTATTGAAAAAAACCGGAGGAAATGTATCGCAAGGTGCTAAACTGTCGGGGATTTCAAGAGTTGCATTGCAAAAGATAATGAAGCGTCGACATATAAGTGGTGCTGAATATCGATAGGTTGGGGAGGAGCAGCTTAGGGGATATAGCCTCAAACCTGGCGAGGGTGTTATTTTTTTTAAGATCGGCCTTATTATCGTAATTGGTAATTTTTCCCTTTAACCCGTGTGTCCATGCTGATGAAATTAACGCTCTTTGCTTTCATCCTTCTTTTGATGGTTATGCAGTTCTCCTGTGCGCCCCGATATTATCAGGGTCCAATCACCGATCATTTTGACGGCAACGAATTTTATAACCCCGGCAAACCGTTGAACAAGGGGCTGCTGGAGATCCTCAAATGGCAATGGACTCGAAAACCGCTACCCTGGCCAGCATACAGCGAACTGCCGGCCACCGACAAGCCGCCGCAACGGGTGGCGGGCAACCAGTTGCGGGTTTCCTATGTAGGGCATGTAACCGTTCTCCTCCAGACTGAAGGGTTGAACATCCTTACCGATCCGGTCTGGTCGGACCGGGCCAGCCCCTTCACCTGGATCGGTCCTCAACGGGTCCACCCGCCGGGCATCCGTTTTGAGGATCTGCCGCCCATTGACCTGATTCTGATCAGCCATAATCACTACGATCACCTCGACCTGGTCACGGTGGAGCGACTGTGGCGACGCGATCATCCCCGGATCATCGTCCCGCTCGGCAATGATGCCATTCTCCACACCCGCATTCCCGAAGCCAACATTGAGGCCCACGATTGGGGTGCCCAGGTGGTGGTCTCGCCGGAGATGACCATCCATCTGGAGCCGATGCATCACTGGTCGGCCCGCAGTCTTTTTGATCGCAACCGCGCCCTGTGGGCCACCTTTGTCCTTGTCACCCCCGGCGGCCCCATCGTGTTTGTCGGCGACAGCGGCTACGGCGACGGCGAGTATTTCCGAGAGACTGCCCAAAAATTCAAAAAATTCCGTTTGGCCTTTCTGCCCATCGGCTCCTATGACCCCCGCTGGTTCATGGCCTACGGTCACATGAACCCTGAGGAGGCCGTCCGCGCCTATCATGACCTGGGCCAACCGCTCACCCTGCCCATCCATTACGGGACCTTCCAGTTGGCGGACACCGGTTTTGAGGCCCCGCTCCGGGATCTCCAAACAGCCATGGAGACGGCGAACGTCCCAGCAGGATCTATTCGCCCGCTCCGGTCCGGTGCACACTGGTGGGTACCCTGAGACCGTCCATTGCTGCAGTGTTGGTTGCCTGACAAGGACGGGGTCAAAATCCTTTGGGACATTATAACCCGCCAGTTTCACCAAAATGGGTCACAATGACCTGATCGTTGTTTCGACACAGCGGTGGCCTGTGCGGTCATGGTCGGCTACTAGCCTAAATGTACCCGTCTAAGTGGTGAAGAACGGGTCATTTGTACCCGAAATATTCGGTTGCCTGGTCACTGTGTCCGGCCAGGAATGGTACCGGGCATGAAAGATGCTTACCTATTATGTGACCCGCAAGGAAAATTCCGCGTTAATGCCTTCATGCCAGAGCGTCCTGCGGTAAGATATATTTTCTGTAATCAGTTAGTTATAATAAATGCGTTGCTGTCCTCCCGCCGAAAACCTCCAAAATGGAGACCAAGTTATGATTACCAAATTTGCCATTCCTGAAATCATCTTCGGCCGGGGCAGCCTCGACTATGCCGGGCAATGCGCCCTCCGACTCGGCGCCAAAAAAGTGTTTTTGGTCAGCGATGCCGGCATCGAGGAAGCAGGTTGGTTGCAGCGCCTCATGGATATCCTTGAAAAAGAGGGGATCAAATGGGTTTACTATCCCGGTGTCACCTCCAATCCCCGCGATTTCCAGGTAGAACAGGGGGCCGAGTTCTATCTGAAAAACGGCACCGATGTGATCATTGCCATCGGCGGCGGCAGCGCCATGGATACCGCCAAAGGAATTGCCATTATCGCCAGCAACGGCGGCAAAATCCGGGATTATGAAGGGGCCAACCGGGTGGAGCGGCCACTGCCGCCGATGATGCTGATCACCACCACCGCCGGCAGCGGTTCGGATATCAGCCAGTTCTGCATTATCACCGACATGAAGCGCGGGGTCAAAATGTCCATCATCACCCGGACGCTGGTTCCCAATATCTCCATCGTCGATCCCCTGATTCTGCGAACCAAGAGCGAGTCCCTGATCATCCAGTCCGCAGTCGATGCGTTGGCCCACGCCATCGAAGCCTACATGTCGCAGATTGCCTCACCATTTACTGAAATGCATTCGCTCAAAGCCATTGACCTTATTCTCGCCCATCTGCAGAGCGCCGTCGCCACCCGCTCGGTTGACTCGCTCGAACAACTCAGCATTGCCGCGGTCTCGGCCTCCATGGCCTTCAGCAATGCCGGACTCGGGGCCGAACATGCCCTGGCCCACTCCCTGGGCGGCCATTTCGACATGCGCCACGGTGTGGTCCACCCGATCCTCCTCACCAGTGTCATGCGATTCAACTGCAAGATCAATCCTAAAAAATTGGCGGACATCGGCCGATTGATCATTAAACGCCAACTGGGTTCAGATGAGGAAACCGCCCTGGCCGGTATCGAAACGCTCGAGGCCTTCTTTGCCTCCTTTGACGTCGCCCTTCGACTGAGCCAGTTGATCCCGGAGAGTGAGCGCCACCACCTGGAACCTATCTGCAAGATGGCAGTTCTTGACGCCTGCAACCTGACCAATCCCCGGCCAGCGACCTGGGAGGAATTTCTGCAAATTTGCGAGGAGGTATGGTAATGCCTCGCCCGACAACGCTTGAGGACCTGGTCGGCATTGAGCACTGCAAGCTGGGTTTTTACCAGGAATTGCAGCAGAAGGTCGAACAGCTCAAAGGCTCCAACCTGGAGATTGAGAAAAAACGCAAAGAGATTCAGGCGTTGCTCGACGGGATCACTGACCTGATGGTGGTCCTTTCGGAAAATCTGCGCATCCAACGGGTCAATCACGTGTTCACCGAATGGTTTCCGGGAATTAATCCGATCGGTCGCCCCTGCTACACCATCTTCCGCGGCAGAGAAACCCGCTGCGATGATTGCCCGGCCCTGCGTTCGCTTGATCGCGACGAGATCGTCAAAGACCTCTGCATCTACAAGGTGGGCGGCACTTTCAAACACTACGAAATCATCGCCTCACCGCTCAAGACCAGCCTTATCGGCGAACGCCAGATCCTGCTCTTCAAACGCGACGTCACCCGGGAAAAGGAATTTCAAGCCCAGTTTTACCAGGCGGAAAAAATGGCCACGGTTGGTGCCCTGGCCGCCGGGGTCGCCCATGAGATCAACAATCCCCTCACCGCAATTCTCGGATTCGCCCAAGGACTCAAACGTCGAAACGCTCGCTTGGAAGGCAAGATAGATCAAGAACTTCAAGAAGATTTCAAGGAATACACCGATACTATCATCAAAGAATGCCTGCGCTGCCGCGACATCGTCCGAACACTGCTCACCTTCAGCCGCCCCACCGTCTCCAATCTCGGCCAGATCGATCTCAACCAGTGCGTCACCGACACCCTGTTTATCCTCAAGCATCACTTCAAGGAACAACGCAATCTCACCGTAACTACAGCATTGAAAGAAGATATCCCTCAAATTCTCGGTGATGAATCGCAACTCAAACAGGTCATCATCAATCTTCTCACCAACGCCTTGGACGCCACCAGCGACGGCGGCACGATCTTGATCAAGACCCTTGCTGCCGACGGCAAAGTAACGCTTGTGATTGAAGATACCGGCTGCGGCATCCCTTTGGAACTCCAGGACAAACTTTTCGAACCGTTTTTCACCACCAAACCGGTGGGCAAGGGGATCGGCATCGGCCTTTCGACCTGTTATACCATTGTCAAAAATCATCATGGCGATATCAGCGTCACCAGTACCGTCGGCAAAGGGTCGACGTTTCGAGTTGCGCTTCCGGGAATTGAATAACTATGGACAAAGAAAAATATGCCATTCTGGTCGTCGATGACGAGGAATCGATCAGGAGACTACTGCAGAAGGAACTGACCAACAACCGGCGCGAAATCCATACCGCAGGGGACGGTGCCGAGGCCTTGACCATGGTGCGCAATCACTGGTTCGATGTCGTCATCATGGACCTGTGGCTGCCGGATGTCTCGGACCTCGACCTGCTGATCCGTATTCGGGAATCGATTCCCCATATCGAGGTGATCATGATCACCGGACATGGCGATATAGATATCGCGGTCGAGGCCATGAAACTCGGGGCCTACGATTTTATCCGTAAACCCTTCGACCTCGACCGGCTTGATCTGATCGTCGAAAAAGCGCACCAACGGGCCCTGCTGTCGCGGGAGAACGCTATGCTCCGCCACAGCACCGATCAGGCGCAGAACAAGGTCCGGTTTATCGGCAAATCCCAGGCGATCCGCGACATCCAGTTCCTGATCGACAAGGTGGCGCCGGCCAAGATACCGGTATTGATCACCGGTGAATCAGGGGTTGGTAAGGATGTGGTCGCCCGGTTGATCCACCAGCGCTCGCCCTTGGCCGCCAACCCGATGATCATCAAAAACTGCGCCACCCTTCAGAAAGAATTGGCACGCAGCGAACTGTTCGGCCATATCAAGGGCTCCTTCACCGGCGCCAATGATTCACGGGAGGGCTTGCTCAGCTTTGCCCACGATAGCACCCTGTTTCTCGATGAAATCGGCGAATTGCCGCTCGAAGTCCAGGCCTCGTTGCTTCGAGCCCTGGAAACCGGCACCTATCGGCGGGTAGGGGAAAAGGAGGAGCGTAAGGTCAATATCCGCTTTCTCTTCGCCACCAATCGCCACCTGGCCGAAGAAGTTGAAAAAGGACGATTCAACGAGGCCTTTTTTCACCGGATCAACGCCTTCAGCATCGAGATTCCTTCGCTCAAAGAGCGCAAAGAGGACTTGCCTCTGCTGGTCGATTATTTCCTCACCGCCCTCAGTCCGGACAACACCGTTTATCGCATCGTCGAGCGGGCCATGGCCAGCATCCTCCGCTACAACTGGCCCGGCAATATTCGCGAGTTGCGCAACGTTATCGAACGCTCCATTATCCTGGCGGAAAATGGCATCATCAGCGAACGTTGTCTGCCCCGGGAAATGGTGGAATCCGCCGAAAACAACGAGGCGGCCCTGACTTTGGAATCCGTTGAAAAACAGCACATTCTCAAACTGCTCGATTTCCATGGGGGCAACCGCCAGAAAACCGCCGAAACTTTGGGGATCAGCCGCAAGACCCTGTACCGCAAACTGACCCAGTATTCGATCGAATAACCTCCCGGAGCAGACCGGCCCGCCACCGGGATGCATCCAGGCGTGATGCCGAATCCGGCTAGGCTAACCAAACCCGCCTTGTCCTCCTTGCTGCCCATTCATTGTTTTTCCTTCTTTGACCGGGTATAATTATTCACCCTGCGCTTCAAATCACGGCAGTCTTTTCTAACCGCAACCTTTGCGCCCCTTGGGCAGGAGGAGGTTTCCATGGACCGACGTCAATTCATCCGCGAGGTCTTCCTCTGGTCGGCCGGAGCAACCCTGGCCATCCCCCGCTTCCACATCCTGCCGGCGGCCCTCGCCGCCGAAAAATCGCCAGCCCTGCTCAGTGTCGCCAAAGGGGAAGCATATTCGGCCCTGGTGACTCGGGTGCTGGCGCCTCTGGGCGGCATGCAGCAGTTTGTCCGACCAGGCGACCGGGTGGTGGTCAAGCCGAACATCGGTTGGGACCGCAGCCCGGAGCAGGCGGCCAACACCCACCCTCAGGTGGTAAAAGCCGTGGTAGCCCAGGCCCTGGAAGCCGGCGCGAAAAAGGTGCTGGTTTTCGACCGGACCTGCAACGAGCAACGACGCTGCTACGCCAACAGCGGCATCGAGCAGGCCGTCCTCTCTCTTTCCGATCCCCGCGCCGTGATCGAGCACATCGACCAACGCAAATTCATACCGGTGGACATCTCCAAGGGCAAGGCCCTCACCCGCTGGGAGATTTACAAAGAGGCGCTGGACTGCGACTGCTACATCAACCTGCCGGTGGCCAAGCATCACGGCCTGAGCCGGCTGACCCTGGGGCTCAAGAACAGCATGGGGGTGATCGGCGGCAATCGGGGTTCGCTCCACCACGACCTGGGCCAGAGCCTGGCTGACCTGGCCACGGTGGTCCGACCGAAGCTGACGATCATCGATGCCACCCGCATCCTCCTGCGCAACGGCCCCCAAGGCGGCGATCTCAACGATGTCCGCAAAACCGACACCTTGATCGCCTCGGCCGACCCGGTAGCGGCGGACGCCTATGCAACCACTCTTTTTGCGTTGCCGCCCGAGGCCATCGACTCGACTGTGGCTGCCTACAAAATGGGCCTCGGGGAAATGGCTCTCGACCGGATCCAGGTGGTGACGGCCTGATGCGTCGATTGAGCATGCGCTTCACCCCTTCCGCCTGGCGAAAAATCGGGCAGACCCTGTT
>JAFLKR010000114.1 GCA_019163135.1 Desulfobulbaceae bacterium | reverse complement strand
CATCCTTCAACGTATGCGTGAGCTGGCCGTTCAGTCAGCCAACGATACCAACAGTGACAGTGACCGGAAGTCCCTGCAGGCAGAAGTCAGCCAGCTGCAGGCCGAGATGGTTCGGATTGCCGAGACCACCGAGTTCAACGGCAAGAAGCTGCTCGATGGCAACCTCAAGCAAGCCACCTTTCAGGTCGGCGCCAATGCCGGCGTCCAGCAGACCATCAGCTTTGACATCGCCAGCGCCAAAACGGCTGATCTGAGCAAAGTAGGCACCACTATCTCTGCCCCGAATGGAACCGCAGTTGTAGGCACCAGTGTAACGGGCGCGACCCTGGCCGCTGGTTCAATCGCTGTCAACGGCACTAACATTGCCGATGCTGCCGGCACGAACGTGGCCATTGCTGCTGCGCTGAATACTGCAGCGGGCGAGACCATTGCCACCGCAGTGAATGAACAGAGTTTTGATTTTGCAACAGTCAATCTGGCACCTGCTGTTGTTACAGGCACAGCAATTACCGGACTTATTGGTGGTGCCATGACTATTAACGGCACTACAATTACTGAGCCTGGAGCTTCAGCGGCAGGCACTTACGCACAAGATGTCGCCGATAGAATCGAGAGTTTGGAACCGGATATTTCAGTCTCGGTTGGCGAAACTACGAGTGGTTCGCTAGCGGCCTTTACAACAATCTCAGAATCTGTTGCAGGAACAGGTGCTTCTGCATATACCTTTAACATCGAAGGCGTCAAAATTTTTGAT
Source organism: Desulfobulbaceae bacterium (assembly GCA_019163135.1). Taxonomy (GTDB): domain Bacteria; phylum Desulfobacterota; class Desulfobulbia; order Desulfobulbales; family Desulfobulbaceae; genus Desulfobulbus. The sequence continues at coordinate 13,254 of JAFLKR010000114.1, read as the reverse complement.
GCTGAAGTGGTTGATGGTGGCTCTACCATCACTGCAGCTAGTTTTGACTTAGCCCTAGAAAGCTTCACCGCTGATTTAGCAGCAGTTGGAGTTACTTTCACAGGGACGGCTACAGGTTCAAACCTTACTTTTACCAAGTCTGATGGCAGTGATTTGGTGCTTACCGAAACTAGAACTGCAGGAACTGGAGCAACTATAGTTGGTGGATTTACAACAACAACCAACGGCGCAGCTCGTACCTCTTATGGCTCGCTTGAATTATCTAGCCATGCTGATATTCTTATCGGCGGCACGGTTACTAACACAGGGCTCACCTTAGGAACAGAAAAAGTTGGTACCTATGAATTGACCCTGGATAATGTTGCAGTTGACCTATCTACAGCTGTAACGGATGGCATGGTCACCTCAACTGAAGTAGCGACAGCGATCAATGCTGTCGATGGATTCACTGCTTCAGTCGATAAAGCCGGTAAAGTAGTCATCAATAAAACAGAAGCTACTAATTTCACCCTGAACGAAGCTGTTGATGCGAATGCCGATTTACTTAATGACGGTGTTGCTGCCGGCTTGTCTGGCGTCACAAACAGTGACCAGACATTTGTTGGTCAGGTATCTCTCGACAGCACCTCGGATATCGCCTTGACAGGAACAGGTCTGGCGGCTGCGGGTCTTGCTAATGTAGGTAACGCCACCACCACCATTGACGAGGTCGACATCTCCACCCGCGAAGGTGCAACCACAGCTATTTCCAGTGTGGACGCAGCCCTGGCCCAGATCGACACCATGCGCGGTGATCTCGGTGCGGTCCAGAACCGCTTCGAGTCCACCATTTCCAACCTGTCGAATGTTTCCGAGAATCTGTCGGCTGCCCGCAGCCGGATTCTGGATGCGGACATTGCCCAGGAAACCTCGGCCATGACCAAGAACAACATCCTCCAGCAGGCCGGTGTCTCGATTCTGGCCCAAGCCAACCAGGCACCGCAGTTGGCCCTGAGTCTGCTTCAGTAAATCTCTCTCTTCCCTGGAGGGCCGTTCCCTGGCCCTCCAGGCTTTCTGTTGTCCAACTGATCGTTCAATATAATCCTAAGGGAGAGAGCCATGATCACCGAAGCAATGAGCAGTGCCAGCGCCACGCTCCAAAAGATGCCGCGTCCGTCCGAGCAGATTGAAACCAACCGGAAGAGCGCCAAGGAACAACCCCAACCGGAGCAGGCCCAGACCGATTCGAAAAAGGTCCAGCCCGAAGAGATCCTGACCCAGATCAAGGCCCTGACCGAAGATGGCTTGTACAGTGTCCGCTTTGAAAACGACGAGCGGTCGAAAGAACTGGTGGTGAAAATCGTTGACGCCGACACCCAGGAAGTTATCCGTCAAGTCCCGGCGGAAGAGGTGTTGGGCATAAAAGCAGCACTTGCCGACCTCCAGGGCAATATGGTCGATATTAAATCATAAGCTTGTTTTAGCAACAGCAGCAGCTGCCAGGTAATTCAAAGGTAATCAAGGAGAAGGGTATGGCAGAAGTAACGTTTGGTGGCTTGGCCACGGGTCTGCCCACCGAAGACATCATCACCAAGTTGATGGCCATAGAGCGCCGTCCCCTTGACAACCTGGAAGCCGACAAGACCTATGAAACCACCCGACTCAAAGCTTATGGTCAACTCAACACCCGCTTGAACGAACTGCGAGAAGCCGCCGCCGCCATGAACCTCACCAGTGAGGTACGAACCACCAAGGCAAGACTCAGTTCAGAAAGCGCCTTTACCGCGACCACGAACAATGCCATTCCGGGGAGTTATAACATCGTCGTCAAGCAACTGGCCCAGGTGCAGAAAGATGTGAGCGCGGTTGGTTATGCCTCCAGTTCCACCAGTATTTTCGGAACCGGTTCGATCACGGTCAACGGCAAAGCCATCTCAATTAATGCCGACAACAACTCTCTGCAAGGACTTTCGGCGGCCATCAATGCAGCTGCCGAGGAGACCGGGGTCAGCGCCAGCATCATCAATGATGGTAAGGGCGCCTACCATCTTGTCCTGACGGGGAAAGATGCCGCCGCAACCGAATTCAAGGTAGAAGGCTCCTTGAAAAACGGCGATGGCGTAGTCATCCCGTTCGCTACCACCACGACCCAACACTCGAAGATGGCAGAACTTTCCGTCGATGGCATCAGTGTCTCCAGTAATTCCAACACTATTACCGGCGTGATTGCGGGAGTGACCCTGAACCTTAATGCGACCAGCCCAATACCTAATCCAGCCCAGCCGACCGTTTACACAGCCACCAAAATGGATATCGTGGCCGACCCGAGTGCCCTGAAAGAAAAAATTTCCACCTTCGTCGCCAGTTACAACAAGGTCATCGAATGGATGACTGCCGCCTATGAGGATAAAACCGCGACGGACACAACAACCACAGACTCAACAACCACTGAAACCGACACCACCGAAGACATCCTAAGCGATTACCTGCGTGGAGACGCCACGGTCAACAGCATCAAAAGAGGCCTGCAATCCATTTTGACCGATACCGTAAAAGGCAGCGGCTCCCTGCATGTCCTTAGTGAAATTGGGATTTCAACGGATAAGGATGGCACCCTCGTAGTCAACAACAGTAAACTCGATACCGCCCTTGAAAACGGACTTGACGGCATGACTAAGCTGTTAGCAGGTGAAGAGGGCGTTGCCGGTGTGATGCAAAAATTCAACACCTACCTGCTTGACGCGACTTCTGCAACGAAGGGTATGTATGCAGATAAAAGAGATCGTTACGAAAGCCGAGTTGAACGTATGGACAAACAAATAGCCGACAAAACAACCATGCTTGATAAAATTGAAGCCCGGCTGAAGGCTCGTTTCAATGCCATGGAACTCCTGATCAGCAATCTCAATTCGCAGAGCGGTTATCTGACCCAACTTTCCAATCTGAACAATTCGGGGAATAACTAATGAATCCCTACAGCAAATATCAGCAAAACCAGGTTCTATCAGCTTCTCCCGAACAAATCCTGCTCATGCTCTTTGACGGGGCGATTCGCTTCACTCGGCAGGCCATGCTTGCGTTGGAAGAAGATAATATCGCCGGCTTTGGTCATGGCATATCAAAATCGATGGCGATTATCGCGGAATTCTCCAATTCCCTGGATCACGCCATTGGCGGCGAAATAGCGGAGAACCTTGATGCCTTATACAATTTCATGATTCGGGAGCTGACGCAAGCCAATCTCCACAAAGATATTGAAAAGTTGCGCGTTGTCGACAAACTGCTAGTCGACCTGCGAAGTACCTGGGGAGAAGCTATCATGATCAACAAACAAGAGCAAATACCCGTAGCCCGGACACTCTCCATCCCCAAGGCGCCCTATGCTAACAGCCCCTCCGTTCCTGACGGCTATGTCCCCCTGTCAGTATCCCGGTAACGACGCCAATGAACACTCCGGAGCAAATACAAGGACTTGAAACAAACCTCACCCAATCAATCCAACACTATCAAGGTTTATTGCAATTCCTGCAGGAGATGGATCACGATTTGGGCACGGCCGACCCGGTTGCATTGCAAAATTTCAATCTCACCTTAAACGAACTCCAGGAACATGCCGAGCATTTGGATCGAAATATATCGACACAGATCAACACCCAATCTTTAAATAGTGAAACCACGCAAGACCTTATTGAAAAACGTGCGCTTTTGGTCAGTGAGGTTTTGCTGCTTAATCAACGGATCACCGCCAAGGCCTCAGGAGTGAAATCACTGCTTGCCCACGAAATGGGCAAACTGCGCATCGGCCAGACCGCACTGAGTGGCTACCGGCAACCGCAAAACAATCGAGGCCGGATTACCAATTCCACCACCTGACTCTTTTTTTGACATCTCTTCCGCTGTTTAACATTCTGTTTGGTCATAGGGGCTACTATGCAGACCGTAGCAATGTACTTTAGCGAGACGATCGAAAAGTACAGGCAATTAAAACAAGTTACGGACCTGCTTACCGAAGAGATGCCGTTGTTGGCACCCCACGAGCTAGGAAGCCGCTGCCGCGTGCTGTCCGAACTCCAGCGGGAAATAAACAATGACAACCACCAGCTCTGCCTCCTCATGGAAGAGATCGGTCCGGAAATTCTCGACACTGCCTCTATCGGGGAATATCAGCGGGCGATGGACAAATCTATTCTTGCCTGCGATATGCTCCAGGCAGGAATGCGATTCTATCGGGACAGAATTCACGACCACTCATGCCCGCTGGTTGTTCCGGAACTGCTTTGCCAGGCCATCGAAGGGTAGATAGCTAACGCCGCCCTGTCACAAATCACTGACTGCAGCGACTCTATCAGGGTTACCCCCTCTAGAGGCAGCACTGCAACGACCTCTGCCCTATTAGAGGTTTTTTTTATCAGTGCGACCACTATCCTTAAAAAAATCTTCCTTTCTCGGTCCCATTATGGCAAGTTGAAAAAAATAACGTTATTTCTTTAAGAAGAAAGGTAAGACCTTGCCATTACTGAATAGTTTATTTCTCAATATCAAAGAAGGCAAAGCGATCCGGGCAGCAGTCCCGTTAGTCGGCGTTGTTGAAAAAGAACGGCTGCACTGCTTTTACGGTAAAGCGGAACCACCTGCATTTACGCTCTTTTTCCCGCCCGGAACGCTGTCGATCGATCAAGTGGACACCAGCAGAACCTGCATGGTCATGATTGATTTCGCGGATCAGACGGTTTCCATTTCCGCTGATATCAGCAAGCTCTTAGATCCGCAGACCCTGGAACTGATCGCTCAGGAAACCATCAGTCATAGTCAGTCACGCGGTTTTTTTCGGGTTGATGCAAACACCAGTGTCGCGGCCTCATCGACCACTCCCGAAGAGATGGCCCAAGAGGGAGAGCAATGGCGGCTCTTAGGGGATACTATTGATCTCAGTGGCAGCGGTCTTTTGTGCAGTTTCAGCGAGCCCCTTGAAAAGGGCAAGTCGGTGAGAATCGAACTGACCCTGCCCACCCGTGACATGGAGACGATCAACGCCGTGGGGCATGTGGTGCGTTGCCGGAAGATTAACCCAAGCCTCTATCACGCGGCCTTTCACTTTGACTCCATCGATTCGGAAAGCCAGGATAAAATTATGGCCTGTTGTTTCGAACTCCAGCGGAGACATCTGCGCATGAGGGTGCAGGTTCAGAATTACGGATGATACATACATGAAATCGCTGGTAAATTCACTTGAAAGCCTGCAGTTCCAACCTGACCGATGACAATCTCCATACAACAAAGTCGAGTGTCGCCCATCGCACTTCATTAACCTACTAATAGCGCAACCGAGTGATTCCCCTGTGGCCAAGATTGAAGAAATATTAGAAAAACTCAATGAAAACGCATCGGTGGTTGTTGATATTCCAAGCACCAAAGAAGAGGCTCTGCGCTGCAAAGCCCTGCTGATCAAAAAAACCCCGCCGCTGCTGGAGTTGCTTTTTCCTCCCGATTCCTGGACGGAGACCGATCTCAGAATCGGGGCGAACTGTAATCTGGTTGTTGAGCATAAAGGGCTCACGGTGAACCTGATTGCAAAGCTCGACAGTGTGGTAGGAGATCGCCGCCTTCATTTCACCGCCAGAGAACCGGTTTCACCGGAAGCGTTGCGCGATTTTTTCAGAGTGTCTATTAACACCACCATTGAGGCTAGTTACATTGCCGGCCCTCAGGAGGTCAGGGTCCAAACCTGGAAAATGATCGGCACTACCATTGACATGAGCGGGAGCGGAGTTCTGGCCTTATTCGCCGAAAAACCGCCCAGCAATAATCGCATTCAGCTTATAATCTCGATGCCTGCGGATGAACCACCCCTCGTCTGCCTGGCCAATGTGGTCAGATCTTACCGGCTTCGAAAAAACCGGTATCAGGTTGCCTTTCACTTTGATAACGTTACCGCAAAGACCAGAGACCAGCTCATTTCGTTCTGCCTCCAGGAAGAACGCCGCCAACTCCGGGAAAACGTGCGGACAGTGTAAAGCGCCGCTCTGGTTCCAGAACCAGGAACCTCCAGACTGAAGCGGTGGCATTCTCTCTATTTTTTAACGTTTTCCTGTCATATCGAAAGATGCGCAACCGTACCGACAGAGGTGCCGCTCAGGTTTTCCCCGACCGTTACCAGGCCAAAACCTCGATTTGACCGCAAACAACGTAGAGGTTCAATATGGACCCGACCGGCATCACTAACCCGATCCTGCGCATTCAATCGTTATCGGCGTATCAAGGCAGCAGTCGACAACAACAGGCGCCTTTCACCCAAGGTCAGATGCTGCAGGGCCTGGTCAGCGCTAAAAATGGAACCAATCAATTTACCATCGATATCGGCGGACGCCAGGTCCAGGCTGAATCAACGGCACAACTGCAGGTAGGCCAAACGTTGCATCTCCAGGTTGCAGCCCTGACGCCGCAGGTGGAACTCCAGATTGTCAGGAGCAATCCGATCAATAGCATGATCGGCAACGCCATCCATCTGATCGGCCAGCAAACCGCCACCTTTCCGGCCCTCACCAATCTCGCCGAAACATCGGAACAATTACCGCAACTCAGCACAGACACCAAAGCTACGCTGCAATTCTATGCAGGCACGGTTACCGATCGATTGCCGGGGACGACCTCCGCCGCCCTGCAAAACCAGGTGACCGTGCAACTCATCAACCGCGCCTTTGAAATACTGGCGGCCCAACCAAACTCCAAGGTCGGACCGACGTATGCCGCCATCGGCGACTTGTTGCAACAACTGTCGCAAACCTCCACGCTCTCCACGACGACCGCTGAACATGCCGGTAATCTGGCAACCATTTTCTCACAGCTGGCCAGCCTGCAACCCTCGACCAATGTTCCGGGGCAGCGCGAAACGGCTGCAGCCCTCTTAGCGGGGACCAATAGCGAAGTTGCCCTGATGCCGCCAATCAATACCGTTGGTTCAGGCGATCAGCTGATCCAGAACCTGCTCAGCCAGCTGACCCCCTTACTTCAGGAGAACACCGTTCTGCCGGCCGACCACCCCTTGCGGCAACTGCTAGCCTTTCTGGTCTCGACCCAAAGCGAAACTGCCCTGCCTCAATCCTTGCAGATGGACGGGACGAAACTGCAGGAATTTATTGATCGGCTCGGCGTCAACATGGAACAGCTCCTGGCAGGCAATAACCGGGAAAAAGCCGTGCAGACGCTTAAATATGCGCTGCTTGAATTTTCGCAACAGGTGCCATCGAGTGGTGGCGATCATGATCAGGCCGAACAACTCGTGAAATCCATCGAACTGTATCAGCTGTTGCAGATACGGCTAGCCAGCGAATCACTCTTTTTCTTGCCCCTGCCATTTTCTTTTCTTGAGCAAGGGTATCTCCTCGTCAATACCGATCATTCGAAAAACGGATCGGAAGAGAATACCGGATCATCGGAGCAAGCGGTGCAACACTTTGAGCTGCATCTGCAGTTGGAAGGACTGGGCAACTTGCAAATTGACCTGCACCAAAGCGATGGCGGCATAACTTTAAAATTTATGGCGGAGGATACCGAGCGGGCAAAATATCTCGCTGGTTTCAGAGAAGAACTGGGGCAGTGGCTGACAGCTGTCGATCTGGAATCGGCTCAATTTCTGGTCGGAGCCAAAGAACCGGCGAAATCGCTGCTGGAAAAAATAGTGCACGGCGCCACCGGCATGGTCGACACCCAAGCCTGAACCGATCACCTTAGTGAGAATGCCATGGAGCTTGAAAAATCCACGAAGAAAAAAGCGGTAGCCCTGCTTTATGATGCCAATAAAACCGCGGCTCCCAAAATCGTGGCCAGCGGCTCCAATCTGATTGCGGATAAAATCATTGCCCTGGCCATTGAGGCGGGAGTACATATCAAGGAGGACCGAGATCTGGTGGAACTGCTCGCCAAAGTCCCGGTGGGCGAAGAAATACCAGCTGAATTATACCAGACCATTGCCGAGGTGCTGGCCTTTGTGTATTCGGTGAACAGTAAATACAAAGAAAAGCTGGGAACCGCAGACAAAAAAAGCCGGTGAAAGGTTCGCCCTCTTCCCGATGGCCCCCTCCTGGAATAACGTGAAAAAAGATCTCGCCAGCCTGAGGCTATACGTTTTACAACGGCCTCCCCCACGGCTCGATCAACAAGGAGCACCTTTCAGCCGTCTCTATTGATACGTTGGAACCATAAAAAAAATATAACGAAAAAAAACCACTTCATATATCATTTTTTCTAGCGTATACTCTGGTTATCTAAAAAGAGCTGGCGATGATACCCTTGAAAGGATTCGTATTTTTTTCAAATTCTTTTTCAAACACTACCCGGGGAAAAACGCTAGCTTCTTTTTCGCTGTGGAACCCGCCAAAACACGTTCACCTTCAACAATTTATTTGATGTATACGAGGTAACAATATGAACTATGGAGTTGTTAGCCAGGAACAGCTTGAAAGAATAGATGAAATCCTGACTGAAAAGCTCATTAAAATCGGTGTTGATTGCGTTATTATTATCGACATGGCCGGCAATATCATTACAGCAAAGGACAACGGGACATCAAAATACGATGTTTACTCCTTTGCCGCGCTTGCAGCCGGTAATTTCGCCACCGTTGACGCCATGGCCAAACTCGTTGGGGAACAGGAATTTTCTTTACTGTTCCACAAGGGCACGGAATGTAATATTCATTTCTCGAAGATTGACGACGAACTGCTGTTGATCACCATGTTCGGCAAAAGTATATCCCTGGGCTTTCTTCGTCTCAACGTCGTCGAGACGATCGAACGCATTAAAAAAATCTGGAGCCGGAAATAACCGGCGCCACCGGTTGCAGCGACAGATAACCTTACTTCTTTGTTACCTTTCGCAATAAGTTCAACAGGCAACAGGAGATTATTTTGAGTTTTGTAAATCTCAGAGAAAAAATAGTCCAAGTAAAAATTGTCTATTACGGTCCCGGCCGTGGCGGCAAAACCACCAATCTTGAATACATCAACAGAAAGTTCTCTAAACAGATTCAATCTGAAATGGTCAGTCTCAAGACCCATGGAGACCGCACCCTGTTCTTTGATTTCCTGCCCTTCAACATGGGCCAGATCAAAGGCTATGAATTAAAAATTCAATTGTACACCGTACCTGGGCAAGTTAAATATAACGCCACCAGAAAGCTTGTTTTGAAAGGAGTCGACGGCATTGTGTTCGTCGCCGATGCCCAGGAGCAAATGAGGGAGAAAAATATTCGCTCTCTCAACCAATTACACGAAAACCTTGTAAGTTATAAGGAATCCATATTCCGCCTTCCACTGGTTCTTCAATATAATAAAGTGGATTTACGTAATCAGGGGATACCCATTTTACCGATTTCTGTCCTGGATAAAGATTTAAACAGCAAGCTCAACGTACCGACTTTTGAAGCAAGCGCGCTTACAGGATACAACGTCCCTGAAACGTTAAAAAAAATAATATCATCCACGGTTATTTCCATTCAGAAAAAACTTATGTAATGGCCAACCGTGGCAGCTAACACCAGAGCGGTGATATGAAAAAAACGCAACGCGAACCCGTTTATAAAATCGACGAATTCGAGGATCTGACGCTTTTCGCCAATGAATCCTTCGACACGCAGGACGTCGATCTCTTTGAATTTTCAGGGGAAGATTCTTCGCCCCTGACCCGGCTCAAATCCATCATTCTTTCCCTGGATTGGGAGATCAACGATGAAATCCTCCAGGAATTGGCGGATGAAGTCAAGGATTTGCAAACGACTTGGCAAGGCGACAAGGTAGCAGAGATCTATCTGCAGGGACTTGGAAAAATCGGCGGTTATATCCGCTCGAAAGGGGCCTATGCCCATCCCAATTCCATCAAATTGCTCCTGACGTTCTATTACAATTTCGAGAAAATTGTATCTACTCAAGATATCAGCAGCGAAGAAATTACCCAATTACTTGCAGGCGATGTCCGTAAATTCAGGATTCTCCAGTACCAGATCAATCAAAGCGAAGACGAATCCACCCCCAGCTTCGACGAAAGAACAGCCATATCCTCGCCCTCTGCGGTAGCAACCTCAGTTCCTGCTGAATCAGATCATACCAAACCGCTCAGAGCCGCTATTCTCAGCCTCGACTGGGAGGTAACCGACGAGAATCTCAAACTATTCAACACCAGACTCGCCCCCTTTCATCAGAGCTTTGCCAATAACAAACCAGCACTGGTATTGATTCAAGGATTACAGGCGCTAGGGGACTACATCTCGGAAAAAAGAGGGCAAGCTCATCCTGAATCTTTTATCTTGCTGCACAGTTTCAGTGAAGCCCTCGACCAATTGGCAGCTGCAGGACAACAACCTTTTGAGAGCGAAAAGGTTCAAAGCATCCTGACTGATAGGATTAACCGTCTCAACCACCTCAAGATGCTTATTGTGAACCCGAACACGCCTCTTGACGAACAACGTCTTGAGGAGATGGTCGGTGAGATCAACGCACCGGTAGCCATCGAAAAGATTACCGACCTGCCACCCAAGGCCATTGAGGAACTGCCTATTGCGCCAGCGGCAGCTTTTGAATTAGAAGCACCTGCCCAGAAGGTAAAAACTGATCGAGCTGACGAGTTCCTCACCGATACCCTGCAGGCCGAAATAGACACCCTTTTCTCGATGGATTCGAAACCGGCGATGGAAACCGCCGATGTCCAATATCCCGATGAAATCCTTTCTCCCGACGCCATTACACCGGTAGATGACGAACTGGCCGACGATTTTATTGAGGCCCACCTCAGCAACCGCGGCCTCATGCCGGCCCTCTCCGACACTGACGAATTCTCCGGCTTCAATGAGGAATCCGAGCCCCTTGATCTGCCGGCCCAAAGTGACCTCGCCGAACAACTGGATTTCCTTTTTGACGAAGCCAGCGACTCTAACAGCCTACTGCCGGATTCCACCGGCCTCTTTAGCGCGGTTGGGGATCGAGAACAACCTAGTGCAGCCCTCGCCGACATCTTCCGTGAGGACGATCAAGTTGAGGCGGCCCTTACAGGCTTTGAAAAACCAACGGATGCCATCGAACTCAGCCTCGAAGATTTCGAGACAGCGCAGAGCAGCCTCGACATCCAGGGTAAACTAGACAACTTCTTTGCTGAAGCATTGGACGAATCGGCTGAAACTGAAACGTTAAGCGAACGCTCATCTGCAACAGGGGGGCCATTAATTGAGGAGGAAGAAATCGGCATCGCCTCTGCCCTGGCCGATGTCTTCCCCGAAGAAGAAACGGTAGAGGCCGCCCTTGCGGACGCTGAAGTGCCAAGGGACACCATCGAAATCGGACGCGAAGATTTCCAGACCGATCAAAGCGCCCTCGATATCCAGAGTAAACTGGACAGTTTCTTTGCCGAATCACCTGAAGACTTCATCAAAGCCGAAACGATCAGCGAGCTTTCCGTTCAAGAAATCGAAAATTCAATCTTTTTTGACGAAGAAAATGGTATTGCACCGGCGCTGGCCGACAGCGGCGAACAACGTGGGTTTTCAGAAGAGGAGGCTATTGCGACCTTAGATTATACCCCGATGGAAGAAATTGAAGAAAAACTTGATTTCTTCTTTGGAACTGAGGTTGACGTCGAACCTGTTGTAATGGCTGACCAACATATCGATTTCACCGCTGTTGGTTCGTTGGCAGAAACGGCTGATCAGATTTTTGAAGAGGTACAGGAAGAGCCATCGGTCACACCTGCACTGAGCGAATTTCTAGCTTCAGAGGATGCAGTCGAACAAAAAACTTGGCCCGCCACACCTGAAAGCCTGCTCGACAATGAACTTGAAGGGGCGCTCAGTTCTTTCTTTGACGCCGAAGAGGACGTCCAGGAGACGACAACGACTATGGCACCGACTGAACTGGCACAAATGCTGGAGGCTGCCGTAGATGAGAGTGCCCTGACAGCGGCTATCACTCCGACCTGGCTCCCCAAAGCGCTTGTCTCGCAAGAAAGTAGTCAAGTACTGCTGGCCTCGTTGGGTGCCCTGCTGCCCGGTGTGGTCCGTGCCACCTCACGAGAGAATGTTGCCAAGTCCGATCAACTGCTGGCCGCACTGCAGAACACCAAACTTTCGTCCGACCAGCAGGCGCTGTTACAGTTGCTCCATGCAGTGATCAGTATGCTCGCCCGTTTACCAAAAAAAGATGCCGCGGCAACCGAAAAACTGGTGAATTACCTCTACCAGCAAACCCTTGAGGCTCAATGCCCTCCAGAAATTTTACCAGAAGCAATCAACCGTTTCACCGTCTGGCTGCAAAACGCCTTCGCCATTATGCCTACGCTCCCAACCCAAACCGGTGCGGAGCGTGAGCCGCATTTTGAATATAGCGCCAAAGAATTGTATTTTGAACTTACCGAACTGCGCGGCCATATCAACGAAGAGTTCGCCAAACTGCGGCATGAAATGCACCACAAGCACTGACGACATCGCCCTTTACTATTTTTTCATTGGGGGAATCGGCGCGCAAGTTCCAATTCCCTTTTTTATATTGATCCAGGCAAATTAATGCCCAGAGCAGACCAATAACTGCGATCGCCTCGAAATCCATTCCATCCACACCCGCCGCGCCCTTGTTGGCTTTGCAGCTTCGATAAGCATGGTACAAAATGTCTTGCCGATAGATCTTGTCGTACAGAAGATAAAACCGGAACTTGGGTTCTTCCTTCGCTTTGGTGTGTAACGCCGTCCGTAGTCTCTGGATGCTTTCCGAAGTTTGCAGGTTGCCCAATCTTCACTCCTTTTCCACTTGTTGCGTTGATCTTGAACTAAGGCCCCTTCCCTCCATCGGCATTACCCGACTTTTCCGGTACTACGAGCCTCTCCGCCACCCTGTTGCGCCCGACCTGGCCCTCACGGGAGTCCAGTTGATTGCGCGAACAATCACGCATCAGGACTTCCCGTGTTGCGTCTGTCTCCCCCTACCCTACATGCCGTCACCAATACCCCGACGGAATCCTAGGGGAAAGCAAACTGCTGCTTCTTTTCGGATGTCAACCTCTGCCTCATGCGGCATCAGCAACTTCTCCGGTGACCGCTTGAACTACCAGGAAGAACAACGTATACTTAGTCCATTGAGACCGGCTATCTGCTATCGGCCGCCCAGAATCACCCCACGCAGGAGGAAGACATGGAGAACATCGCGTTCAAGGCTCTAATCGTCACCGAAACCGCGGAAAAGCATTTCACCCGCACCATCGGCACCAAGCACATCGACGACCTGCCCCCAGGCCAGGTGC
>JAFLKR010000084.1 GCA_019163135.1 Desulfobulbaceae bacterium | reverse complement strand
TCCTTGCCGGTGGTGTCCAACAACGCAAGGAGTTGGCGGCCCTGCTGATCTGGCCGGCTTTCCTGCTGGTGCAACTGGGTGGAATCGGCTTCAATCTTGGGGTCATCGGCGCCACCCTGGCCAAGGTGGTCTTCGCCGATATCGCCTTTGGCTGGCAATCAAGCCTGCAGCTCTCGGCCGAGGTGGTTGCCCGTCTGGTGCAGTGGATCGCTCTACCCTGGTCCTGGGCCGTGCCCCATGCTTATCCCAGCCTGGCGCAGATCGAGGGGAGCCAGATGGTGCTTAAAGAGGGGATTACTCATCTGGCCACCGTCGCGCTGGTCTCCTGGTGGCCCTTTCTCTGCTCGGCGGTGGTGGTGTATGGACTCCTGCCTCGCCTTGCGCTGCTGGTGCTGGGGCTGGTAAAGCAGCAGCGCGCTCTGGAGCGGTTGCATTTCGCTACCCTGGCGATCAGGCCGCTTTTGCAGCGGATGGCAGCGCCCCGGATCGACACCAACGGGGTCACGGCAAACGTGCGAACTCGGCCCCCGGCGGTCTCGACCGGGTTGGGTGGCCGCTCAGCGCCGGAGGTCGGCATGCAGCCGTCTCTTCCGGTCTCCGACGAGGCTTCCTGGTGGGTGCTGATCCCCGACGAACTCTACGAGGACTGCCCCCAACTGGCGCTGCTCGACCTGGTCACCCAGGAAACCGGTAGGGCCTGCATCGAATGGCTTCGCTTCGGCCAGCCCGGCGTCACTGCGGAAGTAGCCCTGGCACCGTTGACCGGTGCTCCCGATCTTGCCGGCGTGCTGTTGCTTCAGGAGGCCTGGCAGCCGCCCCTGCGGGAGACCGAATCTTTTCTGCGTCAACTGCGGCAGGTCGTTGGGGCGACGGTCCCGCTCACCATTGCCTTGATCGGCAAACCCACGGCAACAACTGTTTTCACACCGGTTTCTCCGGTGCACCTAAGGATTTGGAGTCAAAAGATGCAGGCCCTCGGCGATCCCTGCCTCAACGTCAGACCCCTGGTGCAGTCATGAACAGGCATGTCGTCCCTGAATTTGCCATTATCGGTCATCCCAACGAGGGCAAATCCTCGGTCCTCTCCACCCTGGCGGAAGACGACTCGGTGCGCGTCAGTCCGATTCCGGGTGAAACCATTGTCTGTCAGGCCTTTCCGGTTCGGATCGACGGGCAGGAGATCATTCGTTTTATCGATACCCCCGGGTTTCAGAACCCCCGCCAGACCCTGCAATGGCTCCATGACTACCAGGGGCCGGAAGATCAAATGCTGGAAGCCTTTCTCGCTGCTCATCGGGACGATCCGGATTTTCATGACGATTGCGAACTGCTCGGGCCCGTGGCAGCTGGAGCCGGGATCATTTTTGTGGTCGATGGTTCGCGGCCGCTCCGGCATGTCGACCTGGCCGAAATGGAAATCCTTCGCCTCAGCGGTGCGCCCCGGATGGCGGTGATCAACTGTAAAGAAGAAAATACCGGCTACCTTCCCAGGTGGCAGAATGAATTTCGCAAACATTTCAATGCGGTCCGGCTGTTTAATTCCTGCCAGGCCAACTATCGGCAGCGGATCGAGCTGCTCGAGAGCCTCAAGTCCATCGACCAGCAACTGGAGCCGGTGCTCCGCACGGTGATTGATGCCTTCCAGGGAGACTGGGAGGTCAGAAATATGCGTACCGCAACCATCCTCGCCACCCTGCTACAGGATATCCTTGCTTATCGCCGGACCGTACCCTGCGGCAGGGGAGCGGAGCCGAGGCTGCGGCTTGAACTGCACCAGGCCTACCTCGCGTACGTCAGCACCAAAGAGCGGCAGGCTCATGAGGCCATCCGGCAGTTGTTCAAGCACAACATTTTCCATCTGGCCCTGCCGCCCCAATCGATTCTCAGTGAGGATTTGTTCAGCAAGCGGACCTGGGAATTCCTGGGGTTGAGCGACCGCCAGATTATCTTGGCCGGGGCCTTGGGCGGGGCAGCGCTCGGGGTGGGCATCGATGCCGCCACCATCGGAACTTCCTTCGGTCTTTTTTCAGCGATCGGGGGTCTGGTCGGGGCCGGGGCAACGGCCCTCAAGGGGAAGGAACTGCTCTCTGGTGTTCGCCTGTTGGGGATGAAGATGGGGGGGGAACAACTGCAGGTAGGGCCGGTCAGCAATATTCAGCTTCTTTACATCTTGCTTGACCGGGGCCTGCTGTATTATTCCCATGTGATCAACTGGGCCCATGGCCGCCGTGATTATGCACCGCAGAACGGATTGCAGCGATCGGTGCACGGGAAAACCGGTTTCACCAGCCACTGGGACAGCGAGCGTCGAAAAATCTGCAGCCACTTTTTTCGCAGTGTGCAGAAGGGGCAAGAGGGATTGATCGAGGAAGCTTCCGCAGCCCTGCAGGACCTGTTGCGCGAGCAGTTGCAGGAGATATCCGAAGACCGGGCGCAAGCTTGTGCCGACAAACAACGGGTGCATTCCGGCGGTAGCGACGACTAGGGCTGAGCCTGAGCCTTGGAATGCCGGGCCTCCCCGTTTCCTAAACCAAGGCAATGGTCTGAATCGGCAGCCATCGGCACTGCCACGACTCGCCCTGCACCAACTCTTGCGCATTGGTCGTGCAAGAACAGCAAGAACAATCAACCGAGAACCTCCCCCGACTCTTTTCCATGCCGTCGCGATTGCTGTTTATCAACTGTTCCAGTCCCTATTTTTTCTCCTGCCTACCAGCGTACCGTCTGCTTTTTTCTGAACAGCGGCATCGTGACCGTGCCCCATGCCAATTATCGGGCAACCTTCCGATATTTTGAACTACCTCGAACCGTTGCAGCTATCATAGCTGTCTTGGCCGCTAACAGGGGCTGTACTTGACTGTCCATGACCAATTACTCAATCAACTAGGGGGTGTTGGTCTCGATAATAGCGTCCCCGCTGTCGCACCTTCAACCTCACTGAGTATTGTCGTTGTAATATGGTTGGGAGGAAATTGAGGCGATGCCAAAACAAAAGCGGCTCAAGCAGTATCTGGTTATATAGTTCAACCAGATACTGCTTGAGCCGCAATATGTGAACCGATCCGCAAAGACCGTGTCTTAAATGGTGGCGATGCAGGGAGACGCGTTTTTTGCCCCTGAAAAGCTTTATCTTGCCGGGATCATTCCGTTTGTAAAAAAGGGTTCGATGCTTTGTGGGCCGATTTTGTGGACTGAATCCGTGTGCCGATCAGCCGTAACAATGCAGTGTCAGCAACTTTTACCATACCATTCATTTCGAGTAAATACCTAAGTAAGTAACATTTTACTTTGAGTAAGTTATTGAATACAATGTATATTTTTCAATTTACTCGTTGACAGCCCAGGCGCTATCAGATATTTTCGAGATCATCAATTCAATTCCCATATCGGGAGTTGAACCGGAACCCGAAATGGAGGCGACTATGAAAATCACGACGACAACAGCGGCAGAACTTGCGGACCATCAGTACATCGAGCTGGAGCCAGGCATTTACCATGCGCCGGGCCGGATACTGATAACCCAGACGGATGAATCCGCCCTGTTGATCATCAAAGAGCCGTAAAGCGCCCTTAGACCAAAAAACGCGGCAACCCACATCAAGGGCCGGGGTGACCACTCCGAAGCCCTGGCGGCGAGTATAGGCCACCAAAATGGCCCCGAAGAAAGGCGGCACCTGTTACCGGGTGGCCGCCTTCTCTTTTGGGCCATTCTGGTCGTGGTGCCGGTGTCTTGGTCGAACCCAAAACGAAAAAAAATGACGGCGGAAATCCTGACACGAATGTGTCAACCCCTTTATAAATGAGAGGATTTTTTCACAGCGTCCCCAAATACCCGGTCGTTTGGCAAATAATTGCCAGGCTCTTTATAAATAAGAGGATTTTTTCAGCGGAAGCGAAAAAAAAGCTCCTTGGCTTTAAAAAGCCACTCCCTTTATAAGAAAGAGGATTTTTTCAACGGAAGCCAACCAAGGAGAACGGAATGACGGAATTGAGAACGAAAATAAAAGAAATGGGTATGCACCAGCGGTTCATTGCTGACGCCATCGGCATGAAGGAGAACCGGTTCTCCGATCTGGTTGCCGGTAGACTTGCACCAACCCCAGAGCAAAAAAAAGAGATTGCGCGGGTTATGCGGGTCAATCCGTCCGACATTTGGCCCAAAAGGTAACCACGCTGAGTAGCAAGGTGATTGTTTCAAGATGCTGATGTTGTGTAATTATTTGACCAATTCCTCCAGTTTATCGGTTGCGAAGAAAGCAGTATCAAATATATTCACCATCACCGCCCAGCCTTGAGGCTTTAAACCAAGGCACCAACATAGAGCGAACATATAACGCCAGAAAGAAAGACCTCCCGGCTGAAAGGGGGCTGGGACTCGTTAATCCCACGGTACGAAAAACCGAAACCAACGACCCAGACGGGCAGACAATGCCACCCGTCGGCGAGTGGATCAAGAGGGAGTTTGCCGCAACGCTCATGCGGCAACCGACGGTAACGCGCAACCTGGGCGTCGTTTCCCTCTTCCGGGTGAAATCCCCGGACTGTGACGGCAGTTTGTCACTGTAATCCCCTGCACAGGGGATTACTGATCAAGCAGTTTAATGATAAAAACAAAACTATTACGGAAAGTTAGAATGAAAAACAACAAAATGGTGACCTTATGAAGCACAAATTAGCACTTGAGAGCCTGCGAAAGACGATCCGCTTCAATGTGGGCCTCAACCAAGAGGACGCGGAAAAAATGGTGACCCAGCTAAAGCCTATGGTGGCCATTATAGACGCCCTGCAAGATCAGGTTAAAGCCATACGAGCCAACGGCCGGTTATCGACAGAGGGCAAAGCCGCCGATGTGGCCAAGGCAACCGCCATGGCAAGCGAGAGAATTGCCCAGCACGCCGCAACTATATCACGCGATCCCCTGGTTAAGGATTTCGCCCAGCGAGTTTCAACCAGAACAACAGGAGCGCGGGAAAGAGCGCGGGCCGAGGCGAAAGAAGCCAGTACCCTTGCCCTTGAGTTACGGCAATACGTCCTGCCGCGTTTGCTGGCTGATGGGAAAGCGATGCAGATACCGCCAGCTCAAACGGTGGGCAAGTTGGTACTGCGTGCCGCCGAAGATTACAGCACCAACCCGGCCAAGGCCGAGGCCGTTATTTCGGCGTTGAGTGTCGGGTGGCCGCTTTGCCCTGATCTTCCGCCAGAGACCACCCAGCGAATCAACGACATCATCGCCGGGCAGGTGGCACCGGCTGAGCTTGCCGGGCTGAAAGAGATGCAAGGAGTTCAGGCCGCCATTGACGTAGCCACCGCTGAGATTTTGCAATCGGTTCGGGAAATAGGTTGATATGGACGATCAGCAACGAAAACAGATCATCCAGGCCGTTGCCGCCGGTGTAACCCTCATCCGTGCCGCTGAACTGGCCGGGGTGCCGCTTAACGAAATCTTGAAAGAGGCGGGCAAAAACGGTGGCAAGCTCAAGCTGCGATCCCGCTTTAAGGTGACGCTGAAAGGTG
Organism: Desulfobulbaceae bacterium; assembly: GCA_019163135.1. GTDB lineage: Bacteria > Desulfobacterota > Desulfobulbia > Desulfobulbales > Desulfobulbaceae > Desulfobulbus. Next base: position 8,913 of record JAFLKR010000084.1, on the reverse strand, counting down.
CCCAGGCCAAGTCCTTTCTGAAGGAGCACAAAGGGGAGGTTGAGCAATGACCGAACAGCAGCAACGAAAAATCATTGATGCCGTGCGGGCCGGAAAGACATGGGACGCCGCCTGTAAATTTGCCAAGGTGCGGTTCGAGGCCTTTCTCGATGTCGTGGAGCGTGGCAGGGCCTTCCGCCCTTGCCCAGCCTGCCGGGCTTTTGTCCTGCGCCTTGAGCAGGCCGGGAAGGTGGCCACTGATGCCTCATTGAAGGAGCACCGGAAAGTGGGGGATGCATGCGCAAAGATGCACTGAAAAAAGGCAAGTGGGCATCCCCAGCCGAGAAGGACGCAACCCCCCCGGCTAAAAATATCCTGGTAAGGAAGCTGACCAATCTTGAGGATGTGCGACGTGTTCAGGCCCGGCTTGTCAAAGAGTACCTGGCCGGGAGGATCAGCACTGAGGTCGCGAAAACCGGTGCATACTTGACCGCCACTCTTACATCCACGTTGCGGGAACTCAAGCCCACTACGCCGAGTGAACACTTGGTAGAGGTCGTTTATGTCGGCGGTGATCCAGAGGAAGAGCGGCTGATCAAAGAAATGAACGAAAACATCATGGACGCGCCGGACGATAACGGCGACGAATAGGAGAACCGAATGGATAAATTATATTTTCAGGGCAACAAGCCCGCCGTGCTTTTCGCAAACGGTAACCGGCCGCCTTTAGTTTTTGAGGGTAGAATCCTTTGGGTTCCAGTAGCCGATACCACGACCCAGAACTTTGTGGGCGGTGCCGGTTATGAGTTAATCCCTGAAGTTGATCAGCGTTACGCCTTGGCGCAAAAACACGGTGTGCTGTTCGACCACATACTTGCAAGCGCCGGTCTGCCGATCAACTAAAATTCGAGCGTTAAGTCTGGGCGGCGCTTCTCCCATGGGAAAGGCCCAGACACTTGAACGGGGGCGTGGTTGATTGCCAGCACGGCAACGTATCACCGCCCCGGTTCATTTTCCCAAAATCAAAAAACAGCTGCAAAGGCCCTCATCCTTCCGCCCCCTGCAATCCAATCAGCCATGGCGGGGGCAGCTGTCACCGTGGTAAGGCCCGGCCGATTGGATGCCGGGCAGCCACCATTCCACCATCACACCATCCAGCAAAACAAAAAGCCCTATATGCCGCCCGTGGAGCAACGGAAAGAGGTTGACCCATGCAATGGGGCGCATGCCAAAAAAAAACGCTCAAAAGGGCCAGGCGGTTGGCACCGCCACGATCCCAACGGTGAACGCCAGGGACTTGCATGAGTTTCTGGAAAGCCGGAAACAGTTTGGAAATTGGGTTTCTGAGAGAATCAGGAAGTGCAATTTCACTGAAGGTGTTGATTTTATTAAATTTAACTGTTTGGTTAAATCAGATTCAAAGGCGAGAACCGAATACCACTTAACCCTGGATATGGCCAAGGAGCTGGCCATGGTGGCCTGTTGCGAGTGGGCGAAGGCCGGAGAAAACCGATTCACAAGGGATAGGGTGGAACCTGGTTCCACCCTATCTCCAACCAACCACGAAATGGCCGAAGCCGCCAATGTATCGGTCAAGACCATCCAGCAAGCCAAGGTTGCTCATGCCGCCGGTCTGGTCAAAAAGTTGTGGCTGATCAGCCACAAAATAAATCGAAGTTCGATTGAAAACGGTGGCAACTATCAAGCCGATTGATGCTTGACATTGCCGCACCTGGTGTGTTACAAATCTTTATACGAACGATTTAAGGTGTGTAACGCACCAGGGAGGAAGGAAATGGAAGGCCGATATGTGATTTATTTCCGAGTCAGCACCGACAAGCAAGGCAAGTCTGGCCTTGGCCTGGAAGCGCAACGGGCAACCGTCATGAACTACCTGAACGGCGGCGCTCATGAGATCGTTGCCACCTACACCGAAATTGAGTCCGGCGGGAAGAATGACCGGGCCGAGTTGCAGAAGGCCATCAGGGATTGCCGCCTGAAGGGTGCCAAGCTGATCGTGGCCAAGTTGGACCGCTTGAGTCGTGACCTTGAGTTCATTGCCGCGTTGCAGAAGTCGGCCGTCAAGTTCGTTATCGCCGAGATGCCCGACGCAACCGAATTGACCATTCACATCTACGCCGCCATGGCCCAGCACGAAAGAAAGTTGATCAGCCAGCGAACCAAGGATGCCTTGGCCGTTGCCAAGGCCAACGGCCAAATCAAAGGGCAGGGTTTTTTCGGCAACCCCTGTTTGCGTAACGGTGAGCGCGTACCAGGAAGCGGTGGCCCGGTTGCAGCGGCCAAGGCAACGGCGGCCAAGATCGTCAAGGCCGACGCCTTCGCCATGGAGATTGCCCAGGTCGTCAAAGACCTGGTGGTGGGCGGTGAAAGCCTACGGGAAATTGCCGACGGCCTGAACAATGCCGGGTACCGAACGGCCAAGGGTGGAGAGTGGCACGCAACCAGCGTCAAGCGCATCCTGGACCGCACCAGGGAGGTGAAACCATGATTTTAATTGAGACAAGCGGGGGCCGTATACGCCTGCACAACGGAAAAGTTGAAACAACCGGGCCAAGGGCGGCGGAACTGGTAGAGGTTGCCCAGGAAGCCGTTGAACGGGCCGGGTGTGCGCCTGCGGATGGTGAGCCGGATCACAACGCGGCCTTGATCCTGATTGGCGAGTATGGCGGCCGAGTCTTGGAGCATAGGCCGACCACCATTCCGGGGCGGGTGTATTGACCATTGACAGCAACGGCGCGTTGCTGTATTCATGTGAACTTGTGAATCTGTAAAGTTCACATGAATAAATGAATCTGTGAATTTATAAATCGGTAAATCTATGAAGGAGGGCGGCGTGGTAATAACCTTAATTTCGCAAAAGGGCGGCGTCGGCAAGTCCACGCTTGCTATCAACCTGGCGCTGGCGTTCTCAGCAATCAAAGGGGCAACGGTGGCCCTGGTGGATTGCGACGAACAAGAGTCATGCCTACAAGCCCTCGCTAAATTCCCACGGGAAAAGTTGAACCTGGTCAGGGTTGCCAAGTCTCCGCACCTGGTAATCGAGAAACTGAAAGAGCGCGTCATTGTTTGCGACACCGCCGGAAGATCACACGGGACAGCATGGGAGGCCGCCGCCGCTTCTGATCTTGTGATTATCCCGGTGAGGCCAAGCCCACTTGACGTGCTGGCGCTCAAGACCACGGTGGCGGCCCTGGCTGTTGTCCGGGAAAAGTTCAACCAGGGGTTGCGGTGCCGGTTCCTGGTGAACCAAGCAACACCACGGGCGAGTATTTCGGCCACCATCAAGGAATTTCTGGAAAACCATTACCCAGCGGTGCCGGTGATGGAAACGGTGTTGCATAGCCGGGAGGCGTACAAGCAATCCGTTATGAGCGGGAAGTCAGTGATTGAGCACGACAAGAGCAGCCCGGCCGCCAAAGAGCTGGGCCAGTTGAGGGTTGAGATAACCAAGATTATGAAATCGAAAAAAGGGGTGTGATATGGCAAAAAAAACAGGTGGGCTTTCCGGGTATGACATTGAATCCGTAGTGGGGAAGGCGATAAAGGAACCAGCGGCCCAGCCGGTCAAGGTCGATGTCGGTATCAAGCGGCTTTCGCTTAAAATGCCTTCTGAACTTCATTTGCGGCTTAAACTCGCAAGCCCGAAAATCGGAAAAACCATGGCTGAAATATGCTTTGAAGCCGTGGAAAAAGAGCTTGAGATAATCGAAAAACAAGTTGGAAGGTGAAGCCATGGCCAACATCAAAAACATGGCGGACGTTGCCGAGTGGTTGAGTGAGCAGGCCAGTAAACATGCCCCAGCAACCTTGCCGGGAAAGAAACCAGCGGCCAAGCCGATACAGCTTCCACTATGGGCGGAAGTGGTGCGGGCCAGCCCTAATGCCTTTCTGCGGTCTGCGGTCTTTCCAGCCATCCAGGGGAAAACCAGGGATTACCAGGAGCGTTCCGTTATCGCTGCGCAGAACGGTTACGAAATCAGGTTGACCGGCAGGACGCTTGACCAGGCCGATTTTGACGTGTGGTTGTTCGCCGTACACCTGGCCAGGTGTACCCCGCTTGGAACCGTGTGTGAGTTCAATTACAATTCATTTCTGAAAGGGATAAATCGCTGCAATGGGCGTTCAGATTATGAGTGGTTGAAAAAATCAATTGCCCGGCTGCGCAGTGCGCTGCTTGAAATCAAGATTGGCCCTCAGTGGTGCACCTATAACCTGATCGAGGGTGCAGCCGGTGACGATAGCACCACAGAACTACGGCTTCAATTCAGCCCGCTCCTGATAGAATTATTTGCGGCCGATGCCTGGACAGCGGTGCAATGGGAAGAGCGGTTGCAGCTCAAAGGAAAGCCCTTGGCGCTATGGTTGCACGGATACTATGCCAGCCATGCCGCCCCGTACCCTGTGAAGGTTGAGACATTGCAGAAGATGTCCGGCAGTAGCACTAAGGAGTTGCGCTATTTCAAGGCTGCTCTGAAGGCTGCGTTTGTCCATCTTGAGGCTATCGGGATACGAGCGACCATTAAGGGCGATCTTGTCACCGTGAAAAGGATGCCCTCTGCAACTCAAGGGCGGCATCTGGTCAAGAAGATTGCTCCTTGAGACTATCGGGATACGAGCCACGCACTATCGGGATACGAGCCACGCACTATCGGGATACGAGCCACGATTAAGGATACCCTAAATTGGCAATTTGAACCGATACATTAAGTATTTACGACACAATAAAAAACCCTGCTAATCCTTTCTTAATCATTTATTAATAAAAGAAAGAGCAATTCCTGGCTGCGCCAGATGGCAAAAACAAGGAGGCAAAGACGATGGCAAACACAAGGAAGCCGCAACCGCTCATAATCGAAAACCCGAAACAAAGGGCCGTATCAACCGCCATGTGCCCACGGTGCCATGGCAAGTTATGGACTGACTTTGAACTTTCGGAGCAAGAGCACTGTTCAATCCTGGTCTGCGAGTCCTGCGGGGTTGCCTTCGATCTGATACCGTTGATGAGGTGAAACTAACCTATGCCCCAGCACAAACCGGGTATAAAGCCGGGTATTTTTAAAGGTAGTTTTAAACTAAACGGTTTAAAAATCCGAAATCATTGGTTTATTTTGTTGAATGTGGTTCTTGTAGTGGGCGACGAATGATAATTGCAGGCTGTCGCCTGGTGGAAAAAGCGGTGAACAGCGCCTTGAATGAAGGGTGAGGTGGGCACCGCCTATGCCAGCAGGGCACCACTTGATAAGTAAGTAACATTTTACTTATAACTGCTTGAATACACTACATTTTTTCTATTGCGAACACCCCTCTTTGGTGATACATTCCCCGGTATCAAATCAACCCTTGCCCAGGAGGCACCCATGCAGATTTCACCTTGTGACACCTACGAACTGAGCCAACACAATTACGCCGAGGTCATGCCGGGCGTTTATGCCTGCCATGAGTCCGGGCGGCTGGTGGTCATCGACCAGGGCGACAGCGCCTTGCTGATCACCCAGGAGGCCATAGAGCGCCCGTAGAGCAAAAAACAAGTCAACCCGCACCAAGGGCAGGGGTTGACCCTTACAATGCACTGGCGGGCAGTATGGGCCGCCAGGATAGCCCAAAAGAAAGGCGGCACTCTCAACGGGTGGCCGCCTTCTCTTTTTGGTGGCCCTGGTCGTGGTGCCGGTGGCCTGGACAATCCATTGATGGTTTTGTGTCAACAACTTTTGTTTTTTGTCTCAACGACTGAAAGAAAAGTTGTTGACAGGAGATTTTTTCGGATTGTCTATAAAAAATTTGACAACCACGAAAAAATATTTATATTGGTGAGTGTACTGGTCGCACCGGACCTTGAATTTTAGAGACTCAGAAGATTTTTAGAGAATCCCAAAAGGGCAAGAAAAACAGCTTAAATAGCCGTTATTCTTGCCCTTTTTTTATTGTTTTTTGCGGTGGAGGTCTGGGGGAACATGCAAAATTTTAGTGGGTTAGCTTGGCTTATTTAAGCAAAATCATCAATGTATAGAGGGACTTTTTGGAAAAAACGCATTTGGCTTTAAAAAGCCTTCCCCTTTATAAATAAGAAACCATTTTTTCAAGGAGGTACTTATGGACGAACAAAAAGCACGGCACCCGATTAAAGCGGCCGTTCTCGAAAGTGGAATGAAGCAGGGGTTTATTGCCCGAAAGATCAAGGTTGATGCCGGGGCAATGACGTTGATAGTCCATGGAAAAAGATTTCCTGATAGTGCCCTGCGGGTGGCCCTGGCCAAAGTGCTGGGCCGTAAGCAGCAGGAGCTTTGGCCGGAGTTGTATCAGCGGTGAGCATGAACGCCGAATTTATTCAAATGCTGGGGCGTTATCCACGGTGTGCCAATGCTTTTGAGCATGGCGTTTACCGGCGGCCCGTCACCGAAGCCGTGAAGCACCGTCACATCCAGGTGAACCAACCATGGCGGCTTGACTTCCTGGCGTTCGACATTGACCGCTGGGGCGCTGCCGTTGCCTATGAGGTGGCCGAGCTGCCCGCGCCTACATTGACCATGATCAACCCGGCAAACGGCCATTGCCATGTGCTTTACCAGCTTGCCGAGCCGGTGCTTATGGGTAGGAACGCACGGACAATGCCCCAGGCCTTTGCCCGTGACGTGGCGGCCGGTATGACGGTTCAACTTGCCGCTGATCCCGCCTATGTCGGCGCGTTCTGTAAAACGCCAGGGCATGAAGCCTGGCAGACCATTACCACGGGGTGCCGGTACGAGCTGGGCGAGCTGAAAGAATATCTTCAGGTCAGCGTGGAGGAAGCCAGGGCCACCATGAAGGCCGTCAAGGCCGACACGGACCCGAACAGCCGAACCTTGACGTTGTTCAACATGCTCCGGCGGTGGGCGTACAAGGTGGTTGCCGACTATAAGCCCGGCACCATGGACGCCTTCCAGAAAGCTGTTGTGCTCCAGGCCCAGGCTATGGTGGCCCGTGAGGTTCGCATGGCATTACCCGGCCAACCTTCCTTGAGCGCCAGCGAGTACAAGCACGTTGCCCATTCGGTGGCCCGGTGGGTCTGGGCAACGTACAAGGGGCATTACATGACCGCCGAGGCCTTTAGCGCCAAGCAGCAAGAGCGGATAGTCAAGCGGTGGGGCGACAGCACAGAGGTGCAGGCCAAGGCTGTTGAGCTGAGAAAAACCACAAGGTTGAGCCACCAGGCTATAGCCGATCAACTTGGTGTTGGCCGTGCCTCTGTTATCAGATGGACAAAGTGAATGAATACAGAAAGTTGTATGATAAATAGTATCATACCATATAAGGATAGAACTGGAGAGAACGAAATGGAGATTGCACCGGGCAAATATGCGGCAGAGGCAAGAGACGTATGGCGAAAGATGCGGACCATTCCGGGCTTCACCGAAGCCCTTAAAACCGACTTCGAAGAGTTGACCGGCGAAGACTTCGCCCTTGCCCCTGTCGCGGTTATCGGCACCGCCAATCTACTGGCCGCCGTTGATCGAACCTGGACCATGACCCAGGTCAACAGAATCATTTCCGAGGCCAAAGCCTTGGGAGTCCAATCAGCGTACAACGTCGCCATGGCGGCGACTTAAACCCAAACCAATAGGAAAACGAGCAGTATGAAAATCAAATTAGCAATCGAAGCAGTACGAAGAGACGCCCGCCACCAAGTTGGCTTATCACAAGAAAAGGCTCAACACCTTGCCGACCAGGTGCAACCGCTGGCCACAATCGTGGAGTCGTTCAAGGTCGAGAAGGAAGGCATCCAGCGCAATGGCATGCTGTCCGATCAAGGCAAACGGTTGCAGGTTGAGCAGGCCACGGCGGCAGCCAATGAGAAGATCGTGGCCCATGCGGCAGGGCTCAGCAAGGAAACCATGATTGCCGACCATGAGCAGCGGATCAACACGAAGGTGACCGCCGAGCGAGTCAAAGCAAAAGCTATGATTGAAGACGGGGCCGAGCTTGGCCGGGAACTTCGCCAGAATGTCTTGCCCAAAGCCATAGCCACAACCGCACCATTGCGGAAACCGGAAGAGGTTGTCCGGCGGATGGTCGTTAAGGCTGCCCAGGATTACGCCACCAATCCATCCAGGTCGGAATTGATCATCAAGTCGCTAAGCATAGGCCAGCCATTCTGCCCGGAATTACCGATAGGCACCCTTGATGAGGTAAACGCCAACATTGCCCAGGCTGTTGCCCCTGATCAGGTTGCAGCCTTGTCCGAGATAAAAGGTGTCCACTCGTTGATTATGATTGCAGCCGATGCCGCCCTGCAATCCATCAAGGAGTTGGGATGAACGAGGAACAAAAGCGGCAAATCCTCAACCACACCGCCGCCGGTAGAACCTGGTTGGCATCTGCCGAGCTTAGCGGGGTGGGCCTTAACGAGTTCCTGCAAGTCGTCATGCACGGCAAAACTGGAAGGTGCCCGGCCTGCGTGGAGTTTTTCAAGCGACTGAAACAAGCCGGTGACCAGGCCACCGCTTCCAGCCTAAATCGACATACAAAGCGGGGTTCCCATGCCTAAAAGCACAGGTCAATTTCCCGCAAAAGCAGAGCAGGAGCCACTTAAACCCAAAAGGGTGGGGGTGCGGACTCTCCGAAACCTGGAGGACCTCCGCCGCCTGCAAGCCAAGCTGTTGAAAGCGTTCCTTGCCGGTGACATTGACGCCGGAACCTACAAGGCCAGTGTCTACGGTTGCGGGCAGCTTGGCGCAACCATGAAAATGTTGATGCCCAGCGACCAGACCGCCCAACAGGTTGAGGTGGTTTATATCATGGCGTCAGAAGATGAAGCGGCCGAGATTGCGGCCATGAACAGAAACATTATGGACCCGCCATTCGATGGCGAGGAATAGGAGATAAACCGAATGGATAAATTATATTTTCAGGGCAACAAGCCCGCCGTGCTTTTCGCAA
>JAFLKR010000190.1:2210-14498 GCA_019163135.1 Desulfobulbaceae bacterium | reverse complement strand
TCTGCACCGGCGCCCGAGCTGCGGCACCACCCATTCCGGGGTTGGCGGAAGCGGGGTACCACACCAACGAAACTATTTTTTCACTGACGGAACTTCCCCACCGCCTGGCGGTGATAGGCGGTGGCCCCATTGGCTGCGAGTTGGCGCAATCCTTTGTCCGTTTCGGTAGCCGCGTCTCGCTGATTCAGCATGGCCCCCATATTCTGAGCAGAGAAGATGCCGATGCCGCCGAGATCCTGCATTCGGTATTTATCCGGGACGGTATTGAGCTGCACTTGGGGGTACAAATTCTCGGGGTAGAGACAAGGGGCAGCGAGAAGATTGTCCATCTTGAGCGGGATGGGGAGACGGTGGATATCACTGTTGACGCCATCCTGGTCGGGGTCGGCCGGGCACCTAATATCGAAGGGCTTGACCTGGAAAAAGCCCACGTGGTCTTCGATAAGGCAGGCGTGCAGGTGAGCGATACGCTGCAAACATCGAACCCTCGCATCTATGCTGCCGGTGACATTTGCTCTCTATATAAATTCACCCACACCGCTGATGCCCTGGCGCGGATCCTGATAGCCAACGCCCTGTTCATGGGGCGGCAGAAGGCCTCTGCCCTCATCGTTCCCTGGTGCACCTTTACCGATCCGGAGATCGCCCATGTGGGCATGTATGAAAGGGATGCCCAGGCCCAAGGCATTGCGGTGGACACCATGACCGTGCCGCTCTCAGCCATAGATCGAGCCGTGCTCGACGGCGAAACCGATGGTTTTGCCCGTGTTCACCTCCGTAAAGGAACAGACAAAATTCTCGGCGCCACCATAGTCGCCCGGCATGCCGGCGAGATGATCAATGAATTTTCTCTGGCCATCACCAATGGTCTAGGGCTTGCGGCTATCGGCAAGACCATCCACCCCTATCCGACCCAGGCCGAGGTGGTCAAACGCCTGGCCGATGCCTACAACCGCACCCGTTTGACCTGGTTTGTGAAAAAAATACTGGGGGCATGGCTCAAATGGCGGCGACGATAAGGGTAGAATTTTGGGTACAACCGATTGACTCTATACAATCTGTCACCAGGAACGTCCTATGAATCTGAAAAAAATTATCCTGCTGGTCCTTGCCGCTGGCGCGATCGCCCTGTTTTTCTATTATGATCTGGGACGATTCCTGTCCTTAACGGCTCTCAAAGCCAATCATCAGGCTCTGGTGGAGTACCATGCGGCCCACAAAGTGACCATGGTCGCTGGTTTCATGCTGCTCTATATTGTCCAGACCGCGCTTTCCCTTCCTGGCGCCGCGATTCTCTCTCTAGCGGCCGGTGCCATTTTCGGCGCAATCATGGGAACGGTATACGCCAATATTGCTGCAACCATCGGTGCGACCTTGGCTTTTTTGGTGACCCGTTACCTGCTGCGTGATGTCATTCAGGGCAAATTTGGCGGCAAGTTGGAGGGCATTAACCGTGAACTCGAAACCGGAGGGTTTAATTATTTGTTGTTTTTACGGTTGGTGCCGGTGTTCCCCTTTTTCCTTATCAACCTGGCCGCCGGCCTGACCCGATTACCGCTTCGCACTTTTTTCCTGGCCACCATGCTGGGCATAATTCCCGGAGGGTTCGTGTATGTCAATGCCGGAGCCAGCCTGGCCACCATTGATTCGCTGGCCGGCATAGCTTCACCCCGGGTTCTCGGTTCGTTCGCCCTACTCGGGCTGTTTGCGCTCGTGCCCGTGCTGTACACCAAATATAAAACCAGGAGTTAGGGCCTGTTCGCAAATAACCTGGACTAAATTGCGCTCAGGTTTGGGTCAGATTTGGCTGTGGTGACCAGCGCAAAACCGCAGGCATAGCAGGGCTGCGTCGAGGATTTTACGGTTGAACCGCAGCCAAAGATGGCCCGAAGATGAGCTGCAAGATGTTCAAGTTTTTTTCTAACAGGTACTTAGGGTGGAAACGTATTATAATCCAGAAGATCCGGGGAAGTATATACCAGGATTTTGAGGGCAGCCAGCTGCCTCTTTATCTTGCTCTCAACAATACCCTTGAGGAGGGAAAGCATGCAAATTGGAATGATTGGCATTGGTCGCATGGGCGGTGACATGGTGCGGCGCCTGCTGCGCAAAGGGCACGAATGCGTGGTCTATGGCCGCCAAGCCCAGGCGGTTGATGCTCTGGTCGGCGAAGGAGCTGTTGGCACCTTGTCCTACGCCGATTTTATCACCCAGCTTGAGGCCCCCCGGGTCGTCTGGCTGATGGTCCCCGCTGCAGCGGTTGAGGGTGTTGTCGCCGATATCCTGCCTCTATTGGCGGCTGGAGATATCCTCATTGATGGCGGCAATTCTCATTACCAGGACGATATCCGCCGCAGTCACGCCCTGCAGGCACAAGGCATCCGATACCTGGATGTCGGGACGAGCGGCGGAGTGTGGGGACTTGATCGGGGGTATTGTCTGATGATTGGCGGCGACCTGGAAGCTGTGCAGCGGCTCGACCCGGTTTTCAGGGCGCTTGCGCCTGGAAGCAGCGCTGCGCCTTCCACACCAGGACGGCACCAAGCCGATTCGACGGCGGAACAAGGGTACTTCCATTGCGGGCCAAGCGGTGCGGGCCATTTTGTCAAAATGATCCACAACGGTATCGAGTACGGTCTGATGGCCGCCTATGCCGAAGGGTTCAACATCTTGCGTCATGCCAATGTGGGCAGCAGGCAACAGGAAAAAGATGCAGAAACGGCACCGCTACGCCACCCTGAACATTTTCAATATGATTTTAACCTGGCCGAAATTGCCGAATTATGGCGGAGAGGGAGTGTCATCCCCTCCTGGCTGCTGGATTTGAGTGCGCAGGCGTTCAATGAAAATCCGAATCTGGAAGGATTCTCCGGACGAGTTTCCGATTCCGGTGAAGGGCGGTGGACCATTAATGCCTCCATTGAGGCAGGAGTGCCGACGCCTGTGCTGAGTGCGGCCCTGTTTCAGCGATTCAGCTCGCGCGGCAAGGCTGATTTTGCCGATCAATTGCTCTCGGCCATGCGATATCAGTTTGGCGGTCATGTCGAAAAAACAGATCCGAAGGGGGGCTGATTATGCCAAACAACGCACAGCTTGAGCCGACCATTATCGTTATTTTCGGTGCAGGAGGTGACCTTACCCGGCGCAAACTTATCCCCGCGCTCTACAACCTGTTGCTGGACCGGCAGCTTCCGGAACGGTTTGCCATCGTTGGGGTCGCTCGTAAAAACATGGAAAACGATTCCTTCCGGCAGCGGCTCCGGCAAGGGATCGACCAGTTTTCCCGGCGCGGGGTGGTCGACGAATCGATCTGGAACGCCTTTGCCAACTCCATTTCGTACCTGTCCGAAAACCTGACCGATCCAGCATCCGGACTGGCACTTCATGCCCGCCTCACGGCAATTGAGGAAGAGTGGGGCCTGAGAGCCAACCGGGTCTATTATCTGGCTATCCCGCCCCCCATGATGAAGCCGGCCGCCGTCATGCTGCAACGGCTCGGTGTCTGCCGGGACTGCAGGCACGACCGGCTGGTGGTTGAGAAGCCCTTCGGACGGGATCTGGCTTCGGCCCGCGCCTTAAACCTTTTTCTCGACGATATGTTCATTGAATCGCAGATCTATCGGATCGATCATTATCTCGGCAAGGAAACGGTTCAGAATATCCTGGCCTTCCGTTTTGCCAACTCGCTTTATGAACCGATTTGGAACCGGCGCTATATTGATCATGTGCAGATTACGGTTGCTGAAACGGTCGGGGTGGAAGAACGTGGCGAGTATTACGATCACTCCGGCGCCTTGCGCGACATGGTCCAGAATCATTTGCTCCAGGTTCTCTGCCTGGTGGCGATGGAGCCGCCCATCACCTTTGATGCGGAAGATATTCGCAACAAGAAGGTGGATGTGCTGCGCGCGATCCGACCGATTCGGACCGAAGCTATTCATCGCGTTGCCGTGCGCGGCCAGTATCGCAAAGGAACCATCGCCGGGAAATCGGTGGCGGGGTACCGCGAGGAAAAAAACGTCTCTCCCTCATCCTCCACCGAAACCTACGCCGCCTTTACCTTTCATATCGATAACTGGCGCTGGCAGGGGGTGCCCTTTTATCTGCGTACCGGCAAACGCCTTCCAGCCAAAGTTTCCGAAATTTCCATCATCTTCCGTTCGCCGCCGCATCAATTTTTCCCGTCTGCAGCAGTGGAGAGTTGGCAGCCGAATCGGATTATCATCCGAATTCAGCCCGAAGAAGGGATCGGCACCCGTATCCAGGTCAAGCAACCGGGAACCCGTCTGTTGCTTGGGGCCGCCGAGATGAAGTTCCGTTATAAGGAAGCCTTTCAAACCCCCGCTCCCGAGGCATATGAAACCTTGCTGCTTGATGTCATTCGCGGCGACGCGACCCTCTTCATGAGGGCCGATCAGGTTGAATGCGCCTGGCAGGTGGTCTCTCCCATTCTTGAAGCCTGGGAATCGATACCGGCAACTGATTTTTCCGATTATGCGGCCGGCAGTTGGGGTCCTGAAGCCGCCGACCTGATGGTTGCCAGACAAGGACACAACTGGTTACCGCCAACTTTTGCGGAGGAGTCATGATCCAGGTATTTGCGGACAGGGACGCTCTCAGCCAAGCTGCCGCCGAACTGTTTGCCAGGCAAGCCCAAAGCGCCGTTACAGCCCAGGGCCGTTTTTCAGTGCTGCTCGCTGGTGGCGAAACCCCGCGACGCACCTATGAGCTGTTAGCACTGGAACCCTTCCGCAGTCAAATCCCCTGGCCCGAGGTGCATCTTTTTTGGGGAGATGAACGTTGCGTGCCCGCTGATGACCCGAGCAGCAATGCCTTGATGGCCCACAGGGCCTTCATCGATTCACTGCTGTTGAGCCCTGAACAACTGCACCCCATCCGCTGTGATCGCATGCCCGATCGAGCTGCTGCAAACTATGAAGCGGAACTCCGCCGCTTTTTCGGTGCACAACCGCCCCGGTTTGATCTGGTTTTCCTTGGTTTGGGTGAAGACGGTCATACCGCCTCTCTGCTGCCGGGTTCGGAGGCCTTGCAGGAAGAGATCCGCTGGACCGCCGTTACTCGTCGCGCCAATGAACACTTCAGCCGAATAACCGTGACCTCGCCGTTAATCAATCAGGCCGCCTTGGTGGTGTTTCTGGTGGCGGGTCGCAGTAAGGCCGATGTTTTACAGTCAATACTGGCAGCGACCGACCAGCAACAGTACCCGGCACAGCTCATCAAACCACTGCGCGGTACTTTGTACTGGTGGGTTGATCGTGAGGCGGCAGCAGTCTTCAGGTAAACTTTTAAAATCCATGACTGTCTTCAACTCGACGTTCTGCTTCAATATAAATCAACATGATCAAGCGCAATAATACCGCTGTGGTGGCCCTGTTCGTTCGGATTCCCGTTCCCGGTCGGGTGAAAACCCGCCTGGCTGTAAATCTGGGCATTGAGCACGCATGTCGCCTCTATCGCGCCATGGTGACAGATATCCTCAGAGCCATCCGAACTTGCGGCCTGCCGATGTATTTATTTCATGACGGCAGCGATATCGACAATCTGCCCAAGGCATGGCAAGATGCCGCTTGCGAAGTGATTGAGCAACAGGGTGACGGTCTTGGCGAAAGAATGGCGGCGGCATTTCAGCACTGCTTTGCAGAAAATAACAGCGGTGTAATTTTGGTGGGCAGCGACATTCCTGGTCTTCATTCCCAGATATTTCTCAAAGCCGCGCAAGCGTTACAAACCTTTGATGCCGTCCTTGCACCTGTTGTTGATGGCGGCTATTGCCTGATGGCGTTGAAACCGGAAAGCTATCATGAAGCGTTGTTTCGCAATATTCCCTGGAGTACAGATAAGGTATTGCAGGCGACTCTTGCAGCGCTCAAAAGGCACCGGCTTGATACGTGCGTGCTGAAAACGCTCCAAGATATTGACACTATAGCAGATTTAAGAGATTTTCATCGCCGGCCCTTACTAGATGCCGGTGCTACCTGTACGATCATAGCTGAACTGAAGCATTTATTATTGATCTGAACATTGAGGAGTAACTGGCATGAGCTGGAGCCTATCCGCAGCAGTTGAGGAGATATTACGCAAAGGGAGGGACGGGGCGCCTTTGTCCCGCGAAGAAGCGCTGACCCTGATGCACCTGGATCTGGAAGGCCGGGAAACCTATGCGCTGATGGAAAGCGCCAACCATCTCTCCCGCGCCCAGTTCGGCGAAAAAGGGGAGAATCACATGCATATCGGCCTCAATGTCGAGCCCTGCCCCATGGACTGCGCCTTCTGTTCCCTGACTAAGCGGGCCGGCCTGTTCACCGAAAAGATCGAGTTTCCCCTGGAGGATATCCTGGCCTGGGCCCGGCAAGGCGAGGCCGAAGGGGCCGACGCCCTCAATCTGATGGCCACCGGCACCTTTTCCTTCACCCGGCTGCTGGAGATCGGCCGTCGGCTCAAGCAGGAGGTCAGCACCCCCCTGGTCGCCAATGCCCGCGACATCAATCACGCCGAGGGCGAACAGTTGCTCGAGGCCGGGTATGTCGGCTTTTACCACGCCGTCCGCCTGGGCGAGGGCACGGACACCCCGTTCAAGCCTGAGCGCCGGATACAGACCATCCGGGTGCTCCACGATGTCGGCCTGCACTGGGTGAATTGCGTTGAGCCGGTGGGGCCGGAGCACACGGCGGCGGAGATCGTCGACCTGATGCTGCTCGCCCGTCGGGAAAAGGCCACCTACAGCGGCATCATGCGGCGGATCAACTTCCCCGGCTCGCCCAAGGAGCCGCTGGGAATGATCAGTGAACGGCGCATGGCTCAGATGGTGGCGGTCAGCCGTCTGGTGATGGGCAACACCGTCAAGGCCCATTGCACCCATGAACCGCACAGTCTCTCGCTGGTGGCCGGAGCCAATCTGTTTTTCCCTGAAGTCGGCTCCAGTCCACGCGACGGTCAGGCCGACACCGGTAAAGGCCGGGGACGGTCGGTCGCTCGTTGCGCGGCCATGCTCCGGGAAATGGAATGGAACCCGGATCTGCCGTCCAACTGTTTTTAAGTCGGGGATAAACAGCTCTTCAGAAGGATACTTCGCGGGAAACATCCACGCCCGGATGCACTCCAACGCCAAAAAGAGAAAATCGTCCATGCCGGTCCGAAATATTGTCACTACCCTCTTGTTTTTTTGTCTGATGATTAATTTTGCGGCACCCGCTGCCGCAGAACAGTTCAAGGTTGGCACCTGGAAAACCGCCCAGACCATCCAGCCCTTCTTCTATCAGGAGTTCCTGGCAAAGGATGATGCGGTTACGGTGTTTCCCTTCACCAATCCGGCTGATCAAAAAACCGCTCTCCTGGCCGGCAGTCTGGACATAACCGGCACCACCCTGGCCCATGCCATTCAGTCGGCGGTCATGGGCCAACCGGTAGTGTTGGTGGCAGCCTTATGCAATAAGTGTTCGGCCCTGGTGGTCCGCAAAGACGGACCTGTGCAGAGCGTCGCCGACCTTAAGGGGCGCAAAATCGGTTATGTCCCCGGCACCATGCATGAGATTTTGCTGCGCGAGACCCTGGCCCGTAACCAGCTCTCGCCGGATACGGATGTCACCTTGGTGCGGATCGATTTCTTCGATATGGGAACGGCCCTGGCGCAAGGGGCGATCGACGCCTTTCTTTCGGGAGAGCCTTTTCCTTCCACGGCGGTCGAAAAGGGGTACGGTCGAATCCTCTCCTCTCCTTACTTTGACGAATCCGTTGGCGCAATCAATGCCGGCCTGCTGGTTACCCGTGAGCTGATCGAAAAAAATCCCGAGAAAGTGCAGCAGCTGGTCAACGCGCATGCCCGGGCCACCGAGGCCTTGAACCGTGACCAGGCCCGCTGGCTGGCTGCGGCGCAAGCCTTTGGCACGCCGCTCAAGGTTCTTGAACAGGCGGCCTCAAACATGGAACTGGCCTGGAACATGGATGCAGCCTTTATCCGTCAGGTCAAGGCGCTTGGTGCGCGGATGCAGGCGCTGGGAGTGATTGACCGGCAGCCCGATTATGACCGCCTTATTGACCGGCAATTCGTCGGCAGGGCATCCCTGCAAGCAGGGCCATGAGGGGAACGATTTCTTGAGAACGGGATCGACGTGTCAAGCAGATGGTTGGATTGCGGCCGTCCCGAGAAGGTTCGACTCCGCAGCTGTGAGGTCCGGGTGAGGAGCCGTTCATGAAAGGAAAGGAAGCGTTGCTGGCCCTGCTGCTCCCGCTGACGGCTCTGACTTTATGGTTTGCGGTGAGCGCCGTTGGCCTCGTTCCGGTGTATCTCCTGCCCCATCCTTTAACGGTATGGGATGCCGGTATACGCTATATCTTCGGCAACGCCGGTCAGGGGGCTTATGCCGGCAGATTCCTGGTCGATCTCGCCGCCTCCCTGACCAGAGTGCTGCTGGGATTTTCCCTTGCCGCCGTTCTCGGCATCCCTCTGGGCATCCTTTCCGGTCGCCTAGCCCTGGTGAACCGTCTTTTTTCCAGCGCCATCAACGGTCTACGAGCGGTACCCGGCATCTGTTGGCTGCCGTTGGCCATGATCTGGTTTGGCATCGGGATCAAGACCACGGTTTTTCTGGTGGCCATCGCCGCTTTTTTCCCGATCTACCAAAATACCCTGACCGGCGCGCGGCTGGTCGCTCCCATCTACTATCAGGCCGGGGCAATGCTCGGCGTTTCCCGGGTTCGTGGCATCTTTGCCATCCTCTTGCCCATGGCCATGCCCAATATTATCACCGGTCTACGGCTGGGCATGGGCATTTCCTGGGCCTATCTGGTACTCGGCGAACTCACCGGCGTCCCGAACGGTCTGGGGGCGGTGATCATGGATGCGAGAATGTCGGGCCAGACCGAAATCATCTTGGTCGGCATCATCCTCATCGCTATGATCGGCAGGATTTGCGACCGCTTGCTGGTCTCCCTGATGCGCCTTTGCTTCAAAAGCGCTCGAAGGCAGATATGAAGGAGACGAAGACAATGTCCGTGGAATCGAGCGGTAACACCGAGATAACCCTTGAGATTGCCGGTCTCAGTCATTCTTTTCTCCACAACGGCGCCGCAGAACCGGTGCTCCGCAATATATCGCTGTCAATACGACGCGGCGAACTGGTTTGCCTGGTAGGACGCAGCGGTTGCGGCAAGTCAACCCTGCTCAAGATCATCGCTGGTTTTCTCTCGCCTTCCCGGGGTCACTGCCTGCTGGAGGGGCGGCCCATTTCCGGGCCCGGGCCAGACCGGTGTGTAGTCTTTCAGGAAGAGGCCTTGTTTCCATGGTTGACGGTTCGCGAGAACATCGCCTTTGGCCTGCGTGGCAAACGATGGACGCCAGCGATACGGAATCACCAGGTTGACCGGTTTATAGAGTTGGTCGGTCTCCGTGGGTATGACGAGCATCTGCCCCGGGCGCTCTCCGGCGGGATGAAACAACGGGTGGCACTGGCCAGGGTGTTGATACTCTCTCCCTTGATCTTGTTGATGGACGAACCCTTTGGCGCCCTTGACGCCCAAACCCGGGACGAGATGCAGGAGCTGTTGCTCAGTCTCTCGCAGGAACGAAGCCAGACGATTCTTTTTGTCACCCATGATGTGCAGGAGGCCGTCACGCTTGCGGATCGAGTGCTGCTTATGGATCAGGATTCAGGGCGAATTCGGGAGGACGTGCGTGTTGAGCTGGAAAGGCCCCGAGATCGGAGTGCGCCTCCCTTTCAGCAGTACTGCATCCAGCTTCATCAATTGCTCAGGCAAACGGGGCCGAGGCCAATGATCGCTGATTGAACCCAAGTCCCTGGCTCCCAGGCGACGAACGGGAGCCAGGGACAGAGGAAATAGCCGGCGAAAACACCGAAAGCCGCAACGACTCGAGAATCGGTGCCGGTTTTTTTGCCTGATAGCACGGGTCTCCGGCGCCCCCCGCCAGCAGCGGCGTTGGCCCCCGGTCGTGCGAGGTTGAGCCCTCTCCTCGCAACATAAAAAACCAAAAAAAAAATGAGGGCTAGATTGCTTAAGAATAAGCTATTCAGCCCTCATCGTCAGCCTCCAGGCCAACAAGACTCCTGGAAAAAATGCACCTTTCCCAGGAGTTGGAGCGCCCTTCCTTAAAACTCGTAAGCGAGTCGGGTGGTGAAGCCGTAGCCATCGTCATCGGTCCCGCCATCGCTGAGCGAATAATCCTTGTCCAGATAATATTCGAGAATAACGGTAGTACCGTCAAAGATGTTCATGGCCGCCGAGGTGCTATACCGCTGTTCCGGCAACGCCAAAGCGACCGCTTCCCAGGATTTCTGATAGCCGATGGCAAACACCGTTTCCTTGTTCAGCAGGGCGGTGGTGTAGGCCAGCTCGCTGTTCCAGGCCCTGGGTTCCGCGCCCTCGCCAGCGCCATAGGGGAGTTCCGCTGCGGTAAAGCTGTCCAGCGCCGTAGTGTATTCGGTGAGCAGGGAGAAGGGGCCGTATTTGCCGCCGAGATTGAGGCTGAGCCCGGAAACGCTTTCTGAAAGCATGGTCTCGCCATTGGATGCCGTTGGCAGCCAGTCGGAGATACCACCGGAACTGGCGATATTGTTCACCCAGGAAATACCGGCATTGACTGCAGCTTCTTCTTTCTCGTAGCTATAGGCTAAAGAGGCCCCGTAGCCGTTGATGGTGTCGTTTTTAGGATCAGGGTCGGCGGGGTCATTCTCGTCGATGCCGTTATAGGCGAAAACAGTCCCGGTGAAACCGTTGTGCTCGAACCCGGCAATCGCCCCTTTCTCGACGATCTCGCCGAGAGTCAGGGTCAGGGGATCCTGGATCATATTGGTGGAAAAATCGCCAAAAGGTGCATACACCTTGCCACCGGTCAGGAAAAAGGGAAAGCTCTCGGTCTTGCCAAGGGTAATGTGGGCCTCGTCGATGTAGAGACGATCTTCGTCATCCCCATCATAATCGACCACGATTTTTCCGGTCGCCCAGTCGGTCACCTTCACATCCATGATCAGTTCCACGGTATCGAGCACAAATGCACTGGTGTGGGTCCCTGCAAAATCTTTTCCCAGTTTATAGTCGCCCTCGATGGAACCGCTCAGGGTGACGAAATCGTTGATCCGCTGACCGCCTTTTTCCTTGAGTTGACGGGCCACCTCTTCTTCGATGACCGCCTTATTTCGGGCGACCTCATGTTCGGGCGGCGTCGCCTCTGCGGTTGCGGTCGGGGCCGGCAGTTGCTTCTTTTCCATCTCGGTGAGCCGTTGGTTGAGCTGCTGATTTTGCTGCAGCAACTGCTGCACCTGTTGCTTGAGCTGCTCCATTTCGGATTTCGCTGGGGCCGCCTGCGCGGGAAGCGTATTGAACAGGCACAACATTCCAGCTGCGGTCAGGGCAAGGGTTTTGTTCAGTTTTTTGGTCATCTCTCTTTCCTTTTATGAATGGTGTTATCTAATGATTTTTTGTAACAAAGCGCAGCGGTATTGTTAATAGACAATCTTTTCGGTCGCAACCTCAAAATGGTCATTCCAGCCATTCATAGGTCTCAATGGTTGCCAGGTCGCATTTGCAACAGCCGTTGCAGGCGCCGACCACTCCGGCCTGTTTTTGCAGCTTGCCTTTGTTGATCCAGACCGCAAGCAGCGGCCGAACGGTCTCAACATCCACCTTAAAATGGAGGGCGACATCCTGCAGCGATACGCACCCGTCTTTCGGTCCACCGTCACCCCGGGCCAGTTGCCGACCCGCTGCTTGGCGCCGGTCAGACTGTTGAACAGGGTGGTCTTGCCGCAGTTGGGATTGCCGACGACTCCGATGATGCGGGTTTTCATTGCGCAATCCCCCCGACCCGCAAGGCCCTGGCCTCTTCCTTGCGAAGACTGAGGTTAAAATCACGCACGCTGATCTCCACCGGATCGCCCATCGGCGCCATTCTCGCCGCCTCAAATTCCGTCACTTTGCTGAGCCCCATGGCCAGCAATTTTTGCCGGTAGGCATTGGTGCCCCCGGTGAAACCTAGCACCACGCCTTTTTCTCCAACGGAGATATCAGCCAACGTTATTTCCCCTTTTAACAACTGGTTACCTGAATTTTATGGGCAATTACGCCCCCCAGGGCATAGCGGCTCCCCGTCTTTTCGATGAGCATCGCCCCGCCGTTCTGTCTCTTGACAACGACAATCTCGTCGTCGATATGAATACCCATGCCGAGCAATCGCTGCCGCAGCAGCCCGCAGCCTCGGCAAGAATGGATCTTCACCTTTTCTCCTTCGCCGGCAAGGGCGAGGCTGAACGAGGG
>JAFLKR010000190.1:0-2110 GCA_019163135.1 Desulfobulbaceae bacterium | reverse complement strand
GGGGGAGGGATACTCCGAAAAGATGGTATCGCCCAAGCGCAGCTCAAGGACTGGAGGTCCTGGATGCGGGCAGCAAGAGCAGGAGGTGCGGGCATGATTGCCGATGCCGGTCGTTGCCGGCCGGCATCGGCAATCAATCAAAAAACAGGGGGAGGGTGCAACCGCACGGTGCTTACTGACACCGCAGCATAGCCATTTGCAGCACCAGCGGGGTCTCATAGCTGACTTCGGCCTTGCCCCATTCCTTATAGCCGACACTTACCCATTCCCCCTGTTTTTCCCAAAGGTTGTAGCCGAACTTCCAACCGCTCCACTGCTCGGAGCAGAGATATTCCTTTTTCGGGCCGTAATAGAGAAATTGGACGCCATCGTCGCTTTTACCCTGACGACCTTGCCCGATAAGCACTTGATCCGCCCCTCTTTTACCGGCCTCGGCGAGAATGGTGTTTTCAATATTTTTACCCGAAATTTTGGGCGGCAACTGCACCAGGACCTCGGCAAAAACCCGGCAGGACTTAGGCACCTGGGTCGGCTGAAAAGCGGTGGCAACCTTGCTGGTCGCGGGATACTCCGGGCCATTATACGCGTTTTTATCCTTACCGCCGAAGCCCAACATCTCTTTGGTGCCGCAGCCCGAAGCACTGATCACGACCATGACCAGCAAGATAAACTGTACGATCTTAGACATATACATACTCCATAAAAGGTATCGTCTTTTTTCCCGGAACAACGGTTTGCACCTGCCCCTCTCCTCGTCCGGAAAGCATCATCGCGCCAAGAAAAACAGGCCCACGGCAAGAATGCAAGGGGAAAAGCATCGCCCCGCCGCAACCAGCAGCCCTTGCTTTCGATTGAACGGGTTCGGCATCCTGATTTGATGGCCCATCGGATCAACAGGAACCCCTGAGGCCCATGATTCCGTTCCAGAAAATTCATTCCGCCCCAAACTGCTTATGCTTGAGGAAAACAGATCGGCAGGGTTGGCAGTGCAACAGGAATTGCCGGATGCTTCCTTTACGGGTAGAATAAACGGCAATTATGCCGGGCGTCCGTCAGTTGATGCGGCACCCACCCCTTTTTTACTACCAGGGCGCAGCAGCCACGCAAGATCTCGGGCCGCAAGGTTTCGAGGTTGTACCGGTTTCCATTTACCCGCAGTGAGGATGAAAAAAACGTATGGCCAACGAACCGAACAAAATCATCTACTCGATGATCAAAGTCAGCAAAAAATATAATCAGAAACAAATCCTCAAGGACATCTCCCTCTCCTATTTTTACGGGGCCAAGATCGGGGTGCTGGGGCTTAACGGCTCGGGCAAGAGTACGCTCCTGCGCATTCTGGCCGGCATCGACCAGGAATTCGACGGCAAGACCATGCTTTCCGAGGGGTTCACCATCGACTATCTCCCCCAGGAACCCTCCCTTGACCCGGAAAAAACCGTTCGTGAAATCGTCGAGGAGGGGGCGCAAGCCACGGTTGATCTGCTGGCTGAATTCAATGCCATCAACGAAAAATTCGCCGAGCCCATGGATGACGACGCCATGCAAGCCCTGATCGATCGCCAAGCCCAGGTCCAGGATAAACTGGACGCCACCGACGCCTGGAACCTCGACTCGCGCCTGGAGATGGCGATGGAGGCCCTGCGCTGTCCGCCTCCGGAAATGAAAACCGGGGTGCTTTCCGGCGGTGAAAAACGACGGGTGGCCCTGTGCCGCATCCTCCTGAAAAATCCCGACATCCTCCTGCTCGACGAGCCCACCAACCATCTCGATGCTGAATCGGTAGCCTGGCTGGAGCAGCACCTGCAGCAATATGCGGGCACGGTTATAGCCGTCACCCATGACCGCTATTTCCTCGACAACGTCGCCGGCTGGATTCTGGAACTTGACCGGGGCCTGGGCATCCCGTGGAAGGGCAACTACTCCTCGTGGCTGGAGCAGAAACAAAAACGGTTGGCCCAGGAGGAAAAGAAAGAGAGCGAACGGCAGCGGACTCTGCAACGCGAACTCGAATGGATTCGAATGAGTCCCAAGGGCCGCCGCTCCAAGTCCAAAGCCCGGATCACCTCCTATGAAAACCTGCTCAGCCAGCAGGGCGAGAAGGCCGGCA
>JAFLKR010000072.1:5788-14932 GCA_019163135.1 Desulfobulbaceae bacterium | reverse complement strand
GACCCGCCTCCCCTTGTTCAAAAATATTGCAGCCAATCTAGGAATCGACGACAGCAGGGGACGATTTTGGATAAAAAGGGGCAGGGGAAACAGAGAAAACTAGCCCCTCACCATTAAAAATATTTTTCTACCTTGCCTGCATTCTTACAGAGCGTCTATTTTGCGGTTTAGACTGATTAATAGCGTTCGCCTTATGAATTTCTTTATTTTCGAAGGAGTTCTTCTGTTGCTCCACCCCCAGCAAATCAGAGCAATGAAAGAAGACATACCAATCACTGCGCTCTAGGGATTGATCGTTCACTCGTTTTTCTCCTCCAGAGTATTTTGCCCATAATTTATGCACATAGGACACGGTGACGGATGCCATGTGAATCGCGCACACCGACAATATCATTCCTGTGAAATATGTTGTCATTTCCATTTTACTCCCCCATGCCCCAGGCAAATAGGATACCTTCTTCTCGTTCTCCAGGGAATTTCAAGTTTTCTGTAACCAACCTGCTCCTCAGTCGTCCTGAATCATATCTTTTTCACGACTAAGGTGGGGAGTGCGGAAATTGAAGCAACGCGCTCCACCACGCTCCCCATGAGAATGTTGCCAAGCGCTGTTCGGCCATAGGTTCCCAGGACGATCAGCTCAATCTTTTTTTCTTCGCTATATTTTACGATGGTTTCATACGGAGATCCCTCGCGGATCTCTTTTATAACTCGTACGCCCAACCTCTCCCCCTGACCTGCAAGAGTCTGAAGAGGCGGGAAACTTTTTTTCCACGCCTCTTCAAGTACGCCATAGAGCATGCCGCGTTCAAAGGGGATATCGATGACCGTCAGCGCATGTACTTCCCCTCCGAAGGTTAGGGCTAAATCCAGAGCTCGCTGGCCCGCCTCCATGCTGTAGCGCGAGCCATCGATGCCTACGAGAATTCGTGAAAAATTGATTTCGGAATTCTCAGGGATCATCAGCACATCGCAGGGACTGAATCCAATCACCTTTGCTGTTGTTCTGCCTAGAATGACGCGTTCCAGCCTTGAACGCTTTGGGTAACCCATAAGCACCAAACTAGCATTTTCCTCTTCCGCCACCTTCACAATCTCTTCAACCGGATTTCCGGTCGCGTGGATGGTGCGCACCGTTTGTCCAGCAGCCAGTGCTGCTTGCTGCACTTCCTCCAGACATTCTTCAAAAGGCCGACTGAACTCTACATCGGCGTTGCTGATTTTCCATCGGTGCATATTCCCCTCATATCGAGGAGTCACCGAAATGGCGATCAGTTGCGCTTTTAAAAAGATCGCCAAGCGGAGGGCCTGTTCAAAAAAGGCTTTCCGGGCGCTGCTGCTCGGATCAATGGCAACAAGGATAGTTGTGCTGCTTTCAGACATACGCACCTCCCAGAAGGGGTTGTCAACTATTGGCGACGACTGCTTTTTCCAGTCTTCTCGCCTTAAAAAGGCTGGTAAGGATTATCGAAGCGCCTATCAACAGCGCCAGGCACATGATGACAAAACTTATCTTGGTCATGAATCCGACGAGGTTATCGGCAAGTGAGATCAGGTGCAGTTCATTAAGATATTTAGGGATAGCGAAAAACCGGCTGACTGCGACGATCAGCATGATTGTCGCCATGACATATTTGATCATGTAATCTTTTACATAGGTCGTGCCGATGGCACCCAGTTGCACCCCAAAGAGCGAACCCGCCAAAATAATCATAACAAGGCGAATGTCCACCATGCCGTAATAGGCCCAGATCAACGTGCCTCCGAGCCCCATGACAAAGGCGACTACAAGTTCGCTGGCGGAAGCCACGATGCTGGTGGCGCCAATGATGTACATCAGTCCGGGAACCCCGATGAATCCGCCCACGGCGATGGTTGCCGCCAGCATGCCGGTGGCGATAGCGACGGGCACTAAAAACCACAGGCTGATGCGCAGGTTAGCCGTTTTAAAGGTAAGCATCGGCCATAATTCGATTTGCTGCAATCGCTTGGCGAGTGAAGTTCCAGTATCGGTATCGTCGGTGGCGCGCTTCATCTTGATCGCGTCGCGCATGACAAAGGACCCGACAATGACCAGAACCAGGACGAAAATAACGCTCACGTACAAATTAGATCCGGCTTGACCCCATTTATCCAAAATATACTTTTGTAGCATTATGCCTACCTGGACGCCGATCTCAGCAAAAAGACCCATGATCAACCCTAACTTAATATCGACCTGGCCATATTTGTACCGCTTGATGGCCCCGACAAGGGCTTTGGGGAATTTATGGCACATATTGCTGGCAACAGCTACTGTTCCTGGAACGCCCAGGCTCATCATACCCGGTGTAAGGACAAAGGCCCCTCCGGAACCGATGAATCCGCTGACGAGCCCGCCGATAAAACCGACAATGAATAAAAATGTGATCGTATACGCGTTAAGGTCGATAAATTGGATGACTTCACTGATTGGCCCATGCATTTGTTTGCTCCTTTAGGTAATAATTGTACCGCAAGTGTTGCGATAGCTGGCAACCCTGTCTCAGGGGATCGTTATTGCGGCTAACTTCAAGCGTTAAGCTGAGCACGCGGCCGGGTATCCGGTCGAGGAGCGGTTACCGCATCTGTAACCTGCGGACCGGATTCGACCCGTTTGGCCGTGGTCTGCTTAGAGGCTTCAATGCCAAGTGCGGACCAGAAGGAACTCGTGAAATTGCCGTGGAAATAGGAAACGGCAAACACGGTGGCCACCGGTAGCAGAGCGAACAAGCCCCCCTTGGTGAAGTAAGTCATAACAACGCCTTGATTGGCAAACACCGCTGCATACAAGCCCACGGTCAACGCGCCAAAAAGGAAACAACTTTTGAAATGCCGTTTTTTGCTCATGGTAGTCATCGCGAATACTCCTTTTCTTTTTGAGTTATTAAAAATGTTTCTGTTGAATTGGCCTATTGGGGTCGTGGTAACTGGAAAGACAGGAACTGGTGATTGTCTGGCGACTTCTTCCAGACGGATCCCTTTGTCGATCACCACGAATTCAATACGTTTTTTAGAGCGGCACAATCTGTTGACAACGCTGCCGATTTTGCCGAGTTCTGCAAGGTGCTCCACGGTCACTTCCTTGTTCCGCGCTTTTTCACTCAAGAGGGCGGCGCTTTCGCGCATGGCAACGGCAAAAAGTTTGCTGCGCTTTCCCATATCTTTGAAAAAAGGAAGCGTATCAACATGCACCGCTAAAATGCCGTACTGCATACGATGCGCAACGTTCACGGCGTAATCCATGACGTGTTCGGACATATGGCCATTTCGCGTGACCGCGAGAATAAAAGGCCGTTCCTTCGGTCGTCCCGTAAAGGGTGCATCCTCGATGGAGCTGTTGTCCTTTTGGTTTTTTCCGGAAACTACTCTTTCGTTTTGCATGGCCTGTTTCTATTACTTCCGGTAAAGATTTTTTGATTACCTGTGCCAGAATTATTCCAAGAAGCGTGCCAAGATAGATATTTCTCTAATATGCTTGAATTGTTAATATTATTACAAATAGTCGTGTTGGGGCAGTCGCGCCAGGCGTTGCATAAAGCAACATGGAGTCGGCTGATCGATAGTAAATCGTCCTTTTTGATGTTGCATTTTGCAATTTCAAGCCATGAGCCATGTAACATGGTCGAGCCCTGGACTTTATGGCGAGGGAGGGTGCAGCGAATTGCTGCCGAGAAAAAAGAGGGTGGAAACGGGTTAGAGCAACCTAATCCTATCCTTATACTTAATAAGGGACCTTTTTAAGGCTCCCTACAGCAGCTCTTTAAGGTATCATTATTGCAGGACTGAATTCGGTTGTTCTTTTGAGGGATTTATTTCATTAGGCACATTCGATCATAAAATCTCATTGCAAACGCAATGCAAAAGAAAGGAAATCCAGCATGTTCTTCAGTAAAAAAAGAGAAAAGCAAGAAGGTAAACCGCAAGATCAGCCGGTTTCTCCCTCCCCCTTGGGGGATCTCCGGGCTAAAATAAAAGAGGCGCAGCTCCCTTGCAACATCTTGGAAGCGGTGACCAGTGAGTTGGAAAAGCTGGAAAAAACGGATGCCGCTGTGGCGGAATATTCGGTGGGATTTAATTATATTGAACTAATTCTCTCGTTACCTTGGAACAAGTCCTCACAGTGCAAACTTGATCTTGCACGGGCGCAATCCGTTCTCGATACCCGCCATTTCGGTCTGGCGCAGGTCAAGCAGCGGATTCTCGAATTCCTTGCGGCTAAAACGCTTTGCAGCAAGGCAAGGCAAACTATCCTTATCGTTGACGATGAAGAGATCGCCCGTGCCAACATGGAGCATGTTCTCAAGAAGGAAGGCTATACCTGCCATTGCGCCGGGAATGGGGCCGAGGCTCTGGAGGTCATGGCGCGGGAAGATATCGACCTGGTCATCACAGACCTTAAAATGGAGCGCATGGACGGAATTGAACTGCTGGAGCAGATCAATCGGATAGCTCCGGAGATTCCTGTCGTTATGGTAACGGGTTTCGCAACCGTCAGTTCGGCGGTGGATGCGCTGAAAAAAGGAGCTGCGCACTATTTGGGTAAACCGGTCAATCTTGATGAATTGCGTGCGACGGTAAAGGATGTATTGGAGAAGAAGCTTTTTGTCCAGATGGGGAAGGGGCCTATTTTGTGTTTCACCGGCCCCCCGGGGACGGGGAAAACGTCGGTTGGCAAGGCCATCGCAGAGGCTTTACAGCGCCAATTCATCTGTGTTTCTCTGGCTGGTTTGCGCGACGAGGCTGAGTTGCGTGGTCATAGGCGCACGTATGTCGGGGCCTTGCCCGGCCGCATAATCAACGAGCTGAAACGGGCCGGAGTGAATAATCCCGTGCTCATGCTCGACGAAATCGATAAAATTGGTCAGGATTTCCGGGGTGATGCCGCATCGGTGCTTCTTGAAGTGCTTGATCCCGAACAAAACGTTCACTTCACGGATCATTACCTCGAATTGCCGTTTGATCTTTCAAGAATTATGTTCATTGCGACTGCCAACGATTTGGCAAAACTTCCGGGTCCGTTGCTTGATCGCATGGAATGTATCGAATTTTCGGGATACACGGAAAAAGAAAAGCTAAACATCGCGCAGCAATTCATCCTTCCCCGGCAACTCAAAATAGCAGGTCTTTCCAAATCCTCCGTCCAGTTTTCCTCGGAAGGCTTATTGCGAGTGATCAGCGACTACACCAGAGAATCTGGGTTGCGGAACCTTGAGCGTCAAATCGCCGATATATGCAGAAAGATAGCTATGCTCTGCTTGAAATCCAATGCTCGCAACGATGAGCAGGTAGCCATCGATGCCGATACCGTGAGCCAATTGCTTGGCCCTCGTAAATTTCACCGAGAAGCGGCCGTAGCCGGTCCGCAAATCGGTATTGCCACCGGGATGGTCTGGGCTGAGACAGGAGGGGAAATCATCAGTGTCGAGGCCGCCCTGATGCCAGGCTCGGGAACGCTTATGCTTACTGGTTCCTTGGGAGAGGTCCTGCGGGAATCCGCACAGACTGCGCTCAGTTTTATGCGAAGCAAAACCCATGAATTTGGAGTTCAGGACGATTTTTTCAGGAACTCCGATGTTCACATTCATTTTCCATCCGGCGCCATCCCAAAAGACGGGCCCTCGGCCGGTGTTACTATTTTCGCGGCGCTACTCTCGCTGCTCACCCGACGGCCAGCTCGGCGCGATGTTGCCATGACAGGAGAAATGACCCTTACCGGCCGCATCCTCCCTGTTAACGGAATCAGAGAAAAAGTGCTTGCCGCTAAAAGAGCAGGGGTGCGGTTGGTGCTTTTGCCGTTGGCCAACAAGGAAGAGGTGGAGGCTCTAGATGCAGATGTGACGGAAGGGTTGAAACTGCAGTTGGTGGCGAACGCAAGCGAGATAATCGACCCGCTGTTCACAGATCATAAATATATCCTGGTTACCTAAGCGGTTTCCAAGGCATCCAGGAAAAAGGAAAAGGTGGCTGACAGTGGCTGACGGAACCGGTTTTATGCATCTGGATTTTCCAGGCCGTATCGTTTTATTTTTCGCCACAGGGAGACTCTGTCGATCCCGAGAATTTTTACGGCAGCCGACCTGTTGCCTTCCACCTCATCCAGCACTTCGAGAATATATTGTTTTTCATGTTCTTCCAGGGAAGGCCAGTTCTCGCGTTGATCACGGATTATCATTCCTTCCGTGTCGCCAAAAACACCAGCAATATGCTGCGGTTCTATGACATCGCCGTCGCAAGAGACAAGAATGCGCTGGGCGACATTTTCCAACTCCCTGATATTTCCTGGATAATCATAGAGCATAAGACGACGTTCCGCCTCAGGTGACAATCGAGGTGCTGTTTTGCCAAGATGGACATGCTTTGCAAGAAAATGATGAGCAAGCAATGGGATGTCTTCCTTTCGCTCGGAGAGCGAGGGAACGTTGATGGTCAAGACATCGAGTCGATAGTAGAGATCCGACCTGAAGGCGCCTCCCTCGGTTTCTCTTTTGAGATCTTTGTTGGTCGCAGCCAGCACTCTGAAATCTACGGCAATCTCATCTGTGCCGCCAACGCGCAGCAGGGTCCGCTCCTGCAGAACACGTAATAATTTTACCTGCATGGAAAGAGATAACTCTCCCACCTCATCAAAAAATACGGTGCCTCCTTCGGCTTTTTCAAGGAGGCCTTTTTTCACCTTGCTTGCCCCCGTGAACGCACCCCGTTCGTAACCAAACAGTTCGCTGGCGATCAGTTCCTCGGTGAACACGCCGCAGTTAATCGCCACAAAGCGCTTTCCGGAACGGGGACTTAATTCATGTATGGTTCTGGCAACCAACTCTTTGCCCGTGCCGGTTTCTCCCTGGATTAACACATTGCAATCCAATTGAGACACCTGGTTGATGGCTTCTCGGAGCGCTTGAATTTTTCGACTCTGGCCAACGATCCGCAAAGATCCTTTTTGGGTATCAACCTGTTCCCGGAGTGAATGGATTTCCTTGCGTAATAAATTTTTCTCCAGCGCTTTTTCTATAATTGCCCGTAGTTCGTTAATCTTGAAAGGCTTTGAAATGTAGTGATACGCCCCTTTTCGCATGGCCTCGACCGCAGTGTCCACGCTTGCATATCCGGTGATGACCACAACCTCGATCGCAGGCCAAAGGTTTTTTGCCTCGTCAAGAACAGCCATGCCGTCCTTTCCTTTCATGCGCAGATCGGTGAGGACAAGATCGATTTCTTCTTTTTTGAGGATTTCTATTGCCTGCTGGCCGTCTTCCGCCACCCGAGCCGTGTACCCATCTTTGGCCACGATATGAGCCAAGTTGTCACGAGCGATGGGTTCGTCATCGACGATGAGAATTTTTCTATCTTTCATACCCCTGCTTTTTATGCATTTTCTTTCTCAGGACGGAGAGGGAGGTGTATGAAAAAGGATGTACCCTTACCCGGACTACTTTGCACGGTAATAGTGCCATGGTGTTTTTGAATAATACCGTATACCACCGAAAGGCCGAGACCTGTCCCTTGCCCTTCTTCCTTGGTAGTGAAAAACGGATCGAAAATTTTGGCTTGGTTTCTTTCTGATATTCCTTGGCCGGTATCATTGATCTCGATAATCACTTCTTGGGCATTTTCATCTTTATTGGCGGCAATCGTTATCTTTCCCTGCCCTTGAATGGCTTGAGCAGCGTTGATGATCAAATTAATGAAGACTTCCTGCATCCGTTGAACATCCATAGGGAAAGCCAGATCTTCCGGTATCTTTATTGACATGGCGATGTCGGGCGGCATTTGGCTTTGAGCTAAAATCACCGCCTTTTTAATCACATTGGCCAAATTGATTTCCCGCAAAGCGAAATTCTGTGTTCTGGAAAACTCAAGGAGACTTTTGACGACATCTCTCGCCCGCAAGGTTTCCTGGTAAATATTATTCAGCATTCGTTTAAGGAGCGGTGTGTCTCCACCGTCGAACTCATCTATGGCGATCTGGCAGGAGGTTGAGATGTTGTTCAGGGGGTTGTTAAGCTGATGCGCCACTCCGGCGGTGAGAGTGCCCAGCGATGAAAGTTTTTCAGCTTGGATGAGTTGGTCTTGCCTTCGTTCCAACTCGAAGACCATGATATTAAAAGTTTCCATAACTTGCTGTATTTCATCTTTGGTTTTTATCACCTCTATTTTTCTAAACTTCCCTTCGGCGATAGCTTCGGTTGCTGATTTTATAACCGAGAGTGGCTTGAAAATATAATAAACTATTAAAAATGAAAGGATTATGCCGGTGAATATTGCCATTGATGACCATATGATTAATTGGTCAATCAAAGTTGATACCATTGTATGTATTTGATTTTTTTCTGTATCAACAATTTCTTCACTTATCTCAGTTATTATTTTTCCGTAATGTCTTATCTCTTCGGTGATAGTTTTATAATTATCAATGTCAGTTTTATTTATAGATAATAATTCGTATATTTTATTTGAATATATTGTTATGTTTTTATCTAATTTTATTAAATTAGGATTTATGGATAAATTTTTTTCATTTTTTAATATTTTTTCACCTATCTCTTTTGATTTTTCCAATATAGTTATATTTTCATAAAGTGAGTCCTCGTTCCCATATAAAAAGTAATTTTTCTCATGTCGCCGTGATTCGAGTATATTGTTGAGTATCCCGTACGAAAGTTCAAGTATTCCCGCCTTCTTTTCAGTAGTTACCAGATCATCGTAAGAAACAAATGCCGTAATTATTATAGATAATATATAAAATACGAGAACTACGATGATTTTAAATATTAATCCAAAATAAATTTTTCTTGCCATAGTACGACCTCTTTTTCATAGGGGGGATTCGTTCTAAATTTTTTAATATTACATGCATTTTTAGTGCAAGCCTGAAGATGGAATGTCTTAATTCAGCCGCTGCATCGGTGGTGACAGGTGAACCCTTAGGTCGGACATGTCGTCCCAGTCCCAACTAAAGCATGGGCCCACCACGTATTTTTCAAAATCTGTTTTTTAAGTGGTCGGCAAAGGATTTCGGCGCATTCGCCGCAGTACAGAGTCGATGAGGCTTGTCAGACCGCGTTTGTCGCTAAATCAAAAGCGAGCAAAGAAGGATCTTTGAGAGAAAACATGGCGAATCCGGCCATG
>JAFLKR010000072.1:0-5778 GCA_019163135.1 Desulfobulbaceae bacterium | reverse complement strand
CCGCTGCATCGGTGGTGACAGGTGAACCCTTAGAGTCTACCAAGAGACTGTTGAAAGGGGAGGCGATGTCAACGCTTTGCAATAGCGAATCGCGGGCATCGGGCGGTAGTTGCTGATGGAAGCAGGGGAGACAGCCATTCGGGAACTGCGTCAAAAAAAAGCCCTGGGCAAGGGACACCAGGGCTCGAAATATCATGTCAGAGGGCAACGATCAGTAATTTTCACCAAACAGTTCAAAATGAGCCTTGGGATGATCGCAGGCCGGGCACTTTTCCGGAGCGGCAGTGCTGGTATGAAGATAGCCGCAGTTGCGGCAGCGCCAGGTGACCTTCTTGTCGCGTTTGAAGACTCTATCAGCGAGGATGTTGGCTTTGAGGTCGAGGTATCGTTTTTCATGTTGCTTTTCAGCTACGGCGATGGCCATAAAGATGGTGGCGATCTCGCGGAATCCCTCTTGCTTGGCAGTCTCGGCAAATTCAGGATACATGGTTGTATGCTCGTAGTTTTCTCCCCCTGCCGCTTCGGTGAGATTCTCGACCGTGGTGCCGATAACTCCGGCCGGAAAGGCGGCGCAGATTTCTACTTCGCCACCTTCCAGCAGTTTGAACAACCGCTTGGCATGCTCTTTCTCCTGACTTGCTGTTTCTTCAAAGATGTCAGCTATCTGGACGTATCCTTCGTTCTTCGCCTTGCTGGCAAAATAGGTATAGCGGTTGCGGGCTTGGGATTCGCCGCAAAAAGCGGTGAGAATGTTTTTTTCGGTTTGGGTACCTTTCAGACTTTTCACGGAAAACCTCCTGATAATAATGGATAGGTGCGGTAAGTAAGCACAACGTGCTTGTCGACCGATCAGCACGGACAATCTCTTGGAAAGGGGTAGCACATGTTGATAAGGTTGACAAATATTTTTCACTGAGCAATAACTCCTCCTGCACGCCTGGGTCAGTTCGAAATTTGAACACATCAAACGGCCGCCCGTTGCAAAAGGCGCAAAGGGTGCGATTGGGTATACAATGTAACCTGAGCGAACCGGTCGACCCTCGTGTGCATATGGAACCGGCGGTGGCTTTCTTGTTTTTTTATGTCAGATTTTTAGGAGTAAGGTACTAAGTACATCGAGATTTTCAGGAGAGGGCAGTATGAAATTTTCAGAGGCTCAACCAGGCAGAGTTTTTGTGCTTCGACTGGAGGATGGCGAGATCGTCCACCAGATTATTGAGCAGTTCGCCATTGATCAGCATATTGAAGCCGCTTCCCTTGTAATCGTTGGCGGCGCCGATGATGGCAGCAGGCTGGTGGTTGGGCCGCGAATAGACCGTGGCCTGCCCCTGGAGGCCATGCAGCTGCAGCTGAAAAATGTCCATGAAATTGCTGGGGTCGGCACCCTGTTTCGGGATGAGGAGGGCGTTCCGCTCCTGCATATGCACATGGCCTGCGGCCGTGCCGGTACATCGGTCACCGGGTGTATCCGCGATGGGGTCAAGGTGTGGCATGTCATGGAGGTCATCATTCATGAACTGTTGGGGACCTCGGCGAAAAGGGTGGTCGAGGCGCCGCTGGGGGTGAAGCTTTTGCGGCCATAGGGGTGGGTGATACGTATTTGCTTTTGATGGGACCCCTGGGATATGGTCTTCAGTGACCAAAAAACAAGGGGGAATATGAGGGGCGTAACGTTTTTTTGTCGTTTTTCGCAATGGACCCAATCCGCGAGATTACCCCGATTATATCCGAGGATATGCATCGCGACCAATGATAGCGAAAGGAAAATATCATAGTAGCAATGATGACGGTTTCGCCAAAAGGAGGAAATTCTTTGTTTGGTCAATTCGATATCATGGGTAAATCATTTGAAATAATAGAGATATTTATCGCTGTTTTGCTCCTCGATGACAGGAATCACCTTTTTGCGAGACCACGTCCGTAAAAAAGATCTGCTCCGCACCACGCCCCCCATCGTCAGGATGAAATGGGTAAAATTACCTAGACGTTAACGGGTAATTTCACTTATACTTGAAATGTAAGGGGGCGCTTCGTTTCAACCCTGGTTTCGTGTGTTACACCTGTTGTATTGAAAAATTAACAGGTTGTGAAATTTCCCCCCGTGTTCCCCCTGTGAAAAGTATGTCTTTTCCTAAGAAGGGTGTTCCCACTGAATTATTATATCCCCCTCCCTACCCATGTCTAAACTATTCAGAAGCATGAGGCTGAGTGCAAAAATTGCCTTGATGGGCGCCAGCAGTGTTTTGATTACGGCGGTCGCCCTCGTCCTCCTCTCCATCTGGCAAAGCGGACAGTATAACAGGCTTGCCCAGAACGAGGTCGACCTCTTGATAGAGGCCGATCTTGATCATATCACCCAAGGGGTTTACAACCTTGTGCGGACTGAGGATGAAGCCGTTCAACTGCAAGTTGACAATAACCTCAAGGTGGCCCGGTACCTTCTGGCCGGTTCCGGGGGCGTCAGTCTGGCAAATGAGCTGGCCGGATGGACGGCGGTCAACCAATTCACCAGGGAATCAAGGGCACTCAAGCTGCCCAGGTTTCTAATCGGGGGGAGATGGCTTGGCCAAAATACCGATCCGGCAATCGAGACCCCAGTTGTGGATGAAGTCGTCAAACTGGTCGGAGAAACCGCCACCATCTTCCAGCGTATAAATGAACAGGGCGACATGCTCCGTGTTGCCACCACGGTTAAGACCGAGGCCAACCAACGGGCCATCGGATCCTACATTCCAGCTGTCAATCCTGATGGGGCGGAGAACCCGGTCATTGCAGCCATCCTCAAAGGGGCGACCTACCACGGACGCGCCTATGTCGTCAACGCCTGGTACCTGACGGCCTATGAGCCGATTAACGATGCCACCGGCCACCTGGTGGGCATGCTCTATGTCGGCGTCAAGCAGGAGTTGGTGGCCTCACGGGTCAGAAACGCCATTCTCCAGAACAATGTCGGCAAGACCGGCTATGTCTATGTCTTGGGCGGCGCGGGCGAGGACCGCGGCCGGTATATTATTTCCTACAAAGGGGAGCGGGACGGGGAAGATATCTGGTCGAATCGGGACAGCGACGGGCGCCATGTCATTCAGGAAATTATCAGCAGGGCGACCGATCTCGAACCAGGGGAGATGACGACCGTGCGTTATCGCTGGCAAAACCTGGGAGAGGCGGCGCCACGCTGGAAAATTGCCCGCCTTGCCTATTATGCGCCGTGGGACTGGGTCATCGGCACGAGCGTGTATGAGGACGAACTCCAGACCTATCGCAGCGTGCTCAGCGGCGGTCGCACCCAGATGGTCCGCATTATGGGCCTGG
Source organism: Desulfobulbaceae bacterium (assembly GCA_019163135.1). Taxonomy (GTDB): domain Bacteria; phylum Desulfobacterota; class Desulfobulbia; order Desulfobulbales; family Desulfobulbaceae; genus Desulfobulbus. The sequence continues at coordinate 2,466 of JAFLKR010000072.1, read as the reverse complement.
CGGGTTTTGTCATTACCGTGCTGGTCGGTCTGCTCGGCATGTTCGTCGCCTGGTCGATTACACGACCGGTCCGTCAGATGACGCAGGTTGCAGAGAAGATCATCGGCGGAGATTTCAATCAGATCGTGCAGGCAAACTCCTCTGATGAGATTGGGGTATTGGCCCAAACTTTTAATCTCATGACCAGCAAGCTCAGTTATTCCATGAATGGCTTGAGGGAAAGCGAGGAAAAGTATCGTGGTATCGTCGAAAATGCGATTGAAGGTCTGTTTCAAAGTACGATAGAAGGCCGTTTCATCAGTGCGAACCCGGCGTTGGCCGACATCCTTGGGTACGATTCGCCCGAAGAATTGATCGCCAGCGTAACCGACATCAGGCGCCAACTCTACGTGAACCCCAATGACCGCGATACGCTGCTCAAGACCATCTCGCAGCAGGGAGGCAAGCCAAGATTTGAAAGGCAGTTCTATCGCAGGGATCGAACGAAAATCTGGGTGTCCATCAGTGCCCGCATGATCTATGACGATACCGGAAACCCTGCTGTCATCGAGGGGTTTCTCGCCGATGTCACTGCTCGTAAACAGGCGGAAGAGGCTCTGGCGGAATCAAGAAACTATCTGGACGAGGTCATCAATGCAGTCGGTGATCCCCTGTTTGTCAAAGACCGCAAGCATCGTTGGGTCCTGGTCAATAACGCCCTCTGCGCTTTCATGGGCCGCAACCGCAACGAGCTTCTGGGCAAAACCGATTTCGACTTTTTCCCGAAAACCGAGGCCGAGGTATTCTGGGACAAGGATTCATTGGTTCTGGCGAGCGGCAGGGTGAATTTCAACGAGGAAGATTTTACCGATGCCAAGGGCATTGTCCATAGTATCTTGACCAAGAAAACCCTGTATACGGATAAAACCGGCGAACAGTTCATTGTCGGCATTATCCGGGACATCACCGATCAGAAACAGGCTGAAGAGGAGAGGAAACGCCTGGAGGCCCGGCTGGGTCAGGCTCAAAAAATGGAGGCCATCGGCACCTTGGCCGGCGGCATCGCCCATGATTTCAACAATATTCTTGCTGGGATTATGGGCTATACGGAGATATTGCAAAGGAGTTTAACCGCAGTAGCCACCCCCGAAATCAATCGATTCTTAACGAATATCCTTTCGGCCACCGAGCGAGCCCGTGATCTCATTCGGCAGATTCTCGTTTTTAGTCGTCCGTCCGCAACGGAGCTACGCCCTGTGCTGCTGAGGCAGGCGGTTGAGGAAGCGGTTGGTCTGATTCGCGCCAGTCTGCCGACCACGGTCGTGATCGAGCCGCACCTTGATTCCCAGGCTTTTGTCCTCGCCGATGAGGTGCAACTCCATCAGATCATCATGAATCTTTGTTCCAATGCCAGCCAGGCTATGGAGGATGGTAAGGGCGTTTTGACGATCCGGTTGGAGGATGTGTCTTTGGACGCTGATTTTACAGAGCGATATGAGCATTTGATACCGGGGGAGTATGTCCATATCCAGGTGAACGATACCGGCAGGGGGATTCCCGAGCATCTCCTGGATCGAGTTTTTGAGCCGTTCTTCACCACCAAAAAGAAGGGCGAGGGCACGGGGCTGGGGCTTTCGATGGTGCATGGGATTGTCAGCAACATGAACGGGCTGATTGAGGTGGCATCTCCAAAAGGGCAAGGGACCCAATTTGATATTTATTTGCCGACTGTTGCCCTTGTCGAGAACGTACCGAAGGCTGCCTTGCAACCTTCACCGACTGGACATGAGCATCTTGTGCTGGTTGATGACGATCCTTTTCTGGTCGAAATCGGCAAGGAAATGACCGAGGCCTTGGGGTATCGAGTCACCTCTTTTGTTCAAAGTGTCGAAGCGCTTGATTATATTTGTCAGCATGGTAACGAGGTGGATCTAATTGTCACCGATTTAACCATGCCTGGTTTAACCGGTCTTGATCTGGCCAGAAGTCTGCAGGAAAAGCAAATACACCTTCCGATCATTCTCTGTACCGGCCATGACGAGCAACTGTCTGCCGCTGCGTTGAAAGCCATAGGGATTAAAGCGATTATGCTGAAACCTGTTTCTGTTCATAATTTTGCTGAAATGATTAGAAAAGTTATTGATAGGGTTATCGATTAACCGTTGCCCGGCATTCCGGCATCTGGAACTGGAATCTGGCATCCGCGTTGCCCTCGACCGCCAGGGAGCGATGGCCACGCCCTTTTGAGAGGTTGAGATTTCTCTCCACAGTCGAAGATGACAGCGGGCAGGGGGAGGAATGTAAGCAAATGCAGCTTGAGCTGCCCCATTCTCCGACAGTCCCCCCTTTTTCGTTATCTCTATTGCTTTCAGCCGGCAATCGCCGGGCACCCCATCCGCACTCGGACCTGATGTTTCACCAGCCCTTGTTCAAGTAAGATCACGCCATCCGCCAGACGCTGCCCGTCCATTTCCACCCAGGCCACAC